>JAAVHP010000007.1 GCA_014799665.1 Clostridiales bacterium
TTTAATAACGCAAAAGGATAAGATTATGAAAAAGATTATTGCTTTAATTCTTGCGCTTATTTGCGTTTTATCACTTGCCGCTTGTAATAGTGGAAATAACGGAGATAATTCAGGAAACGGAGGCGCGGAAATCGTATTGCCCGATTTGCCGGGTGGAAGTGATGAAACCGAAAAACCCGATGAATCAGGTAATGAGGAACTTCCCGAATTGCCAAACGATGGAAAACAGGAGGGCGACGATATATCTCACACTCGCTATACGGCAAACACAAGCATATCCGATGTAATAAACGATCCTGTTTTCGGAAATTGGGGTAGAATGATATTTCCCGTAAATAGAGGGTATTACAGTGGCAGTACGCTTGGTAATTTATCGCTTACTTGGTACAGCCATATCAACGTGGCGCATACGGTGGAAATTTGCAATTATTTCAAAGATCAAACGCTTGCGGGCAATCAGGTATTTTACGATATTTACACGGAAGCGGAAAAGGCGGCAGATCCACGCAAAGCGGATACGGGGTTGTTCTTTTTCAGGGGCGAGAAAAACGCTAAATTTGCCGTAACCTGCGCAGGCGGAGGTTGGGCGTATGTAGGTGCAATGCACGACAGTTTCCCACACGCATTTGAACTCTCGAAAAAAGGTTATAACGCATTTGCAATTATTTACCGTCCGGGCGCACAAACGGCTTATGAGGACTTGGCAAGGGCAATCACGTTTATTTTTCACTATGCAGAAGAACTTGGCGTTGACACAAGCGGTTATTCCGTTTGGGGCGGTAGTGCAGGCGGAAGAATGACGGCAACGATTTCTTCCTGCGGCGTACAGAGTTACGGTGGTGGTGCTGATATTCCCAAACCGAGTACAGCGGTTATTCAGTACACGGGACACACCGACTATAACAGAAACAGTGAGCCTGCGACTTTCGTTACTGTTGGCGAGAACGACGGTATTGCAAATTACCGCACTATGAAAACGCGCATAGATAATTTAGCAGCTATGGGCGTACCCACCGAATATCATTCGTATGCAGGACTTCCGCACGGTTTCGGTTTAGGTATCGGAACGATAGCCGAAGGTTGGTTCGACCAAGCCGTAGCCTTTTGGGAAAGGAATAGCTGAAATAAATTGTGCCGGTTGGAATAATTCGGGCGTTTTATTCGCTTGATATATGGAGGGCTAATTACAACTTAATAAACGAGGAGAGGAAGTCGGAACTAACTGACTTCCTTTTTCGTGCGCCGAATATTAAAATTTGGTGAAATTTTCGACTAAGCGGTTGATTTTTTGAGATAAGTGTGCTTGGTTAAGTAGAGGGATTTTTTGAGAAATTTTCGTCCACGCGTAAATATTTTTCAAAAAAGTGTCCTAGGTATAGTGGAGGGAAAAATTTTTTAGAGTAACTTTTTCCTCGCGCGTCTATATTTTTGCTTATAAGTGTGCTTGATTATATGTAGGGACTTTGAAACTTTTTAAGAAAATTTTACATTAGACCCCGAACTTTTTGAAAAAAGTGTCCTTGGATATATAGAGGGACTAAAAAAAATTTTGCCTTAGAACGTGTAATTTTCGGGATAAATGTGCTTGGTTATATGGATGGGTATAAAATTTTTCAAGAAATTTCTACTTAGACCGTCACGTTTTGGAAATAAGTGTGCTTGGTTAAGTAGAGAGATATTTTAAGGAGGTGGTGCTTATGCGCTATTAACAAGACTTGCAAGTGGTCTATAAATGCTTGCGCTAACTAAATAAACGGAGGTATAAATTGCAACTAAAATCAATGATGGAACCGGTAATTGCAAGAGAGGCAAACTGCACCATTATCCGTACGGATTGGAAGCAGGTAAAGCAAAGTACACCATTCTGTACTTTGGAACTTTTCGCAGAGCGAAAACGAACAAGTGGGAAACCCACTTTTCTGGGGAGGATTAAATGAATAGAAACGATATATTAAGCGGTAATACAAGACAGTACATTTCTATTACGGATTGCGATATGCTTGAAATAATCGAGAAATTGTTGCCGTACTACAAGAGCTTTAATCGGCTTGTAAACGATGCGCTACAATATGGATTGCCGATGTTGTTGGAGATTAAACAGGATAACACCGTGCGGTTGGAAGAAGAACAACGACCACAGGCAATAGAAGTAAAAACCGTACCCGATGAACGCATAGCCGAGATGGTGAAACTGCTGCAAGAGATAGTGATGAATACAACGATAAGCAAGTCAATAGTGTGTTCGCTGTTTAACGCCAAGAGCGCAGAATTAAAAGGTAGATCGTTGCCGGTAGAAAAGTTTGATAGCGGTGCGATGCGAGATACACCTACTTGCCTTACAAAGTATGAGGTGGATATGTTGAACGCAATGGATGACGATTAGTATAAGCCGCAGTCGTATTAACATTCTCAAAACGCTTGACTCTATAACTACAAAGTGGTAAGATATATACAATCGTATATATACGACGGATATATTTCACGGAGGTTTGGTTATGGAGAACAATAGGAAAGTAAAGGACAAGCGTTACGAGGACAAGCACAAAGCCGAGAGGAAGGCTAAGTGTATGGTATGGGGAACGAGTGTACCGAGAGAAAAAGCCGAAGAGATAAATGAGTTTTTGAAGAGATACGGCTTCACCAAGGTACAGCTAATAGAAGAAGGGTATAAAGCATTGCAAGAACAGTGTTTACAAAAGCGTGAATAGCTTTTGAAGTACGTGGCGTCTACTAAAGACGCGGTGACGGAGTAAAATATTGACGAGCAAACGTTCCCTGCGTTTTTGTAGTCAATGACGGGAGTAATTTACGGAGGAGACAGGGAGTAAGCAAAGAATAGAGCAATATGAAATCGATGGTACGGTATACACCGTAATAGCCGAAGAAAGTAATAATGCTCAATCAACGCCGTTAGATATTATGCGTATGCTCGTAGAGCGTAATGCGTATAAGAGTTACGGCGAAATTGGACGGACTTGCTGTTTGCAAACTAACGGAGGTAAAAAAGTATGTTAGGAATGCAAACGGTATCAACAATAAAAAATAAAGCAAACGGAGGTGACGCGGTTACCGCACTATATTGTAGGCTTAGCCGCGACGATGATTTAAGCGGCGATAGCAACAGTATCGTCAATCAAAAGCAAATACTTGGGGAATACGCCAAGCGGCAAGGTTTTCATAATTGTCGGTTCTACGTGGACGACGGTTATTCGGGAACAAACTTCGAGCGTCCGGATTTTCAAAGAATGATTGCGGATATCGAGAGCGGAGAGGTTAAAACCGTAATTGTAAAGGATATGTCGAGATTCGGCAGGAATTACATAATGGTTGGTTACTACACTGAAATCTTATTCCCAAATGCCAAGATACGTTTTATAGCAGTCAACGACAGTGTGGACAGCGAGTGCGAGGCGGATAATGAGTTTACACCGTTTCGGAATATCATCAATGAGTGGTATGCGCGAGATACAAGCAAGAAAGTAAAAGCTGTATTGCGTGCAAAAGGTACTTCGGGCAAGCATTTAAGCGCAGTACCGCCGTATGGTTATATGAAAGATCCGAACGATAAGACGAAATGGATAATCGACGAAGAAGCGGCAAAAGTAGTGAAAGAAATTTACAGACTGTTTTTAGAGGGAAAAGGCGTAAAAGAGATTGCGAAAATCTTAACGGCAAATCATATCGATACGCCGCAAACGCATAACGAGAAGTGCGGACTCCCTATTCGGAGCAGAAGCGAATATCCCACAATGTGGAATTCAACTACGGTGTATCAGATTTTGGATAAAGAAGATTATACGGGCTGTACGGTTAATTTCAAAACCAAGAAACTTTCGTATAAATCAAAAGAGCAAATCAATATGCCGCGCGACCAATGGGTGATTTTTGAGAATACGCAAGAAGCGATTATCGACAAGGAAACATTTGAGCTTGTACGGCGTATGCGCGATAAGTGCAGGCGAGTAAGTCCAAATACGATAACGGTTAAGACAGCAGGGCAACCGAGAAAGCCGAAGAATATGTTTGTCGGAAAAGTGTTTTGCACCGACTGCGGTAGTCAAATGAATATCCACCATAATTCGTACAATAAAGAGCGCAACTACTTGGTTTGTACGACGTATCGGAAAAAGAAAAAGGGTGAGTGTACTTCGCATAGAATACGGCTTGACGCATTGGAACAGATTGTATTAAACGATTTGCGAAAGATAAGCGCGTATGTTGCGTGGCACGAAAACGAGTTTGTGGAACGGTACTTGAATTGCTCGCAAAAAGAGAAATTAAGGTTGACCGCGGCGGCAAAGGCGGAAGTTTCAAAAGCCTACGTTCGCCAAGCGGAATTGAACGCAATACTCAGGAAACTTTACGAAGATAATGCGCTCGGACGAATAACCGACGATAGTTACGACGAGCTTGCGGCTTCGTATGAAAATGAGCGAAGACAGTTAAAAGAGCGAGTAGCGACGCTTGAAGCGAGTATTAATTCCGTAGCTGAGGACAATGCGAATCTCGAAAGGTTTATAAGTACGTTGAAGTATTATATAAACTTGGAAGAACTCACGCCCGAAATCTTACACTCCTTTGTCGATAGGATAGAGGTGGGTGAGAAAGTGCGCAACGGTAAATCCAAAACACAAGTAGTCAAAATTATTTACAACTTTATCGGCGCGGTCGATATACCTAAGTAAAAACAAGGACACGGCAGGCGGTGTGCAACCGTCTGCCAATAGTGTCCCCACGACCATTTTACGAGGTAAAGAGTTTTCCCAAAATCCAAAGATTTTGAAAACTGACGGTAGGAACAATCGGGATACCCGATTTTCCTTTGTGGACGAAAATAAAAAACAGAATCGGGTTTCCCGATTGCTGTTCGTTCAAAATATGCTAAAACTTGTTTTTGGCTATTTTCTTTACCTGCTTGTAAAAAATAAACGATAGCCAATATATAAAGCCTTATGCCATAACAGTTTCTCTTGCGATTTTCGACATTTTATGTTATAATGTACTATAAAGATATATGCTTCGATATAGGAGAGCTTACTATGGCAAAAACAACTATTCAATCAGTTGAACCTAATATTGCTGATTTGGCAAATGGCTGGCTCAAGTCTTATAAGTTAGATTATAAATTAGAACAGGAATCATTGAATGCTGAAATAGATCAGGCACTCAACGACTACGCATCTAAAAACGGCGGCGTTGGTGGCAATCGCCCCGATGCAAAGCTGTTGTTATGCGATAAAAATTTAGTGGCCTATCCTATTTTAATAGAGTACAAAGGATACAAAGATAAATTAGTCAAGTTAGACGGTGATGGAAAGATTGCCAATAAAACCGCAAAGAATGTTCCCGATTTCAAGAACATAAATTCTTATGCCGTAAACGGCGCGGTACACTATGCCAATGCGCTACTACACTACACAAGCTATACTGATATTATAGCAATCGGTGTTACGGGTTATAAAGATGAACGTGGCGAATTACAACATTCCATAGGTGTTTATTACGTTTCTAAAAGCAACTTCGGTATTGGACAAAAGGTGGACGAGTATACCGATTTGTCCTTTCTTAAAAAAGAGAACTTTGACGAGTTTATTGAAAAAGTCAAACGCTTGCAATTATCACAAGAAGAAATTGATAAGCTTAAAGAACAGCGCGAACGCGAGATCGATGCGAGCCTAATTAAACTTAATAACGACATTTATAAGGATGAAACGGAAAAGATCTCGGAACAAGATCGCGTTTATCTCGTTGCCGCATCTATAATTGCAACGATCGGGATTCCGAATAAGGTTGCTGCTCTTGAAAAATCGGAATTGAAATCTTCCACCGAAGAGGGTAACCGCGATGGTGATATAATCTTGCGCAAAATAAAAGCCTTTTTGAATGAGAAAAAATTACCGCAGAAAAAGAAAGATTTAATAATCCGCACGCTTGCGAACACGCTTACTACTGACAATATTAACAAAGTGGAAAATGGCGAAAGTCAATTAAAGCGTGTATTTACAAAAATCGTTGACGATTTGGGTATTTACTACAAAATAGGCTTAACAACCGACTTCACAGGCAAGTTGTTTAATGAAATGTATCATTGGCTCGGTTTTTCGCAAGACAAACTGAATGACGTGGTATTAACCCCATTTTATATTGCTACGCTCTTGGCAAAGCTCGCACGAGTGGACAAAGATTCTTATGTTTGGGACTTTGCAACAGGTTCGGCGGGACTCCTTGTTGCTGCAATGAACGAAATGCTTATCGACGCAAAAAATAAAATAAAGTCGCCCGAAGAATTGGCAACGAAGTCGACGGCAATCAAAGCAAATCAATTGCTCGGGTTGGAGATACTTCCAAGTGTTTATATGCTTGCCATACTCAATATGATTTTAATGGGCGACGGTAGTTCCAACATTTTAAACAAGGACTCGCTCAAAGATTTCGACGGTAATTATGGGTTCGGAAATACTGACAAGAAATTCCCCGCAACGGCATTCGTACTCAACCCGCCCTATTCGGCGGCGGGTAACGGTATGATATTTGTAGAGCGTGCGCTTTCAATGATGAGCAAAGGCTACGCAGCTATTATTATTCAATACTCGGCGGGTTCGGGCAAAGCCGTAGAATATAATAAAAAAATATTGTTACACAGTACTCTGCTTGCAAGTATCAAAATGCCAATTGATTTATTCATTGGCAAATCGAGTGTTCAAACGCAGGTATATGTGTTTCGTGTAGGTGAAGCGCATCAAAAAGACGATATAGTAAAATTTATTGATTTTTCAAACGACGGATATACTCGTTCCGATCGCAAAAAAGCAAGCTGTAATTTAAAAGACACCGATAGAGCTAAAGAGCGGTATCAAGAACTTGTCAATTTAGTGCGTTTCGGAAAATCAAAGCTCAATATATTTACTGAAAACGAATATTACGAAGGACATGTCGACCCGTCCAACGGCGCAGATTGGAATCAGACTGCGCCGAAAGATACAAAACCAACGCTTAGCGATTTTAAGAAAACAGTTAGCGACTATCTTTCTTGGGAAGTTTCCTGCTTGTTAAAACGGCAAGATAAGGAGAACGATCGCCTGGGAAAATAGATGCCTCACTTAACGAAAAATTACAGGGCGTTAAGTGGGGCGAATACAAATTAGGTGATTTGTTTGAGATAGAAAATACATTAAGTTTTAATGCAGACAGCCTTGTTGACGGGGATGAATATGATTATGTTACAAGAACTTCATTAAATCAAGGTGTTCTGAGAACAACAGGTTTTGTAAATGCTGAAAATGTAAATGATTCAGGATGTTGGAGTTTAGGACTACTTCAAATGGACTTTTTCTATCGAAGCAAACCTTGGTATGCTGGTCAATTCGTAAGAAAAATCATTTCAAAAATAAAAGTTAGTGAAGGCGCTATACCATTTTTAACTACAATACTAAATCAGCACAAGACAGATCTATTAGCAGTTCTTGTGCGTAATGTAGATAAAACGTTTCGAGAAACAATGGTGCAACTCCCCACAAAAGACGGACAAATAGACTTTGATTTTATGGAAAGCTTTATAGCCGAGCTGGAAGCTCGGTACATAGCCGAACTGGAAGTATACTTAACTGTTACGGGATTAAAAGATTATACATTAACCAAAGAAGAAGAAAAAGCGCTTGAAGATTTCAATACGCTTAGTTGGGGCAAGTATAAAATGGGCGATCTATATGAGAGAATTGACACCCAAAAGTTACCCTATAAGGCAAAAGATTTACCCAAAGAGCCCATCGATAATTTTATACTGCCTTGTTTAACTTCAAGCTTCCAAAATCAAGGTTTGAATTATTATGCGCCCACAAAAGATGCGACTGTTTTAAGCAATGTAATATCAATCCCTTCCAATAGCGATGTTTATAGAGCATACTATCAATCAAGAGCTTTTACCGTTCTTTCTGATGCATATGCTATTCGTTGGAAATCCGATAAAAATGAAATTTTGCCTAATCACTATTTATTTATGGTAATGTGTATCAACAAAGTAACGGATCTACCGATTTATTCGTATAAGAATAAATTAGGTGGCTGGAATGTTGTGAAAGAAAAGTTTATTCAATTGCCAGAGAAGGATGGCAAAATTGATTTTGAGTTTATGTCTACTTTTATATCGGCAATTCAAAAGCTAGTAATAAAAGATGTTGCGTTGTATGCTGATAGAAAAATCGGTGAGACAAAAGCAATAGTTGCAAACAAAGATTGTTAAAACCAAAGTCTAACTACAACTAAATCGAAAATCAAAAGGATTTTTTATGGATGCACAACTGATAAAGAACACTCTTTTTAGGTTCACTAATTTGAATATTGGTATGCCTGTTTGTGGTATGCATATTACTGCGATTAAAAACGACCTCATTAAAATATCGCAAGACATCAAGAACACGGAAATGTTGTTTTCAAATGAATTATTTAGATTGAAAGATATTTTGTTTAACAATCAAAATGGTTTCATAAATCACGTGACTTATGGTGAAATCGTAGCAATATTAAGATACCTGGACAATAAGTGTAACAACCCACAAAAAGATATATGGGCAAGTATGCACCCCCAAATTATGCGTGTATCAAAGCAACTATTTTTAGACGGTCATTTTTCAAATGCCGCCGAAGATGCTTTTATCGAAATAAACGATCGCGTAAAGAAAATTTTTCATAAACTTGAACCAAGCAAGCCAATTCCTGATGGTCGTGACGTGATGAACAAAGTCTTTGCGGATGGAGAAAAAGCAATGATTGAGGTGTGTGACCGTTCTACTGATACCGGAACAAATATTCACGAAGGAACAAGGTTTATGCTTGCTGGTGCTATGGCGGCTCTTCGTAACCCCAAAGCTCATTCCAACAGTGTAGTAATAACGCAAGAAGAATGTTTGAGAAGGCTTATGTTTGCTAGTATGCTGATGTACAAAATCGATGAAGCCGTTGCTTATTCTTGTGTTGTAGAATAGAGCAATCAAAGCCGTAGAAATGGCAATTGAAATGGATGAAGAAACTGCATTAAAGCAATTATGTTTTACAACTGAGGATGATTTTAGGTAATAAGTAAAAGTATGGATAGTCTAATTACATTGCTTCCGACTAAAATGATAAGCAAGGATGATATAAATGGAGTGAAAATAGATTATGAAATCTATTTAGCTGAATTGTTAAATATTTCTGAATATTTTATGACTTTGTCAAACAAAGAAAAATTTGAACGCGTATTAGAGCAATCGCATGGGGAATCTGATGTGATTGCAAATGGCTACGAATTAGACTTTAAGTTGCTTGTCCCTCAAGAGTTTATGAATAATAAATTAAAAGCATTACCTAATGTTAATTACTCCCATTTAGATCGTGGCGCAATTTTTGTAAACGATAAACCAACAAGCACGAATAACTTAACACAGGAACAAGCAAATCGTATTTTCTTTTTGTTTGTGCAATTATTAGCAAAGGCAAAAGATGAGCAAATTGAAAGTTATGCCAGCGATAAGGATAGCACTTTTTATAGTACAACTAAAATGATAAAAAAAGAAAAGAATCTATTATTGTTCTTTCCTTGCGTAATAAATATTTCCAACGGCATTTCAATACCGTTCATTATTAGCAAATTTTTTTCAATCTTGTTTAGTTTAAGAAACAGCATAAAAAAGGATACGTATGTTGTTCTTCTTGCTTCAGACGATCACTTTTATATTCTTAAATATGAAAATCGCGGTTTTTTTATTGTAGATAAAGTACACAAAATTTTTGTTCCTTCATTTAATCAGACATATATGCTAACATACTTTTTAGAAAATAATTGACTGATAAATAATTTGTAAAAAGATTAATATAGGAGAAAGAAATTTATGTCACACGAAAACATAAATCAAATCAATAATGAGTTAGCTATTGAATTTTATGATTTGTTAGAAAAGCTATACAAAATAACAACTGATTATAGATTCGCATTAAACATTGGTGATGAATATAACTTTAAGGTTTATAGCCAAAATTTACAATCTGAAATGCAAAACTTTTATTGGTTTTATGAGAAAAATCGTCTTACCTCCGACTTATCCA
This sequence comes from Clostridiales bacterium, assembly GCA_014799665.1. Lineage (NCBI taxonomy): Bacteria > Bacillati > Bacillota > Clostridia > Eubacteriales > Clostridiales bacterium. The sequence goes on from JAAVHP010000007.1 coordinate 10,081, forward strand.
ATAAGGCTTTGCTTTTAGTTAATCAGTTTAATAAGTTTGTTCCGTATCTTAATAATTTTTCCGATTCACCTGATAGAAAGAGCAAAACTGCACAGGAGTTTGCCAAACAAGCAGAAATTGAGTTTGGGGTACTTGTGGAAATGATACTATCTTATATCTCGGAAATTAAACCTACAGTTTTAAGAGTGCAAGAAAAATTAGAAGAAGAAAAACTAACCCAACAAAGACAAAATTCTAGTGATAACAATTCGGAAATAAATATCAATCCCCATATTGAAGTAAATCCACAAATAAACGTAACCCCGCAAATTAATATTACAGTTGATATTTCGGCGGCCATAGAATTAGCAAAGGCGCAAGCACAAAATAGTAATTTTGATGATGAGTTATTAAAACAAGTAATTGATAGACTTGAAGAGTTAAATAAAATTGCCAAAGAAGCAATGCCTAAAGAGACTCGATGGAATAAAGCGAAGAATATATTAAAATGGGTAGCTGAACAGAGTATTCAAGTCGCTAGTATAGTTATACCAACAATTATAGGAATAATTTAATTAAAAAGAAAGAGCTTAAATCAAATGCTAGCGTTTCATCGTTGCGCTATAGTAAAATAACAGGAACTTGAATTGCAAGTTCCTGTTATTATTTGACTCGCCCTTATAAGGTGTATTCCGATTAAAATTTGTTTTTTTGTAAATTCCCTATGGAACACACCCTAAAGGGTGCGGTTTTTGGTTTTATTCGGGAAATGCGAACCCCGCAAATACGGCGGCCCGTCAGATATGGTAAAACGGTATTTCGCATCTATCGTGGCGTACAAGCCTGTTTTAGGGCAAAAAACCGCCTATTCTTTGATAAAAAGGGAATATTTCGGTGTAAAAGTTGCGTCGAATAGTAGACAAATACGAAAAAATTGTGCTATAATTTTTATGTTAATTAAGGATGATACCCGTGCGGTAAAAGGAGTTTAGGATATGGCAGTAGCACGAAAACCGAAAAATACGTTAAGATTTTCTCAGCCCTCGTCGTGGTGGGGAAGTCAGTGGCGCGAAGGCTTGCCGCTCGGTAACGGCGTGCTCGGCGCTACCGTTTACGGCGGTGCGGCGAGCGACGTGCTCATGCTTACACACGGCGATCTTTGGTGGCAGGGCAAGGACTCGGCGTTGCAGGACGTCGCCGAGAAGGTCCCCACCGTTCGCAAAAAGATAGACGAAGGCGATTTTATCGGTGCGGAGAAAATACTTTCTACCGAGCTTATTCGCAAGGGCTACCGTTCGCAGCTGTCGTACCCGTTGCCCATGTGCGATTTCAAGATCGATATGAAGCTCGACCGCGGCGCTAAGGAATATTCGCGCGAGCTCGATTTGGAGAGCGCGGAAGCGTCGGTGTCGTTCAAGGACGGCGCGACGCGGTTTTCGCGTAACGTTTTCGTGTCGCGCGCCCGCGACGTTATCGTGTATGAGATCACCAAAACGGGGCAGAAGAATATCGACGCTACCTTCAAGTTCGAAATGCACGACAAGTTCAACGCTCGCACTCAGGTCGCGGTGTCGGCTACGCCCGATAACGTTACGGTAAAGAGCGAGAACTACTGGCTGTACTATTCGGCACGTTCGAGCTCGGGCGCGGACTTCGGCGCGGTCGCTAAAATCAATTTCTTTGCTGGCAAACAAGAGGTAGTAGGCGACAGCCTTGTGGTTACGGGCGCCGAAAAAATACTCGTTATTATCAAACCCTTCGTCGAGGCGCAGCGCGAAAAAGCGTGGAAGGACTGCAAGGCCTCGATCATGGAAATCAAGCTTACTTACGACAAGCTTCTCAAAGAGCATCAAGCATTGCATCAAAAACTGTTCCTGTCGGCTGAGCTCGATTTCGGCGCAGATCCGCAAACGCGCGACGGCTTTGTAGATATGGATATTGCCGCGGCGATACAGTCGGGCGAGACGAGCCCCGCGCTTCTCGAAAAACTTTGGGCTTACGGCAGATATTTAATGGTTACGGGTTCGCGCCCCGAAGCGCGGCCGTTCGCACCGTACGGCTTGTGGTGCGGCGACTTCAAAGCGGAGCAGGCGCAAATAAACGCCGCAGGCGATCTTCAATCGGTATATGACATGACCCAGAGCGGCAACCTCAACGACTTTGCCGAGAGCGTATTCCATTTGTACGAAGCGGTAATGCCGTCGCTCAAAACCAATGCGTCCAGACTTTACGGCTGCCGCGGTATTTTCGTTCCGTACACGACCTCGCCGTCGACGGGCTATCTCGGCGACATTACAGACGGCATGATCCACTTTACCGGTGTTGCGGGCTGGCTCGGCAATCTTTTCTACGACTATGCGCTGTATACGGGCGATCAGAAGTTCTTAAAGACGCGCGCGCTTCCGTTCATGAAAGAAGCGGCTACCTTCTACGAGGAGTTCTTCAAGCTCGCCGATCTTAAATACTACGAAAGCTCTCCGTCGTATTCTCCGTTTACTACGCCCGGCAACCTCAGCGGCACGGGTGAGGAGCACGCTATCGCAAAGAACGCAACCGTCGATTTCGCGATCGCGCGTAACCTTTTGAGAAACCTTATCGAAGGCTCGAAAGCGGCGGCTATGAACAAAGCGGAAATCATTAAGTGGGAAGATATGCTCAAAAAGATCCCGCCGTTCAAGTACAACGCCGACGGCACGGTCAGCGAGTTCATCGACGACCGCTGCGCAGATAACGCCGAAGCCCCGTCGCTCGCGCTGTATTATCCCGTATATCCCGATTACCGCAACCGCGATAACTTCGAGCTGTACAAGGCAATGTCGGTCACGGCAAAGAAGAAATGCCAGACCGCGCGCAGCAATATGACCGCTGCCGACGTTGCGCGGTATGCGCAGGTATATGCCAGGCTTTGCGACGGCGATCAGGTCTACGAACAAATCAACGCGCTCGTTCGCGGTATGGCTATGAACAACCTTATGTTCGCCGCCGACGACTGGCGCGGCATGGGCAGCGGCAAAAAGGATATCTGGGCTCAGCCCGTTCCGTACGTAAACGTAATGGTCGCGGGCGCAATGCAGGAAGCGCTCGTTCAGTCCACGCCCGATCTTATCCATCTTTTGCCCGCCGTTCCGTCCGAAATGGGCAAGGGCAGTCTTACCGGTATCCAGACCCGTGCGGGCGTTGAGATTTCCGGCATGGATTGGGACGTTTCGCGCGGCACGCTCGTGGTCAAGCTCAAAGCCAAGCGCGCGACAACGATCGACGTTCAGCTTCCGCGCACGGCTAAACCGCCCAAAAAGGTGGAAGCGCAAAAGTTCGACGATACGCGCGGACTGCTTATAGGTCTAAAACTTGCGGCTAATAAGGTCGTTCAGCTTGATATTAAATTCTAGTTACTTTTTTAGGCAAAAAAGTAACCAAAAAACCTTCATAGTCGTGTATTTACTCGGGTGTTTGATTTTGGATTACACCCGAGTATTTTGTTAGCATAAATTTATAGCTTGATACTACTTGGTTATTTTAAAAGAAATAAATTAAAAAGACTGACATGATAAATATGACAGTCTTTTTTGTTAGCATTAATATTTATTATTTATTTCAGCAAGCTTTCTACAAGGTTGTCCATAGTGTAGAGGGCGGGGGAAGCGGAGAGCAGGAAGTCCGCCGCTTTATACGCGCCGCCCGCAAACAGCTTGCGACTGCGCGCAGAGTGCGAGATAGTCACTATCTCATCCTCGCCGTAAAAGCCTATCTCGTGTTCGCCGACGACACCGCCGCCGCGAACCGAGGTTATGCCGATTTCGCCTTTGTTGCGTTTGCCGTCGCGGTTAATAACGTGATTGTCGCTCGAACCAAGCGCGTCGGCGAGCAGTAGAGCCGTTCCCGACGGGCTGTCTACCTTTTGGTTATGGTGCTTTTCGACTATCTCTATATCGAACGCGTCACCGAGTACCGCTTGCGCCGCCCTAGCCGCCGCTTTGGTCGCGGCAATGCCCAAACTCATATTGCCCGACTTGAATAAGGGCACGCGCTTGGCGAGCAATCTTATGCTCATTTCCTCGCTCGCGTTGTAGCCGGTAGTGGCGAGCACGACGGGGCATTTCTTTATTTCAACGAGCGTTATAAGCGGGGTAAGCGTTTGCGGGCGAGAGAAGTCGATTATAACGTCGTAAGGCACGTTCACTTTTGTAACGTCGTCGAACGTGGGGATAACGGGGTGCGGAGCAATATCGAACCCGCCCGTAACCTCGTAGCCGTAATCTTTTGCCGTTTCTATGAGCATTTTGCCCATTTTACCGTTAAGCCCGAATATAAATGCTTTTTTCATGTATTAATGTAATCTCCGTAATTTTTGTATGTTTAACGGCGCAATCGCGCGGTAGACGGATAACAGTTGGTGAGGCGGCGACGGGAGTGTAGAGCCACCTACATGACCAAGCCGCCGAGCCAAGCGTAGTCCGTATAACGTGATGAGTGCGCCGTTAAACCAACCCGATTTCTTTCATGGCTTTTCCAAGCCGCTCCACGTGCTGTTGTTCCATATCGGTCAAGGGCAGGCGGGGTGCGCCTACGTCGATACCGATAAGCTGCATGGCCTTTTTAACGGGAATGGGGTTGACCTCGCAAAACAGCGCGTGAACAAATTCGTTAAGCTTAAACTGCAAGGCGCGCGCTTTTGCGTAGTCGTTCTTTTCGCACAGCTCGTAAAGCTCGACCATTTGTCTGGGCGCGGGGTTGGCGGCGACCGAAATAACGCCTTTGCAACCGAGCGCCGCATATACGGTGGTAAGCCCGTCGTCGCCGCAGTACATGGGGAAGTACTCCTCGGCGCAAACCTTGGCTGTTTCCTGTATATGCTCTATATCTCCGCTCGCTTCTTTAATGCCTATAACGCGGTCGATTTTGGTTAGCTCGCGCAACGTTTCGGGCAGGATATTCACTCCCGTGCGTGACGGTACGTTATACGCGATTACCGGTATGCCAACCTTAGCAATCGCCTTATAATGCTCTACGATACCGCGCTGAGTGCATTTGTTATAGTATGGCGTGACTACAAGGACCGCATCCGCGCCGAGCTCCTTGGCAAGCCTTGCGTGTTCGCAAGCAAGCGCTGTGCTGTTGCTACCCGCACCCGCGATTACGGGTACTTTTCCTCCGATTTTTTCGATTATGAATTTCAGACCTTGCTTGTATTCTTCAGGCGTTACCGTAGCGGGCTCGCCTGTAGTGCCGAAGGGCAGGAGAGCGGTGACTCCACCGTCCAACAGATGGTTTATATACTTTTCGAGAACGGTGTAATCGATATTTCCGTCCGCGCCGAACGGCGTGACCATTGCCGCGCCTATGCCTGTGAATATTGCCATATTTACCTCTTATTTATTTTTTGCGTGAAAGTAACAGCTCTGCTATCTGTACGGCGTTTGTCGCCGCGCCCTTACGAATATTGTCGGCGACTACCCAAATGTTCAAGCCGTTATCTACCGACTTATCCTCGCGCACGCGACCCACTAACACTTCGTCGCGCCCCTCGGCGTCGAGCGGCATGGGGTAGACGGCGGACTCGGGCTCGTCGCTAACGATAACGCCCTTTGCTTTTTTGAGCGCGTCGAGCGCTGCGGAGCGCGTTACGGGGTTATAGAACTCCACGTTAATGCTCTCGCTGTGCCCGTAGCGCACGGGAACACGCGCCGTGGTAGCCGTTATGCGCAAAGACTCGTCGCCGAGTATCTTGCGCGTTTCGTTGATCATTTTAAGTTCTTCCTTGGTGTAGCCGTCTTCGGTGAAAACGTCTATGTGCGGAATGATATTGAAAGCAATGGGGTGGGGGAACTTTTTGGGCGGCTGTCCGTTAACGCCGTCGCCTAAATCGTCCAAGCCCTGTCTGCCCGCGCCCGACACCGCTTGATATGTCGAATACACTACGCGCTTAATCTTGAACGCGTCGTGCAAAGGTTTGAGCGCAACTACCGCCTGTATTGTAGAGCAGTTGGGGTTGGCGATTATGCCGTTATGTAAAAACGCCGCTTCGGGGTTGACTTCCGGCACGACGAGCGGAACGGTCTTATCCATGCGCCAGCGGCTGGAATTATCTATAACGACCGCGCCGCATTGCGCGAAAATCGGGGCATACTCGCCCGAAACGTCGCCGCCCGCCGAGAATATCGCGTAATCGACGTCAGCCGCTTTTACGTTTTCTTTCGTCAGTTCTTCGACGACGTACTGCTTGCCCTTAAAGGTAACGAGCGAGCCCGCACTGCGCTTGGATGCGAACGCGTGAAATTCGCTCACGGGGAAATCGCGTTCTTCGAGAACCTTCATCATCATGCGCCCGACTACGCCGGTCGCGCCTACTACCGCTACTTTCGCTTTCATGATTTTATATTATCAAAATAGGGTGGTGGTTGTCAAGTATACGGTTATGCTTATATTTTTTGTGATTTAGCCAACAAAAGGTTTTCTTGCCTACTTCTTTCCAAAAAGAAGTAGGTATTTTCTGAAATGCGGCATATTTGCTTGAAATAATGCGGGCTAAGTGATATAATGTAATCATGGACGATGCGTCTTTACAATACTTGACGGACACCCGTCGAGCGCTCCACGCCCTGGCGGAAAAGTCGGGAGCGGAATATAAAACGAGCGAGTTCATAATAGCCGAGCTCAAACGTTTTGGGTTCAAGCCCAAAACTATCGGCACGGGCGTGTATTGCGATTCGGGCAAGGGTAAAAAACGGCTTGCTCTGCGTGCCGATATCGACGCTCTGCCCATAACCGAGAATACGGCGGTAACGGGCATGACTGCTTGTGCTTCCAAAAGCGGCTATATGCACGCGTGTGGTCACGACGGACATACGGCGAATCTACTTAATGTGGCGCGCATAGTCGGACCTAAAAGCGACGTCCCCGTGCGGTTCATATTTCAGTTTGGCGAGGAAGACGAGGGCGGCAGCGAAAAAATGATAGAGGGCGGCGTTCTCGACGACGTCGACGAAATCTACGCGCTGCATCTGTGTCCAGAGCTCGACGAGGGCAAAATCGGGTACTGCTACGGCGGAATGTTTGCTGGCTGTCACGAATTCGATATCGAGATAGCGGGAAAGAGCTGTCACTGTGCGGAGCCGAAAAAGGGTGCGGACGCGGTGCGTGCCACGGTAAGCATAGCGGACGAAGCGTACCGTATAGCCGAGAGCAATGGGCTATTACTCAATCTTGGAAAGCTGGTCGGCGGCGCGGTCAGGAATATCGTAGCCGATAAATGCGTAGCCGAATACACAATGCGGTTTTACGATATGAGTAAGTGCGAGGCGGCTATGCTCGAAATAGAGCGCGCGGCAGAGCGTGCTGACGACGAATACGGCACGAGCCATACCATAAAGACGGTAGCGTTGTATAAGCCGCTTATTAACTCGGCACTTGCAGTAGATAACGTTCGCTCTCTGATGGGCGACCGATGCGTAGCCGTCGAGCCGCGTTACACTGCGGAAGATTTTTCGTATTATCTTACCGAGGTTTGCGGTTGCATGGTGTGGCTGGGCGTAAAGAGCGAGGGTCACGATCATCCGCTGCACAGCGACTGTTTTTCTTTCGATGAAAGAGCGTTATTGACGGGAACCGAGCTGTTCTTAAAGCTGATACGCTCGCGAGCATAATTATATTTTAGGTGAACAAATGGCAAAAAACAAAACCGGTGAAAAAAAGAAAAAGCAAGGCATAGTTTCGCGCATGATGTTCGGCAACGACAATAAGCCCGATCTCACGCCCGAACGCATGCAAACCTCTAAATGGGGCATGTTCAGATACCTGTTTTTCAGCAGGTTCGGTACTATGGTATTGCTCAATATTTTGACTGCGCTGTTTGCGCTTCCCGCAGTCGCGGTTTTCGTAATATTCTATTTGAATAAAGCGGTTGCGGCGGGATACGTGCCATATTCGTCCAATATAGGTATAGGCTATCCCGTAGTGATCGATGCGGCGCAAATAGGCGCGGAGATCGCGTTCAGCTTTCAAATGATGGAGTATCTTATACTCGTGCCGTGCATAGCGATTTTCTTCCTCGGGCTTGCGGGAAACTTCTACGTAATACGAAAGCTTATTTGGGAAGAAGCTACGCGTACCTTTAAAGACTTTTTCCGCGGCATAAAGAAATGCTGGCTCGGCGCTATCACTATGGGCTTTGCCGTCGGGCTTACGATACTTCTCGTAGTTTTCTCGTTCGGGTATTTCGACACGTACAATCTGTCGAACGCCGTTAAGGTATTGTCGATAGTGTTGTCCATAATATTGCTCGTATTTATGATATTGTTCGCGTCCTTCTTTATGACGCAGAACGCGGCGTTCAAAATGCGCCCGTTGGTGCTTATACGCAATTCTGTTTTGTTCATAGTAGGAACGAATATACTCGGCATATTCTTTATCGGCTTGGCGCTCGCGCCTGCGTACCTCGCGTTTATTCCGGGCATAACGATGTTACTCGTAATGATATATTTCTTCCTAGGGTTCTCGTTCTCTACGCTTGTAATATCGCTATTTACGCACTATTGCTACGAGCAGTATTTGTACGACAAGATAGAAGACAAGCCGTCTACCATCTATGTTAAGCGCCAGAGCGACGTAGACGACGCCGCGGCAGAGAAGGCGGCGAAGCAGCGCAAATCTCCCGCGCCGTATAAAAACCCCAAAAAGCGCAAGCGTTCTATCGACGAGGGCTCGTCCATAACGCCGCTTACGCCTACGTTCAGGCGCGAGGATTTGGAGCGGCTCGAAAAAGAACACGAAAAGGTCATGAGCGAAAGCGTTGCGGGCGACGACGAGGCGGCGGAAGAAGTTTCCGCGGCTAACGTAAATACTCAAGCCGCAGGCAATGCTGTGCAAACGGAAACGAACACGGAAAAAGAATAGAATTGATAAAGCAGTTTGACAAACACGGCGCGGCGGCGTTGTATAAACGTAAGTTCGGCGAAGCGATCGACGGCGACGACTATGAAAAAGCGTTCGACTATCTTTTGAGGTTTACGGAAGAGGTCGATAATCCCGATTTTCACATGGCGTGCGGTATGCTCTATCTCTTGATGATACAGGAGAGTGACGACCGTGAGTTTTTGACGCTTGCTTTCAGAGAGTTTATGTTCTATCTCGTCGATCATCCCGATAGCCGCATGGCTTACCGTAATATTCTCGCGACGGTGTTACTGCGCCGCGAAGCGCGCCCGCTTATCGAGTGGAGCGAGTTTATAAAAAACAAGGGCTTCGACCTCGAAGAAATGCTCGGCGAGCTTTCTTCGGCGGGCATAGACGTGTTCACGGGCGAGAGTGAGTATCTCGATATAGGGAGTATGTTCCTTGCGGGCGAGTTCGGGCTTATCGATTCCCAACAAAAAAAGCCGACGGACGAAGTAACGGACGAAACGCTCGCGACCGAAGCCGTACCTGAACAACCGCAAAAACAAGAGAACAAGATCATTAAATTCCGCGGCGAATTCACGCCGCCCCAAAAAGTAAAAAAGAGCGACTCGGGCGAGCCGAAAGCGCTTAAATTCGGTGATGGCTCCGCGGGCGACGACGGGCTCGACGCATTCGACTTTATTATGCAAATGCTGAAAGGCGACAACGAGCCGACGATCATAGAAGGCGATGACGACGGGTTTTCGATCGATATCGACGTGAACGATAGTTCGCCGCAAAAAAAAGAAGAACTGCGTGCGAGACTTGCGCTCGTTGAAGCGGAGAACGCTTGCGCAGTCGGAAAGTACGACGACGCGATTGCTTCGCTTAATAAGATAACAGAGCGCGACGGGCATTTGTACTATTGTGGCGAGTGCGTGCGCGCGTATATACTTCTCGAACAGAACGATATTTCGGGAGCGCAAGCCGCGCTCGATAAGGCGTTCTCCGTAAATCCACGCGGTGCGCTTGCAGGCACGTTGCAGTGTAAGGTTTACGAGTTAACAGGCAATACCGACCGCATACCGGGCGTTCTCAATAACATAGATATTCAGGACTATATCGATTGCGACCACGTGTACAAGGCGATGCGGCTTGCCATAAAATACTGCACAGAGGAGAACGCGCTCGACCTCGCCGAAGGCTTTATCGACGAATATAACGTCATGGATATTCGGTTGCTGTACGCGCAAATGCTGTACAACTACGGCGACAAGCAGGGCGCAATCGACGAGCTATACGCGTTATCGCGCATATTCTACGACGATTTTAACGTGATGTTCTACCACCTCATGGCTAAGTCGGACGTGCCTCGTATGCCACTCACCGAGGAAGCGCCGCAGGACTTTTTGGGGCTTGTGGTGGACAGCGTTATAGAGTACCTCGAAAAGGGCAAGGATAAGCTGGACGAAGACCTTCTTGCCGTCGGGCTCGAAATGTTTCTAACGCTCGAATTCGATAACGAGCGCAAAACGACGGTCACTATGTTCGACGCGCTTAAAAAGCTCGCGCACATGAGTTTGCACCGCGAAAAGGTGCGGGAAGCACTTGTGTCGCCGTACGTAGAGCCGCTCGTCAAGGCGGTAATTCTGGGCGAGCTGTTCGAGCAAGGCGAACACGATTTCCTTATGGAGGTTGGGTATTGCCCGATAGACGGCGAACAGTTGGAAAAGCCCGAACGCGAGTATTATAACGGCTTTAATGCGGCGTATGCGATAATTGTTACGCTATACGGCAAGGGCGTGCCCGCGCTGTTATCGCTTGCGGATGAGGTGAGCGATAAGGCGAAAAAACTCGGTATCTCGGCTAAATCGTTTGCCAACTACCTGGTGCGCAAGGTGCGCGGAAACAAAACGCTGTTAGACAAGTCGACGGACAGACGGATAGATTACGCGCTAGGCTTTTCGAGTAAGACCGCCGCCGCGCAGGACTATAAAGCTACCATTGCTTCCCTTGACGGACACGACGAAAGATAAATTAATCATTGGAGATATTCATGGAAAACAACGAACAGTATTATATCGATTTTGACAAGCTTTTTGAGAACTACGCCGATAAGTATTATACAGAGCACGAGGACGAGTATGACTCGCCGGACGATTTCGCGCGCGACCTCGACAAGATCTATCACGCTTGGGCGACCTCGCCGCAAGAAGTATTAGGCGGCATTTCTCCGTCGGAGTTTTTCAATCGTATTCCCACGTACGAGCTTATAGATATTCTTAAAGGCGCGTGTGCAGGCGATAACAATCCCAACTCGCTACTGTTCGACCGAATAGCCGACGAGCCGATATTAAAGGACGAACTTATCGAGCTTGCGCTGTCGGCGACTGACGAAAAGCTGCTTTTAGTCACGCTTAGTCTTATAGGCGAGCTCGGCGGGGCTTACGACGAGTTTTATATGGATATGCTCGAACGCGATATCGACGCCGACGTCAAGGACGAGTGCGTGGAGTATTTGAGTGATCGCGCGGACGAGGTCAAAGAAAAGCTCTTATCGCGCGCGGAAAAGGCGGACGACGTTGGGCTGATGGAAATGTACGCCGAGCCGCTTACGTTCTGTGAAGAGGGCGATGACCGAATTTTGGCGTTGCTTAGAAATATCTTGGCCGCAGATCCGGACATGATAGAATATACTGCGGCGCTAATGGGGCGGTACGGCGACGACCGCGCTTGTGCCGATCTTTATCCACTTCTCGATACCTGCAATTACGCGCAGTTCATCGAGATACGTAATGCAATAGAACAGCTCGGCGGCACTGTCGACGCGCGCTATCGCGATTTTACCGACGATCCTACGTATATCGCGCTTAAAAATAAGAGAGGTTCTGATTAAGTTAGTGCGGCAATCTTGCTGCCGATTTGTGCGATACGTGCCACAATATAACATGCTCGTAGCGCCGCTACGAGCGTAACATATTGTGTTCGCCTCGCGCAAATCGTCTGCGCAATCCTGCTCGCACCACATAATCATCACCTCTCAATCGTGGAGAATAATATTTCGGGTTAAGAAAATAAATATTATTATGTCAAAAAAAATCACGCTGAACGACGTTAAGAATAACGAGGAATTCAAGTGCCTTATAGAAGCGAGCAACGAGAGCTTGAAGGTGCTTGGGTACACTGAGCACGGTATAAGGCACGTGGGGTACGTGTCCAAAACCACGGCTAATATTTTGAGTACGCTCGATTACGACGAGCGGATAGTGGAGCTCGGTGCGATCGCGGGCTGGATACACGATATAGGCAACGCCATTAACCGCAAGCATCACGGGCTTACGGGCTCGGTGCTCGCGTACGATATTCTTTTGCGCATGGGAATGTCGGCATGCGAGGCGGCGCAGATAATAGCCGCTATCGGCAATCACGAGGAGGAGAACGGCACGCCCGTCAACCCTATATCCGCCGCGCTTATTCTTGCCGACAAGTCCGATGCGCACCGCTCGCGCGTGCGGCGCGAAACCGCCGACAGAAAGGATATTCACGACCGCGTGAACCTGTCTATTAAGAAGAACTACCTTGCTATCGATAAGCAGAAAAAGACGATACGGCTCGTTATCCAAATGGACAACACGTCGGCGACGATGGAGTATTTGCAAATCTATCTTTCGCGCATGGTGCTGTCTGAGAAGGCGGCGGCGTTCCTCGGGTATTGGTTCGAGCTCGTTATCAACGGTAACGTTATTAACCGCCGCAAGCCCATAGCCGCGCTGCACCCGCAAGCGGGCGAGACCGAGGTGTCTGAGGATTAGTTACTTCTTTTGTAAAAGAAGTAACCAAGAAAACTTTATTGGTGTGTGTGTACTTAGTGGGAATAGTTTTGATACACCCAATTAATTACTTAGCGTTATAAATTTCTTTACGCCATTTGTTTTAAAATAAGCAAAAAAAAAGCCGTATCGATAATCTCTTTCGATACGGCTTTTTATATTTTTAATCAAAACAACCCCGATATAAAGATAGCCATGATCGCGCCGACCGCAAACGATATGACGTTGGCGCAAAATGTGTAAAGTACGCAGTAGCCGTTAGAGTATTCGGGTTGGCGCATTTTACGTAAGGTCAGACAATAAACGACGGACTCTACGATAAATACCCCTAGCTCCAAAGGAATATACCATATAAGCGCCCATAACCCGTTGTAGAAGTTCAAAACGTTTAATGCAATATTCAACGCGATTTGCGTTACGGTATTTACGCCGAGTATAGTCAGTATTTCCTTTTTGGAACGTAGCTTGAACATCCAAGCTATGCCCAATTCAATCAGTATGGTAAGTATTATCCGTACGATAAGCCAGGCTATTTCTTTGCCGTATTGATAATTGACTTCTACGGGTAGCGTTTGCTCTACTTCATCGAGTCCGTTCGACATATCGACCGAATAATAACTGTGAAAAGCGTATTTTTCTATCACGCCGCTCACTTGGAACGAGTCGGTATCGGGGTAGTACAAAAGTATTTTAAACGGAGAGGGCGGATAGTACGTCCACGCTAACTCTTTGCTTTCGTCAACCCGCCAATGCCACTGTAAATAAAAGTAGCCGTCCTCGTCCTCGTAACCGACGAACGCACGCCAAACGGATAGGTTATCGTCGTTGCACCAAATATGATTTTCGTCGCCGTCCCACGCGGAAGCGGGACCTGTGCTTTCGTATTTGGATAACAGTGTGCCGTAACACAGTCTGTCGTCCATGTTTTTGAACTCTATTACAACGCTCGGCTTAGGACCCGTATCGGCGTGTACCGACGGCACGAGCAGCGCGCACGAAAAGGCGAGCAGTGCGATCAGTATTAATAATATTATTCGTTTCGAGTTAATCTTCGTCATAATAGGAAGCGGGCACGAGTTTTTGGGCTTTCTTAACCAACTCAGCAAACTCCGCTTTGAATTGATCGGTCTTTACGCATATAAGATCGTTAAGGCGGGTGAGAACGCTTTCCAGGCTTGCGTTAGCTTTATACTCGGACTTTCTTAATATCAACCCGAACTCGGTCACGCAGCCTATAAATACGCAGTCCTCGTTTGACGTTGCAGTTATATCCTCGGCGTTTAGAACGTATTTTACGGACATATTCTCGTCCGTGTCGGGCTTTTTGTATTTGATTTCGGTGGAAGCTACTTCGCCCTCGGCGTCGCCAATGAGCTTTACTTCGTATAGGGCGGTAACGTTATGACCCGAACCGATTTCGCCCGTGTCCTTGGTTTCGTCCTCGAACTCCTCTTGCGAAAGGATCTTGCTTTCGTAGCCGATAAGCCTGTATTTTTCCACTGCGTCGGCATTGAAGGTAACGCCTATCTTAGCGTCCTTGGCTACAACTTTGAGCGTGCCGCCAAGCTCTTTTACGAGCACCTTTTGCGCTTCCGCCACTGTGTCGAGATAGGCGTAATTGCCGTTGCCGTTTTCGGAGAGCGTTTTCATAGTGACGTCGTTGGTATTGTACATACCCACGCCGAGCACCGAGAGATAAATACCGCTGTCGCGCTTGGTCGTAATAAGCTTTTCCAAATCCTTCTTGTTGGACGGACCTACGTTAAAGTCGCCGTCGGTCGCGATGATAACGCGGTTGTTCGAGCCTTCCGTCATGTAGTCCTGCGCCACCTCGTAGGCGAGTTGAAGTCCGCCCGCGCCGTTCGTAGAGCCGCTCGCTTTAAGATCGAAAAGCGCGTTTACTATCTTGGCTTTTTCGTTGCCCGACGCGCCGCGCAACGCAACCGACGTTCCGCTCGCATACGTAACGATCGAAACGGTGTCCTTTTCGTCGAGTTCTTCTACGAGCAGCTTGAACGATTGCTGTATAAGCCCCAAACGGTCGTCGCCGTACATTGAGCCGGACGTGTCTACAAGCAGCACGATATTATGGCTGACGTCGCTCACGTCCACTTCTTCCGCCGCGACGGTAACCGTCATCAGCTTGTTTTCTTCGTTCCACGGACAATCGAAAATATTCCCGCCCACGGATATATCTTCGCCCTCGTTAGGACGGGCATAGTCGTAGTCGAAGTAGTTTATATATTCCTCTAAACGCACGCTCGTGGGCGAGGGAAGATTCCCGCCGTTTATTTGCTTGCGCATGAGCGAGTACGCCGCGGTATTTCTATCAAGCGAGAAATAGGAGTTTGGTGCGGTCGCCGCGTTGAAAAATCCATTCTCGGTTATTTCTTCGTATTTGTAATCGAGGAGCGGTTCGCCGAGCTCGAAATCACCGTCCATCAATATGCCGCCCGGCGCGGGGGCGCCGGAATTATCCCATTCTCCGTAACCGCCGTTTGCGCCGCAAGCGACAAGTGGTAGGGTGAACGACAGAGCGAGCGCGGCAGATAATAATTTATTAATATGTTTTTTCATAATTTTTTCTCCTTTTTGTCTCATTACAATTACAACACAGCGTTTTCGCTCTTTGTCCCACGTTTATAAAAAATAATTAAATAAATTTTGCGCGCCGTCGGTGTTCCCCATAGTCGAAACGTAGTAGTGAATATCGTAGTCGGTTATATACGCCATCGTCATATATTCGCCGTCTTGATAGCTTTCCGCATAGCTTATGCGGCGGTCGCTTTTCATGAGATAACCGTATTGCTCGGCAAGGTCGGTTCGTTTATACCCGTCGCGCTCGGCGATAACGCTTATTTCGATATTGCCTTTATCGGTAGATACGCCGAATACCGCCTTTACGTAGGCTAGGGTATTGCTTTCCTTAATATAACAGTTATAATAGTTTTCGGAATAAACCTCGTAGCCCGCGTTTTCTATCCGCGAAATATCGATAAAGTCGCTAATATCGCTCCGTGTCGTTTTTGTCGCGCGCACTTCGCCGATCGTGTACGACACTGCGGACGGAGTTGCGGGCGAAGCGTCGCTTGGACCGTTCTCTTCGTTAGTCGCTCCGTCGTTATTCCCCGTAAACAGTCCCGGCAAAACGCTGAACGCAAATACAGCCACTGCCGCCGCTGCGGCGAGTGAGCCGAATATAACGCCGTACCGCAAAGCAGGCTTTTGCTTTTTCTCGTTTTTGCGCACGAGCTCGTCTCGCGCTTTTTGCGCAAGATCGGTGCGAGGTTGAAGGTCGTTTGCGTATTCATCAAACAGCCCGTTAAGTTGTTCGTCTTTTTCGTTCATTCTTTATTACAACCGTTTACTCAGTGATTTTGTCCCGCAAGATATTCGCGCATTTTCGCTTCTGCGGCGGTGACCGTGCGGGCGATGGTCGATTTGGACTTATTTAGGCTTTTCGCGCTGTCGCGGACGGTAAAGTCCATAAAGTATTTTTGGTATATGACCCGACGTTCAAACGGGGAGAGCACGCTCATGGCGTTCTTTACCGTAAAGGTCGAAGTAGCATAGTCGGATAGGTCTCCGTCGTCCGCTAGGTCGAAGAACTCGTCTATATCGAGCGTCTGCTTGGTTCTATCGCTCCGTAGAATATTAAGCGCGGTGTTTTGCACTATCTTGCATATCCAGGCGTAGCCGTTGGTGTCGGGGCGAAATTTCTTCGCGTTCTCGATGATCTTTATAAAGCTGTCCTGAACCGCGTCCTCGGCTTTGTGCTTGTCGTTTAGCACCGACCGCGCGACCGACAGCATTCTGGCAGACAAAAGACGGGCGAGCTCGTCCAATGCTTGAACCTCGCCGCCTGCGATCCGCGCTATAAGCCCGTTGACTTTTTGTCTTTCATGGTCGGTCATGCGTATAATTATATATTCTTAATAGTTTCTTGTCAATAGGTTAAGTCATACGCACGGCGAGGTTTTGCATACAATAGACCATGTTTAAGTCGTTTTTGCGTGCAATGTCGGTCGCTATGCTGATCGTCGGCACCGTGATCGGCGCGGGGTTTGCGTCGGGTAAAGAGGTGGTGGCGTTCTTCGGCGCGGTGCCGAACGTGTTCACCGCGCTCATTACAGGCGTGCTCGTGTTTATGTGCTCGACGTTGTTTTTGTTCGTGGGCAGGCGCGTGAAAAAGACGGACACGGGCGAGGTCAACGGCGAGGTGTTCGGTAAGCTCAGACCGCTTGCCGATATTTTTATGCTGTTCAATTCGGTGACGGTACTCGGCGCAATGCTCGCGGGCGTAGACAGCCTTGCCGCCGAGTTCATAGATATTCGGCCCGTAGCCTCGATAGTCGTGGGGCTGCTGTGTGCCGTCGTCGCCGTGCGCGGGATAAACGGCGTAATAAAAGCCAATGCGGTGCTCGTTCCTATAATGGTAGTGTTTTTGTGCGTGTGCTCGGTGCTTGCGATCGACTTTCCGCTCAAAGCCCAGTCGGGCGGAATAAACGTATATAATGTATTGCTGTACGTTTCCATGAACATGATTTTGGGCGGCGGGGTGCTCACCACCGTGCATAAGCTTTCACCGCGTGAGATAATACTTTCGTCGGCGGTAGCGTCGGTAGTTATAGCGGGGCTGCTCTTGTGCATTATGGGCGCGCTGCAATCGACCTCGGCGGCAAAGGCGGATATGCCCATGCTCTTGATCGCGCTCAAAAGCGGGCGAGCGACTTATTTTATAGGTCTGCCCGTGATAGCCGCTTCCATATTCACAACCATGCTCGCGGCGTTCAAATCGGTGTACGACTACGTGCTCGGGATATTCAAGTATAAAATCGTCGCGGCGGGGGTAGTGCTTATCGCGGGGCTTGTCGTCGGCGCGTTCGGATTTTCGGCGGTCGTCGAAACGTTGTACCCCGTGACGGGCATACTCGGTATGCTGTACCTCGCTTGCAATCTTTGGTATTTGATACGCACCCGTGTTAAACGCAAGGTGAAAACCAAGGCGAAACGCGTTCGAAGCAAACTTACTAAAAAACGAGCCGACGTATCGGTTTGACAACATAACCGTAACTTGATATAATAAATTTATGGATAAGTTTTCGAGAACGGAATTAATGTTCGGTAAAGCCGCTATGGATAAGCTGAAAAGCTCGCGCGTCGCCGTGTTCGGCGTGGGCGGGGTCGGCGGCTATACCGTGGAAGCGCTTGCGCGTTCGGGCGTGGGCGCGCTCGATCTTATCGACAACGACAAGGTAAGTATCACCAATATCAACCGCCAGATCATAGCTACGACCTCTACGGTGGGTAGGTATAAAGTGGACGTCGCCGCAGAGCGTGTTCTTGACATAAACCCCGACTGTAAGGTCAAGACCTATAAAACATTTTATATGCCGGACACCGCTTGTCAATTCGACTTTGCCGAGTACGATTATATCGTCGACGCTATCGATACGGTCACGGGCAAACTCACTATTATTGAGAATGCTGCGCGTTGCGGCACGCCCGTGATCAGTTCCATGGGGGCGGGGAACAAGGTCGACCCCACGGCTTTCGAGGTTGCCGATATATATAAAACCTCGGTATGTCCGCTCGCAAAAGTCATACGCCGCGAGCTCAAAAAGCGGGGTATCGAACGCCTTAAAGTTGTTTACAGCAAGGAAGAACCGTTAAAGCCTTTATCTGTTTGTGATGAGGAAGTCGGCGCGCGCCGCGAAATCCCTGCGAGCAATGCGTTCGTGCCGTCGGCGGTCGGGCTGATAATTGCGGGCGAAGTGATTAAGGACCTGATCGGGTACAATAAAAGCGAATAAAAGGACGGATATATTCTATGCCGAATTACAAAACCATACTCGACCTTGTGGGCAACACTCCGCTGGTGGAAGCGGTAGGTTACGAGAAGAAATACGGGCTGGGTGCGACCCTGCTCGTTAAGCTCGAATATTTCAATCCCGCGGGCTCGGTCAAGGATCGAGTAGCCAAAGCAATGATAGAGGACGCCGAGAAAAGCGGTAGGCTCAAAAAGGGTGCGACCATAATCGAGCCGACGAGCGGAAACACGGGTATAGGGCTTGCGGCGGTTGCGTCGGCAAAAGGGTATAAGCTTATCATCACCATGCCCGAAACCATGAGCATTGAGCGCAGAAAGCTGATAAAAGCGTACGGCGCGGAAATAGTTTTGACGGAAGGCGCAAAAGGTATGAAGGGCGCGATAGAAAAAGCGAACGAACTTGCCGAAACCATTCCCGATTCGTTTATTTGCGGACAGTTTGTAAACCCCGCTAACCCCGCCGCGCATATAGCCACTACGGGTCCCGAAATTTGGCGCGACACCGACGGTAAGGTGGATATACTCGTCGCGGGCGTGGGAACGGGCGGAACGATCACGGGCACAGGAGCATATCTTAAAAGCAAAAATAAGGATATAAAGGTAGTTGCGGTCGAGCCGAAAGGATCGCCGGTGCTGTCGACGGGAGTCGCGGGCGCGCACAAGATACAGGGTATCGGCGCGGGGTTCATTCCCGAAGTTCTCGATACGAAAATTTACGACGAGATCATAACGGTGGAAAACGAAGCGGCGTTCGAAACGACGAAAACGTTTGCTAAGGAAGACGGCATACTCGTCGGCATTTCGTCGGGTTCGGCGCTGTGGGCGGCGGCAGAGCTCGCTAAACGCCCCGAGAACAAGGGTAAAACGATAGTCGCAATTCTTCCCGACACGGGCGAGCGGTATCTTTCCACTCCGCTGTTCGATGATTGATGATAATATGCACTATAACAGTTTACTTGTTTTTCTGTGAGTGATATGATATAATTACTGTACGATAAACGCCGATCTAGCGGAGAAAGACTATGGAAGATAATAAAAAATCAATATTTCCCGTTAATGCCGACAGTAAATATGCAGTCATAATATTTTTCATTGCGCTAATGTTGATCGTCGGGTTGACGTTTTCGCTTTGGGGAATATGGCTGATCGATATATATGCGGTAAGAATATGCCTTACATTGCTCGTGACTGCTGCATTTGCGGTAGTCGCTGCTGTTGCTATGAAGCTGACGGGACAGGGAAGCAAGCTACTGCCCACTAAACATAGATTGTGGCTGCAAATCCTGATCGGGCTTGCGATTGCCGTTGTGTTGTGTTTTGTGATGGGAATAGTTCCTATTCTATGCGGCACAAGCATAATCGGTTCTCATACCGAACCGTCCGCAGGTTTTTTGGCAATTTCCGCCGTACAAGATATTCTTTTTGTGGGCGTGTGCGAGGAAATTGTATTCCGCGGATACGTACAAAATCAGTTTGAAATTTGGTTAAAAAAATGTAAATGGCTTGCTCCGTTGATTGCCGCCGTTTTATTCGGGCTGTGGCATATAATTAACGGTAGTCTGATTCAAGTGCTTTTCACAACTCTTGTCGGTTGCGTATTCGGGTACTTAAAATATTTTATAAAAGACTGCTCGCTGTTGTCTGTCATCATCGGACACGGACTATATGATTTTTCCATAGTGCTTTTGACTTGCTTTATGTTATAACGTCAAATCTAAATTAAACTTTTATTACTTAATTACGCGTATCAAAACGGCTCTCGAACAAAAGTGTTCGAGAGCCGTTTATCATTGTTTGTTTTTAATTCGATATGGGAAGTGCGCTTAAAGTCACGCCTTTTATCAATATTCGCGCCGACCGACGAGAACGTTCAAATCTTCATTAAAGTAGTCTGCTATTTTGCAAAGGTTTTCAAGCCCGATTTCGCGTTGTCCCAAAATATATCGACTTAACGTTTGTTGGGGTATACCTATATTTTTAGCGACCGAGGTTATACTGTTTTCGCCAATCAAATATTTGAGATTGGCGGCGAATTTTTCCATGTACATTTTTATGTTCTCCTTATTGGAGTTTGCCTTTTTTAAGTATTTTACACCGATTGGTGTAAAATACTTGACTTACACCAAACGGTGTGATATGATTATTGCAAATCAACTAATCGGAGGTGATTATGGAAGAACAGGAAAGAAAAAGGGCTGTGAAAATTTGTTTTGTAATAATGATTATTTCGCCTATATTAGCTGCATCTTGTTTTATATTGTTACTGAAATTACCAAAAGATAGTGAAATGATTCCTCCTTTGATATGTGGTATACTTAGCTTTATAGTATCTACTTTTGCAACTGGCGCGGCTGCGCATAAGTATGCGGACAATGTGAATGGTGCTAAGTGGGAAAAGGTTATACATTTTTTTACGTATTTGCCGTATGGTATTATTGTCGTAATCTTCTTTATTCCTTTTATTCTTTTTATTGTAGCCAAACACAGTGTGAAATCACAAGGTACGGTTACAACAAATAATGACGATGAGGATAAAAAAATAACTATTTTTTATGAGGGTAGAGAAAAAAATTTGATTTTCTTCGAACGTGGTTTATATTATAATGCTTATAAAGGTAATGATTGTAGCCATCCTTATTATGGTCAACCTTATTTGCGTTATGTCGAACGAAGCGATGGGGGATGGACGATTGGCTATTGGCTGTCTTTTAACGGTGGTAAGACGTTTGTCAAAGAGGATGAATTTAATCCGTATACATATAAAAATTGAATACAGCACAATGCAATCGTTCGTGCGGAAATTGTATGATAAAACCCCATTGACTTAGCCAACGGGGTTTTACGTTTACTCCACGTGGTACTTCTTTTTGGCTATTCGTTCTATTCCCGCTACGGCGAGGTACATGACGGTTGCAAGCATACAGAGAATTACGGTGCTTGCCATAACGAGGTCCATTTTGAAAACCTGACTGCCGTAGATTATGAGGTAGCCGAGTCCCGCCGTCGATACAAGGTATTCGCCCATGATAGTGCCGACCCACGCAAGCCCGACGTTTATTTTGAGCATATTGACTATTGCGGGAACGTTGGCGGGAAGTATTAGCTTGGTTAAGATCTGCCACTTGTTCGCGCCCATTGATTGAAGCAAAAGTATCTTGCCTTCGTCCACCGACATGAACGCGTTGAGCATACTTATCACCGTCACGATTATGCAGATGAGCACGGTCATGACGATTATCGCTTGCGCGCCCGCGCCCACCCAAATAATGATGATAGGACCGAGCGCGATCTTGGGTAGGGCGTTTAGCACTACGATATACGGTTCGAGCACCTTGCGCAGTTTTGTAAACCGCCATAACGCTACGGCTATCAGTACGCCCAGCCCGCTAGCCGCGATAAAGCCGACTATACATTCCAAGAGCGTATACGCTATGTGCTTGAATAGCTCGCTCGGTTGCAGGGTCGAGAGTATTTTGATTATGCGCGACGGGCTGGACATTATAAAGCTGTCTATCCAGCCTAGCGCCGTCGCAAGCTCCCAAATCCCCAAAAATGCCGCGAGCACGCCTATTTGAAGGCACAGCACGGTAACTTTGTCTACGCGCCGCGCATGTAAATATTTCTGTCGCGGCGTTTTGACGCTACTCATTCGACAGGGAAGTCGTTTGTTTATCTTCATGTTTTGCTCCTTGTATTAGTAGGGCGGTTGATTATTGAACAGGTACCGACGCTTGAATTTCGTCCTTGTTCTCTTTGCCGTCTTTACGGCTCATCGAAGCTTTTATCTTGTCGATTGCAAGCCTCGTAACGTCGTAAATGAATATGCCGGTATCTTTAAACAACGTTACCGCGTCGGTAAGTATTTGCTTGCCCGTTACGCGCGGCGTTTTTTCTTCGTTCATGATTACCTCCTTTTAAAAATTAGTGATTACGCATTTATCTCGTGCCACACCTTATCGAACCAGTACGAAAAGCGCGGGTTTTCTCTGCGTTTAAGCGGGGTAGGCGCGTCTATATCGATATCGAAAATCGCTTTTACGGTCGCGGGGCGGTTTGTAAGAACGACTATTCGATCCGCCATTGACACGGCTTCCGCTATGTCGTGGGTGACGAGCACCGCCGTTTTCTTCTCGTTCTTGATGATCGAATGAACGTCGTCGCATACCGTCATGCGCGTTTGGAAATCGACCGCAGAGAACGGTTCGTCGAGTAGCAGCAGCCGCGGGCTGAACGCGAGCGTGCGTATGAGCGCGGCGCGCTGCCGCATACCGCCCGAAAGCTGGGTAGGGAACGCCGACTTAAAATCTTTCAGCCCGTACTTGTCGAGCATACCGAGCGCGTATTCTCGGGTTTGTTCGTTCAGCTTTTTTTGTATGGTCAGCCCGAGCAGTACGTTGGCTTCTATCGTACGCCACTCGAAAAGGTTGTCGCGTTGGAGCATATACCCGACGTTGCCGTGCGCTACGTTTATAGGCTCGCCGTCTATCGTAACGCTGCCGTTTGTCGGTTTGAGCAGTCCCGCGATCATGGAAAGCAGAGTAGTCTTGCCGCAGCCCGACGGACCGACGAGGGCAATAAACTCACCCTCGTCGACCGTGAGCGTCAGGTCGCTGACTGCCTGCGTTTCGCCCTGCTCGGTCTGGTATATAACGTCAACGTGGTTGATGTCGAGCAGTGCCATGGTTATAGCCCGAGCTCTTTTACAAGCTCATTGGCGATAGTGTTATCGACGGCGGCCGAGTAGTCGGCGCGAGAAGAAAGAGTGCCGGCGTTTTCCATGATGTCTTGGAGTCTGTTAAAGTCTTCCTCGGCGAGAACGGGCGTAGTCGACCATGCGTTTATGCTGAGATAGCTCTTTACCGCCGCGGCGATAGAGGTTTCGCTCGTGCCCGCGAACGACGCGGTAAGCGATTTTGCGACGACCTCGGGCGTGTTGTCTTTCATGAATTTGTAGCCGTTAAGGACGGCGCGAAGGAAGGCTTTTGCGGTATCGTTGTTCTTGCTGAGCCACGACTTTTGCGCCGAGAACGCGGTATACGGCACTGCGCCCGAAGCTTCGCCGACGGAAGCTACGATATAGCCCTTGCCGAGCGCAACGTATTCGGATGCGGTCGGTTCGAACATGGTTGTGTACGCGATAGACGGGTCTGACTCGAACGTGCCGACCATGGCGTCGAACGCAACCGACGTGTCGAACAGCTCGCCGTTGCTCGTATCTACGCCGTTCTGGTTAAGCACCCATTGCAGGGTCATTGCGGGTACACCGCCCGCGCGACCTGCGAGGATATGCTTGCCTTCGAGATTTTTCCAATCGAAATCGGGTTCTGGATTGCGCCCGACGAGGAACGAGCCGTCGCGCATGGTGAGCTGCCCGAAAATAACGGGGTAGTCGCGCTGTCCCTCTACGTGGCAGTAAATGGTAGCTTCGGGACCCATAAGCCCGATTTCGGCGGAACCGGAAATGACGGACGTCATGACCTTGTCTGCGCCGCCGCCGTTAGAGAGCTTGATATCGATATTCTCGTCCTCGAAATAGCCGTTATTTATGGCTATGTACAGCGGAGCGTAGAATATGGAGTGGGTGACTTCGCTTAAACGGATAGTCGTTTTGCCGTCGTTTCCGCACGCCGCGAGCGCGGTCGGCAAGAGCATGAGCGCAAAAGCGGTGAGTAGAGCTGTTATTTTCTTCATATAGTCCTCCTTGGGTGACTTTTTCTATATTCCAGTCTATGCGACCTTGTATGGGGGAGTGATAGCGAATTATGGGAATAATGGCGTAAAGAAATAACGAAACGAACTTATTCGGGTGCAACGACGTAATAACGGCTTAGTAAATACACAACATTAAAAGTTTTTTTGCTTACTTATTTTCAAAGAAGTAAGTTGACAAGCAGTTTAATATGTGCTATCATGATTGCAGAAGGAGTAGTTATGGCAACAAAGAAGAATGCTTGCGAGCTTTGCGGACTTCCCGACGACAGCTATACGATAGAGGAAAACGGTAAGGTATTCCATGTATGTAAGCTGTGCCACGACGGTTTTGTTGAAACCAGTGGCGAGCAGCCTGCCGACGTTATGGTGCCTGACGATTTCGGACTCGACGCCTTGAAAGAGGTTCCGCAGAGCGGCGGTGACGGCAAGGTCGCTACATTATCGCCCGAGGAAATGGAAAAGCTGTTGAGGCCGAGCAGTGCAGAACGCAGAAGGCTGTACGCATCGCTTAAAAAAGCGGCTAAGAGCGAGAAAGAATTGCTTGCGTCAGATACGGAAAGCTTGAAGAGCGAGCTTGTCGTGGAAAAAGAGGCAATAGAGGAGGAGCGCCGTTTGCAAGCGCAAATCCGCGAAAAAGCAATGCAAGCCGCGCAGAGCGCCGCAGTAGAACCGAACGGCGACGCGCTCGGCGGCAAGATCGACAACGCGACAGAGGAGGCAATGAGTAAACTCATGGGAATAAAGAGCCCGTCCGAAAAAGATCAGGACGAAATAGAAAACAACATCAAGGCACAGCGCGCAGAAGAAAAGCGCATCGCTCAGCGTGAAAAAGCGCAGCGCGAAGCCAACCCCACCATAGACGACGACCGCATAACGATCACCAGCCCGGAAGTCGAGCTTGAAAAAGACAGTCGCCCCAAGACCAACTTTGATGCGGCTACTGCCGAATATGTCGGCTCCGTAAGGTTTTACGAGGCGTTTAAGTTTGTTATGCACCCGGTTGTGTACGCGATTTTCGCAGGGCTTGTCGTGCTTGCGGTCGCAACGGTGTTCATGATAACTCTTACTTGGAAGGAGTCGTTGATAGACTTATTTGCCGGTGCCGGCGCGGTGGCGGTAGGGTTCTTGCTCGTTTGGTACATGAAGCGCAGGTTCGTCACTGACAAGCGTACGGTGCTTCTCAGAATACGCCAAGAGCAGATTGCGTTTCAGAGCATCGTTACTCCGTGCTATCGTGAGCTCAAAACCAAGTACCCGATTATAAAAGCACTCGGCTGGCTCTTGACAAGACTTTCCGTAATTGTTCCCGTTTTAGTCATAGTGGGCGGAACGATTGCCGCAGTCGTATTCTCATTCTTGCAGTTCTGGTGGTTGCTCGGACCTGTCATGGTCGCCGCAACTGTGGGCGCAACACTCATGTATTACATCTTGAAGTTCTGGGCGGACTTTGTCAGCTACAAGCTCGACGCAGAGCGCAATCAGCAGATTATCGAGCAAACGCTCCTCGACCTGCTCTCCAAAAAGAAATAACACCGATAAAGCCGTGTCGAGCATGACACGGTTTTTTATTGCAGATCCTTCGGAGGGTAAAAAATCGCTCAGAATGACAAGTGTTAACTGTCATTAAGTTCATACTAAACACTAAAGGTTTCTTGGTTACTTCCTTGAAAAGAAGTAATAAGTATTTGCTATTTAATTAAATGTGTGTTAAAATGTTACTATAAGGAGTGTGCTTTGAGTTATGGACAAGACCTACGAACCGAAAAGCTTCGAGAGCCGAATATACAAACGCTGGGTAGACAATAAGTGCTTCGAGCCCAGACCCGGCAAAACCAAAAAGAAATTTTCTATCGTCCAGCCGCCGCCTAATATTACGGGGCAGCTGCACGTAGGGCATTCCATGAACGTGACTATCCCCGACGCTATCGTGCGGTTCAAGCGCATGAAAGGGTACGAAACGCTGTGGCTGCCCGGTATAGACCACGCCTCGATCGCAACCGAGGTCAAGGTCGTTGAAAAAATGCGCGAGGAGGGCTTGTCGAAACCGGACGTAGGACGCGACGGCTTTTTGGAGCGTGCCTGGGACTGGAAAAACAAGTACGGCAACCGTATCGTAGAACAGCTTAAAAAAATGGGCGTCAGTCTCGACTGGTCGCGCATGGCGTTCACCATGGACGAAAAGTGCAGTCGTGCGGTGCGCGAGGTGTTCGTTTCGCTTTACGAGCAGGGCTTTATCTATCGCGGCGACCGCATCTCCAACTGGTGCGCGGGCTGCAAAACGGCTATATCGGACGCCGAGGTTGAGTTCGAAACCGAGCACAGCCATTTGTGGCATATCAAATACCCGTTTAAGGACGGCAGCGGCTTTATAACGGTCGCGACGACCCGCCCCGAAACAATGTTCGGTGATACCGCGGTCGCAGTCAGCCCCAAGGACAAGCGTTATGCGGGCATGGAAGGGAAATTATTGGTGCTTCCGCTCGTAGGGCGCGAGATCCCCATCGTTTACGACGAATACGTAGAAGCCGATTTCGGTACGGGCGCGGTCAAGATCACGCCTGCGCACGATCCCAACGACTTTGAGGTAGGCGCGCGCCATAACCTGGAAATAATCAAGGTCATGAACGACGACGGCACTATGAATGCGTATGCCGGAAAATACGAGGGCATGACACGCGAACAGTGCCGCGCCGCCGCCGTTAAAGACTTGCAGGCGCAGGGCTATATCGAAAAAATCGAGGACTACACGCACAACGTAGGGCATTGCTCGCGCTGCGACGAAACTATCGAGCCGATGGTGTCCAAGCAGTGGTTCGTCCGCATGAAAGAGCTTGCCGCGCCCGCGATCAAGGCGGTCAAGGACGGCGAAACGGTCTTTATTCCCAAACGCTTCGAAAAGACCTACTTCAATTGGATGAACAATATCCGCGACTGGTGCATATCCCGTCAGTTGTGGTGGGGACACCGCATACCTGTGTTCTATTGCGACGGCTGCGGCAAGGAGCTTGCAAGCCGCGAGGATATAGAGGTTTGTCCGCACTGCGGCGGAAAGCTTCGCCAGGACGAGGACGTGCTTGATACCTGGTTCTCGTCGGCGCTGTGGCCGTTCTCAACCATGGGCTGGCCGGACGAAACCGAGGATATGAAAAAGTACTATCCCACCGACTTGCTCGTGACCGCATACGATATAATACCGCTGTGGGTGTCGCGCATGATATTCACCGCGCTCAAATTCACGGGCAAAGCGCCGTTTAGCGAGGTGTATATACACGGCATAGTTCGCGACGGCATGGGGCGCAAAATGAGTAAGTCGCTCGGCAACGGCGTCGACCCGTTGGAGGTTATAGACACCGCGGGCGCGGACGCGCTTAGGTTCTCGCTCGTCAACGGCGTAGCGCGCGGCGGCGACGTCAATTTCTCCGAAACAACGCTCACGACCTACCGTAATTTCATGAACAAGCTGTTCAATGCGGCAAAGTTCGTTATCGGCGCGTGCGCAAACGGCTACGAGCAAAAGCCCAAGGCGATAACCGTTCCCGACGGCTGGCTTATCGGTAAGCTCAACGCGCTTATCGGCACGGTCAATAACTCGATGAATAAGTACGACGTAGGTCACGCCGCCGAAGCATTATATAACTTTATTTGGGACGAGTTCTGCGATTGGTATATCGAGTTCGCCAAAGTCCAGCTGAAAGGCGAGTACGCCAAAAACACGGCGGGGCTTTTGCGGTACGCGCTCGAAGTGCTGTTAAAGCTCGTTCACCCGATAATTCCGTTTATCACGACCGAGATCTACGACAGTCTGCCGGGTGCGGAAGGCGAACTCATGCTGACTTCGTTCCCCACCAAAAAACGCGGCGATTACGACGGAGATATCAAGCTTGCCGAGCGGCTCAAAGATTGCGTGCGCGCGGTACGTAACCTCAAACAAACGAACACGGCAGTCGCCAAAACGCCCGAGGTATTCTGCGAAGGCGACGACAAGCTGTGCGCGCTCTTGGTCGATTATCTTCCCACGCTCGCCAAAACGGCGGACGTCAATACGGGTACGGCGGACAACGCGGCGCTCATCGCGCTTGACGGCGTTAAGATTTTCGTTCCGCTCGCCGATACGCAAAAGGAAAAGGACAGGCTCAACAAAGAACTCGAAAAATGCAAGTCTGAGCTTGCTCTTGCGCAGTCCAAGCTCAATAACCAGGGCTTCTGCCAAAAAGCGCCGCAAAAGCTAATCGACGCCGAGCGCGAAAAGGTCAAGAACTACACCGAACGCATTAAAGCGCTCGAAGAAAAGTTGAGGTAAGTAGGGGATTTTGCGCATACGCTCAGAATGACGAAAAGAGTAGTGCGGCAAAACAAACTCTAACTATAAATGCAAGGTTTTCTTGCCTACTTCTTTCCAAAAAGAAGTAGGGAAAAGTATTTACTTTTAATTAGTTATATTGTATAATAATATTTACCCCCGAAAAAACAGAACGGAGAAAGGTATTGGAACAGTCCGAAGAGGAATTGCTGAATAAACTTATTGTGTTGTTCGTTTTCGATAAAATGGACATAGCGCTCGATTATAACACCATCATCAACATTTGCTATATGCAAAACGGATGGATGCAGCCGCTGTACTGCATGGACGCTATCGACAAGCTCGCAAAAGCGAATTTCATACACAAGGTCGAGCGCGGGCGTGAAAAGCTTTACACAATGACGCCCGACGGTCGGGCTTGCCTTGCAAACTTCTATTCGCGCATTCCCGAACACCTCAGACAGGAAATAAGCGACTACGTAAAAGAAAACCGTATGTCGTATAAGCGCAGCCAGGAATATATGCATACTTATTATAAGAATAAGGACGGCACCTATACCGTGTGGCTGCGCGTAGTCGAGCCGTCTGCAACGCTTTTGGACATTAAGTTCGTAGTCGCAAACAACAAAACGGCTAAATATATCCATAACAATTGGGAAAAGAAAGCGGCGAATATATACTTATTGCTACACGACCAACTTACGGAATGAGCGCGTATACATCGGCGTATACTTCGTCAGCCGTCGTACCGCCCTCGGTCATTTACGTGGGTGTAAACTCCCGTCGGTCGGCACTCGGACTTCCTTGTCTACGTCGCGTCTCCGCACTCATTCGTATTCATAGGTAATTCTAAGAGGTGATTATGTACTCATATAAAACGAAAGGAACGTGCTCGGTCGAAATTCAGTTCGACGTGCAGGACGATATTGTAACGGCGTGCAAGTTCGTGCGCGGCTGTGCGGGCAATACTCAGGGCGTAGCCAAACTCGCCGTGGGCATGAAGGTCGACGACGTTATTTCTCGGCTGGACGGTATACAGTGCCGCAACGGTACTTCGTGTCCCGATCAGCTCGCGCGTGCGCTCAAACAGTATAAGGCGGAAGCGGGCAAGTAACTAAGCTTATGAGCACCAAGCGTATTGCATCGATCGCGGTGTTTACCGCGCTAATAACGATAGGCGGGCTGATATCTATTCCCGTGCCGTTTACGCAGGTCGAACTGTCCTTTCAGGTCGTGTTCGTCGTTATGGCGGGCATCATGCTCGGCGGCAGGGACGGCGCGCTCGCTGTCTTGGTGTATATCGCTATGGGACTTTTCGGTCTGCCCGTGTTTACGCGCGGCGGGGGGCTTAGCTACGTAGTCATGCCGTCGTTCGGGTATCTTCTGGGCTTCCCGATAGGCGCGTTCGTGGCAGGCGTGCTTTGCAAAAAACTCAAAACGGTAACGCGCGGTAAGGTGTTTTTGAGCGCGCTCGTTGCCATGATACCAATTTACGCGCTCGGCATAACGTATCAGGTGCTTATAGTTTACTATTATATAGGAAGCGGCTGGGCGGCGGCGATAGGCGGTATACCGTCGGTGCTTGTCCTCGGCTTAAAGGACGCGGTGCTTTGCGGGTTTACGGCGTGTCTGTATCCGTCGCTGAATAGGGCGTTGCGCCATAGAACTACATATAAATGATCACGAACCGACGAGGCATAAACGCTTTCGTCGGTTTTTGTCGATTTTGCACAAATTACCTTGTGTAGTATGGCTAAAATAGACAAAAACGCCTTTAAAATTTATGCAGTTTTATATTGAAATCGTAACGGACGAGTTGTATAATAATAATGTAATAAAAAAACAATAGAATAAGGAGAAAATTATGGCAAGCCTTTCACTCAAACACATCTACAAGGTGTATAGCGGCGGCGTTCGCGCTGTCAGCGACTTCAACCTCGAAATAGACGATAAGGAATTTATCGTTTTCGTAGGTCCGTCCGGTTGCGGTAAGTCGACCACCTTGCGTATGATAGCCGGTCTCGAGGACATTTCGTCCGGTGAACTACGTATCGAGGACCGTCTTGTAAACGACGTCGAGCCCAAGGACCGCGATATAGCGATGGTTTTCCAGAACTATGCGCTTTATCCGCACATGACCGTTTACGACAATATGGCATTCGGTCTTCGCCTTCGTCACAAACCCGCTAAGGAGATAGACGAAAGGGTGCAGGAAGCGGCGAGCATACTCGGCATTCAGCATCTTTTGAACCGCAGACCCAAGGCGTTGTCCGGCGGTCAGCGTCAGCGCGTTGCGCTCGGTCGTGCTATCGTTCGCGAGCCCAAGGTTTTCCTTTTGGACGAGCCGCTCTCGAACCTTGACGCCAAGCTCCGCGTACAGATGCGTACCGAGATCACCAAGCTCCACCACAGGCTTGCGACCACGTTTATTTACGTTACGCACGACCAGACCGAGGCTATGACCATGGGTACGCGTATCGTCGTTATGAAAGACGGTATCGTTCAGCAGGTTGATACGCCTACCACGCTTTACGATAACCCCGCAAATCTTTTCGTCGCGTGCTTCCTCGGTTCGCCGCAGATGAACATATTCAAGGCGAAGCTTGTTGAGGAGAACGGTGAACTCTATGCGCTTATCGGCGAAACAAATAAGGTCATGATCCCGAAGTCGCGCGCCAAGCGTATTATCGATCAGAGCGTAATCGGCAGCGAAGTGCTTTTGGGTATCCGTCCCGAGGACGTTCACTACGAGCAGGCGCTTGTCGATGCGCATCCCGAATCGGTCATCAGCGCGACTATCGACGTTATCGAGAACCTCGGTAACGAGACCATTCTGTACCTCAACGTAGAGGGCAAGGAAGACTACACGATCGCGCGTGTAAACGCACGCTACTCGTTCAACCAAGGCGAGAAGGTCACTATGTATCTTGCTACAGAGCACGTACACCTTTTCGATCCCACGACCGAGTTCACGCTTATGGGCGTGCCCGATTATAACCTTATACCCGCGCAAGCGGTTGTCAACGACGGCGCGCTTACCGTCATGTTCGGCGACGTCGAGATCAAGCTTCCCGAGGAAATGCTCGCGCGCATTACCGATAAGTCGGTCATCAACAACCGCATTACGCTCGGTATTCCTCCCACCGCTATCAAGGCGGAGAACGAGGAAGGCTATGCCGCTATCGAGGGTGTTGCCGAGTTCTTCGATAACTATCCTCGCTTTAAAGCAGTGTATCTGTCTGTACCCGGCGTTAAAAATTATGTTATCATGTCGCGTGGGCTCGACGATCCCTTCACGGGCGGCGAGAAAGTCACTGCGTATATCGATCCGAAAGAGATCCAGCTCTTCAATATCGACGGCGAGCGCTTGATTGCGGACGGTCCCGTCGGCACGAATAGCACTGTCGGTACGATTACCAATGTCAACGGCACATATAACTACAGGCTTACCGCCGAGAACGGCACGAAGAACAAGCTTGCGTTCGAGAATTCCAAGGCTACCACCGACGCTAGCGGCGCTAAGCAGGTCACGGCTAAGTATGACAATCTCAAAACGGTCGAAACGGACAGCCCTATGCATATTCTCGCTCGCGGTATGTCTATCGATAAGGAAGTTATTGCACAAACGCCCAAGATGGTTCTTACCGGTATCATCAAGCATCTTGACGAGTACCGCAGAGACGCTATCGTTACCGTAGAGGTACCCGGCATCGACGGCGATTTGACGGCTATTATTCGCAACTTCTCTGGCTACAACACCGGCGATAAGATCAAGCTCGCGGTCGATCCTCACGCGGTCATCATCGGCAAGAGCGATACCGTTGCCGAGGCTATCAAGACGGAAGGCGTTATCAACGAGGGCGCTATGCGCTATAAAGAACTCGTTGCGGCGCGCCAGAAAGAGAAAGAGCTCGAAGAAGCGGCGAAAAAGCCCGTTAAGCCCGCTAAGGCTGAGCAGGCGGCTACTGCCGACGCGGAAGAAGCACCCGCTAAAAAGCCCGCGGCGAAGAAACCCGCTGTCAAGCGTCCTACCGCTAAGAAGAAATAATTCTTTCTTCCTCCTTTGAAAAGAAGAAAGCGAAGAAACCTACTTCTTTTGAAAAAGAAGTAGGTAAGAAAACTTTAAGTTAATATACTGTAAGGCAAACAATTGCGCCCATTCCTAATTGAGTGGGCGTTTGTTGTTGTGTATAAATAAAAAAGTACGGCAAATATACCGTACATTTATAAGCTAAAAGTTTTCTTTGCTACTTTCTTGTTCACAAGAAAGTAGAGAAATAACTTCTTTTTCAAAAGAAGTAAGGGAAAAACTACTTCTTTTTCAATTCATAGCCGGTTTTGCTGTCGAGCACAGCGTATCCGCGCGCGTCAAGCTCATTGCGCAGTTTGTCGGACGTAGCCCAGTCCTTGTTCTGCCGCGCTTTGAATCGTTCTTCGGCTATCGCCTTGATCTCGTCGGGAATATCGTCGACGGGGGATTGTTCGAGCGGAGTATGCAAATCAAGCCCGAGTATGGCGTTAAGCTCGGCCGCCGCGTCGTAGATCTCGTGGCACGCGGGCAGCTTAGCCATTGTCCACAGCTCGCCGAGCGCGAGCGGGAAGTTAAGATCGTCATAGACCGCCGCAATGATCGCGGCGCGTTGCGCCTTGACCTTGCTTGCCGTTTCCGCATCGGCTTTGGGTGCGTTCTCGCACGCCGAAATCGCGCCGCGTAAACGATTGTACGCCGTCGCTGCGCCCGACAACCCGTCGAACGTGAAGTTCAACTTATTGCGGTAATGCGTGTTTAGGCAGAAATAGCGGAAGGCGAGCGGGGAATAGCCTCGTGCGATGAGATCGTCGATAGTATACACATTGCCGAGCGACTTACTCATTTTGCCACCGTCGACGAGCATAAACTCGCCGTGCATCCAATAGTTAACTACCTTATGTCCTTCAAGTGCTTCCGACTGTGCGATTTCGTTTTCGTGGTGAATGGGAATATGATCGACGCCGCCCGTGTGAATATCGAACCGTTCACCGAGGAACTTCTTGCTCATGGTCGAGCATTCAATGTGCCAGCCGGGATAGCCCATGCCCCACGGCGATTTCCATTGCATAATATGGTTGGGCTCTGCTTTCTTCCACAGCGCAAAGTCGGCGGGGTGGCGTTTTTGCGTATTGACGGCTACTCGCGCGCCGGCGAGCGCGTCTTCGAGATTGCACCGCGACAGCTTGCCGTAGTCCGCGAACTTGGAAATATCGAAATATATCCCGTCGTCCGTTTCGTAGCCGTATCCCATGTCGCAGAGCGTTTTGACAAAATCTATCATCTCGTCGATATTATCGGTCGCCTTGGATATGATTTCGGGCGTGAGAATATTCAGCCGCGCCAAGTCTTTAAAGAAAATCTCCGAATAGTACGCTGCGATCTGCTCGGGCGACTTATTCTGCTTGCGCGCCGCGGACTGCATTTTGTCCTCGCCGTCGTCGCCGTCGGAAGTGAGATGCCCGACGTCTGTAACGTTCATAACCGACTTGGTATTGTATCCCGCAAACTTCAAAACGCGCCGCAGCTCGTCCATGAACACATACGTGCGGAGATTGCCAATATGCGCGTAGTTGTACACCGTAGGCCCGCACGAATAGGTCTTGACCTCGGGCGGGGCAATGGGCGCAAACTTTTCCTTCTTGCGCGTCAGCGTGTTATAAAAATAAAGAGTATCCATTATCTTCTCCGTAAATTAACCGTTTAATTGTTTGTATTCGGTTTTTTAAGTTCCAGAACTTGACTTTCGAGTGCGGTTATACGCGCGTTAAGCTTATCGATATCGTCCTCTACGGGATCGGGCAGGGCCTGACACAAATCGTTAACACATAGCTCTTCCACGCGCTTGCCCGCAATGCGCACTATACGCGCGGGAACGCCGACTACAGTCGCGTTGGGCGGAACCTCGTGGAGTACTACCGAGCCCGCGCCGATTTTTGCGCCGTTGCCTACAGTGAACGGTCCGAGCACCTTTGCGCCTGAGCTTATCATAACGTTATTGCCGACGGTGGGGTGGCGCTTGCCCTTGTCCTTGCCCGTGCCGCCAAGAGTAACGCCTTGGTAAATAACTACGTTGTTCCCGACGACTGCCGTTTCTCCGATTACCACGCCCGCACCGTGATCTATGAATACGCCTCGACCGATCGTAGCACCGGGATGAATTTCTATGCCCGTAAAGAAACGGGCAAGCCCCGAAAGAATACGCGCCAATAAGAAATATCTGTGAATGTGCAGAAAATGAAAAAATCGATACAATACGAGCGCATGAAATCCGTAACAGCACAACGCGGCCTCAAATTTATTACGTGTGGCGGGATCGTGTTTTACGGCGGCGTCGAGATCGCGCCGTATCGCTGTAAAGGCCTCGATTTTTTTCATTGACAACCTCTAAAACAAAACGCCGCAAGCCAATAGGCAAGGGCGTTAAAACCGAATAGGAAGGGGTTATTCAGCTCCGTTAAGGAAATTTAACGCTTCTTTGAGCTTTTTATCGCCTTTGAGCGCTTCTTTTTCGTTTAAGGAAAGCTGGTTCAATAACGACTTGTCGAGCTCGGCGATCATTTTGTTAAGCTCTTCCGCGCCCTTATCGGTGATCTTGTAATGCACGGACCGCATATCGCGTTCCACGCGCATTTTTTCGATTAAGCCTTCGGCTATCATGTTACGAGCTAGAATAGTAAGATTGGGTTTTGCAATGCAAAGCTCGTTAACAAGCTCTTTGGGCGATAAAACCTCGTTACGTACAAGGTAGAGAAGTCGCATTTTTTGGGAAATAATAGCGCCGTTATCGCAATTCTTGCACAGCTTGCGAGTGGTGGCATTGATTGCGAGTATTTGTTCAGCCAGCATTTTTCATCTCCTATAAAACGGTTTATGACAGCTCGGTTGCTTTGCCGTTATTCTATCATATTATATGTATCATTGTCAAATATTTTTCCAAGCAAATTAATTATATTTTTCAAACGATTATTTGCCGATAAACGCTTGAAATTTATTGTTTATCCGCGTTGTAGAGTGCTGGCAGTGTCGAGGGTAGACTGCTAAATTTAACTATATTTTTGCCTTTATGTTATTGACAAACGCGATGCTTTGGTGTATTATATATGTGTACTATTATAACGTGGATGGAAGTACCGTCCGCGTAGCGAGGTGTTTTATGCCTATATCCGATGAAGTAATCGAGCTTGCACCGGTTAAAAAAACCAAAACAACGCTTATCATACTGTTGGTTGCGGTAGGCGTAGCGGTAGCTCTTGCCGTTACGTTTTTGGTTATGTACTTGTTAAAGCCCGCTCCCGAAGGCGATAACACCGTCGTAAACGACGTGAGCATAACTACCAATTCATTGTTCTCATCATTGGGAGAAGACGGTAACGAAACGCTTACCGCCTCGATAGGCAATAAGTATACCGTCAGCGCGAAGGCGTCCGTCGAGAACGGTACGAGCGAGAATATCGCGTGGGAGGTTTCGCCGCGCGAAGCTGTTATCGATACGCAGATAAGCGAAGATACGCTGTCTTTCTCGTTCACGCCCAACGCAGGGCACGACGGCGAGGAAGTTACTATAATCGCGAGGTCCGCCGCCAAAGGCGAAAAGGTAAAAGAAATCAAGTTCAAGGTCGTAGATCAAAAGACCGAATACTTGTTCGCGACTAAGTATTACGCCGAAGGTACGGACAGTAGCAGAGCGCCTACCGTTACCGACAATAAATTATCGGTACCGCATTATACGGTAAACGATAACAATAAGTCGTACACCATGCTATTTGAGCAAAAAGGCGAATATAACGACTTAATTAACGAATACGCATTGCTTACCGACGATGAAGCGGACGTCACGGCGACCTCGGGTGATACTAATGTTTTGTCTATTATCAGATCGTCCTATGCGTCGGTAACGTTCAGGACGGTAAAACAAGGCTCGACCACGATCAATCTTACAGTTAACTCCGGCAAGACCTTTACCTTTAACGTAACGGTACAGTCGAGCGAAGACCTCAAATACATAGAGAATATTTATTTCTTCGATAAAGCGATAGTCGATAAAGAGTTTATCGAGAAGCATTTGACGCCGGATAACAAGCTTGATATCGCTAAGCTCACCACCGAGTTCGGCGGTTCCAAGCCTACTAACACTACCGTTAAAATGAATAGCGGTACATTCACGCTGCCGTATTCCAACGAACCGTACACCAATATATTCGATCATATTCTTATATATCCTATCAACATACAGTACGACGTCAAGACGAAGGATTTCCAAACGAATTGGCAAAGTCATATCAACGTTACTTCAAGCAGTAACGATATTATACGCCCCGACAGGCAAACCGCGCAAAACACCACTACCGTAAACCTCGTTACAAGAGGTTTGGGCAGCGGAACGCTCACGTTCGAGGACAGTGCGTCGGGCAGCGTTAAAACCAATCAAAAAATCATGTACAACGTTGTGGCGGGCAATCAAACCGGCACGCTTTCGGTTCAGCCGTACAACAGCGATGGTACGCTCAGTTCTACCAAGGTAGGCGACAACGGCAAAATAGCAGTCGTTCCCGATCAGAAAATGCTGTATTCCGTTGCGTATACGCTTACCATGCCCGGCGATACTGACGTCTCGTCGGTAATCGACAAAAAACTTATGAACCTCGATTACATGGTCGAATTTGACGATGATATTTTCGAGGTAAGCACCGACAAAGAATTCGCAGAGAAGCTCAAAAAAGGCGTCAGGACTCAGCTCAAAAAGAGTCACGTCGATATCGTGCGCGTTGCGGGTGGTTCTACCTCGTCTACTGCGACCGCCTTTACTGCGACAGTTAGCTTATATGTGGCTGTAAATGCGAATGCCGACACTACCGAAGATACGGCGTTACCCGACATAAAATTCACTAAGTTCGGAACTACGCTTTCTACAGCCGAAGATGCGGCAACCAATAATCGAGACGCGCAGTGGAGCAAAAAGGTCAACGTTTCCATTACCGCGCAGGCTAAGGACGCCGCCTTAATAGGTAAGGATGCGGCGCATAATTTAGTTACCGATTCGGATAATCTACCGGGCGATATTACATACCTCGATAACGGTAAAGGCGCAGTAATTCACGTTCAGCAAAACGCGGACGGCGAACCCCTGCCTTTCAATGTTTACGAGCTTATTACAGCTAAGGGCGAATGCAAAAAGACGGTTTCGCTCGATGCCAAAGGCTCTTTGCGTAGCTCGACGATGGAACCCGTAAAGAACTCCAACGGAGTAGTTGTAGTCAGCGGCGATAATATAGTTTTCACGAGCACGATCAGCACCTCAAAAGCCACGGTAAGCGTAAAGGTCACTACTATGGACGGTGGCGATTTAGGTACGTTTACTTTCGATATTTACGTTATAAACGGCGTGGATAGATTTGCGCCTATGTCCGACCAGGGCGTTAACTACGGTTACAAGTTAAACAGAATTACTTGCGACAGTAATTTAACGGCCGGCGTTTCCGGCACAAGATACGTATATAGGTCCTACAATCCTCAGGGCACGGCTACGACGTACACTTTCGAAAAAATGGAATTATATTACGGCGCGGTCGGTGATAGTGGGAAATTCAAGCGCGTAGAGAAAACGGGCGGCACCGGTGCGGCGGACTATTATTACGTTTACACAGAAAATGAACAAAAACATGAAGAATTGTTCTTTACGTACAACGGCTCCATTCTTGCTCCTGCAGTAGACCTTTACGAAAAGAGTATGAAATTCAGCGAGAATTTCACCACGGTTTATGCGGAATTTACTGCGAATGTCTCCGATTATTACGCGGGCAAGAGCGCGAAAACTCCTTCTCATGCTCCGTCCGTAGTGCAAACCTGTAATTTCACCCGTAATGCGGACTCGGTTGCCGTTTACACCAACTCGGGTTATGCTAACGACTCCCTCCTTATTGTAAATAACACAAAGGAATACGATTATAACCAAGCCGCAAAGGTTTATTTCTACGCGACATCCGTTGTAAAATATAGCGACGGAACTGAAATTCCCGTAGAACGCTATAAGAACGATTACTTGGTAGAGCGCGCTACGATAGCGCTTGCGAGCGGGATAAACGAGACATATATTTCCGATATAAAGAAGCCTTCTACCGGTAATCAATATTACAGCTTCCAGCTCTCCGTTCCTATGGTAAAAAATAATACGACAGGCGATTTATATTCGTTTGCCGTTACGGCGGGCGCAACGAACAGCAACCTTCTCATTCGTGCGCAAAACAAATCGCGCGGAGTAGCTTACGTTGGCTTGTTCTCGGATGAAAACTGCACGACTCCGATAGCCGCCGATACTGTATTGTCGTTCGGCAAATTCAATAAGGACACTTTGG
This sequence comes from Clostridiales bacterium, assembly GCA_014799665.1. Lineage (NCBI taxonomy): Bacteria > Bacillati > Bacillota > Clostridia > Eubacteriales > Clostridiales bacterium. The sequence goes on from JAAVHP010000007.1 coordinate 48,989, forward strand.
AAAGCAAAACAATTTACGTCAAGGTTACGTATGTGGAGCTTCCTGCGGGTAATAATCCTTACGTCAATTTCGAGCCCGTCGTTGTTACGCTTCCCGATTTCCTGAAATCGAATGCAGAAAATTTAATTCCGAGTTCGTCCGTCGATAAAGTGTATGCGACAGGCGAGTTTGAAAAATTCCCGTTGATTTTAACTCTTGTATCCGACTATGATGAAGCCGATAACGGCGTTATTTCGGTAGATCAACAGCAGCAGCCTGCCGGTACGAATTGGAAAAAAGCAACCTGCAACGCTTCCGTCGATACGGGGCTTGCTTCCGTAAGCGTTAAGGACGGCGCAATCACGCATACCGCAACCTCTACTAACAGCGCAACCGTCGAGTGGAAGGTTGACGTTGCTTCGGCGGCAGATTTCACGGACGGCTCCGCCAAAGAAAAGGTGTTCAATTTATCGTTCGCTTCGTTGTTGTCGGCAATGAATTATAACAGAACCGAGAGCAAGCTCGACTGCACGATCAGTCCTGCCACATATGCCGGCATTTCGGTCAGCAAAGGCATATTCGACGCGGACGGCGCTTCTATCGGCTTTACGCTGAACAACGGCATAACCGAACCGATTAATAAGGCGACGATAACCGTTACGTTTACAGATAAAACCAACGGCGCAACTACAACGTTCACGGTCAATTTCGAAATTACCGTAACGATCGTCGTTTACGAGGTAACATTCGATAATGCCGACGAAGTAGTCGTATTCACGAGCGGAGAAGCGGGCGAAACCGAGACTTCGACGACACTGCATGTAACTATAAACGGCGGCGTAACCCCTAACGATAACGAGCTGACCGTTTCCGTGCAGAACGCCGACGGTACAACGGCGGAAGGTCTCAGAGCCGTTTACGAAAAGAATAATGAGAATAAGTATACGCAAAACGTAATCGTTTACGCAAAGAATTCCATCATTACGGAAAAAACGTATAAAGTCGTAGTGAGCAGCAAGGGCGGCGTGAAGCTGGCGGAAAAAGCAATAACCGTTAAGACGAACGCCACGTATATCACGCTTGATGCAAATCATCCCGACGTAGAAGTGACTACTGAGGAAGCAAACAAAAAATATAATGCTTCGGTTACCGTTACGCCCGACAAAAACACGTTCAATCTTGCCGCGGCGATCGTAAACGGTAAGGACGGTCAAACGTATACCGTAACGTATTCCGTTTACGACGATGCCGCAGGCGCCGCGAGCGTAGCCAATCAAAATAACGGCATGTTTACCGTTGCGCCGAAGGCTCGTACTGGTCAGTTCGGCTACCGTATGACCTATACCGGCAGCTCCGATAAAAAGTCCTATACCATAGACGTAGTTGTAACCTATACGGTTCCTTCTTCCGAAAATACCGTAACCCTTAATAATCTTCCCGCCGCCATAACCGATAACGGCGCAATCGTGTTGTATTATAACAGCGCCGACGTGCGTACCACGATCGATTTGGCTTCGTATATCAAGGTTACCAATAGCTTCGATACCGATGGTGTAGATATCGGAAGTATGTTTACCGAGCGCGCGCTTTCTACCGCGTCTAACGGTATTCTCAGATTAGAAGGCACCAAGATTATTCCGACCGCTACGACGGAAAACGGCGTTAAGATTAAAATTAAGGTCGGCGACGCCGAAAGCCAAGAATATACCGTAATAGTCCGTTCTATCGGCAATCTTGTCGTAACGCCGTCGGCAACGGAGATTGACAAAACAGACGCTCAACCGATAACGCTTACCAATAGCCTTAGTAACAAGTATTACGGTCTTGAATATGCATATGCAATCACCGCGCCTGCGGGCTTTACGGTGTCGGGAGATAAAACGACCCTTACGCTTAACGATCCCGCGCCCGCGAACGGCACGTATAGATTTTCTGCCAAGGCAACGTTCACAATGACGAGCGGTATAACGGGCTTGGCGTTTGAGTGCACCACGTTTGAGAAATTGAATGCATTCAATATAACCGTCAACAGCGACAGCATAACCGCCGATTTCGACTTGATTTGCGGCGCAAATACTACGCTTGACAGTCAAAACCATTTCTTAACCGGCGGCGATAACGAGCATACAGTTAGACTTACAAAAGTCGTATCGGGCGTTGAGTACGAGCTTTCCGTTATTAACAACGTAGTAAAGATTACTCAGCAATTCAATGCTTCGGGCGTTGCCAAGATCGAAGTGAACGGTAGCAATATAGGCGAGTTCACTTTGACGGTAACCGCCAAGTATAACGAAACAGAGGTTGTTGATACTGTATCTAAAACTTATAACTTCATTCATATCGGTTCGGTTACGGCAGAGCTAAAATACGATAACGGCAGCGCGATAAACGCAGATACTACTCAAAATATCGACGATATATCCAAGAAGTTCACATATACCGTTAATAACGTGCCTACCGGTGCAACGCTTGATCTTCACGCTTACGGCGAGGGCGTTACTACGGTGCTTAACGACAATGTTTTGACGATAACCGTAACTAAGCCCACGACGCTCGTTGTATACGGCACGGTCACCGTCGGCACGGGAGATAATCAATACTTCGTGTATCTGCCTACGCGCACGGTTACTCTTACTGCAACCGCGCCTGCGTTCAATGTAACTTCGGATAAGAACACTCTTACTCTTTCGGCGGGCTCTGTGCTGCCTACCGCTACTCTGTCGGTCGATAAAGCCGCGGGCTTCAACGGCGCTTACACTGTAGAGTATACGCTCGTATCGGGCGGCGATTACGCCGCGCTTGCGGTAAACGACTCGACTAAAACCGCAACGCTTACCGCTAAGAGTGTGGAAAATAACGGTTCGGTCAAGGTAGTCGTTAGAGTGACCGTCAACGACGGCGCGTATGCGGGCTTGATTTACACCCAAGAGATAAACGTGAACGTTACGGGCGTCGCATTGCCTACACTTGACTTGTCGACGGTAATTACCAACACTTCGATAACGGAAGGCGGGATGATCAACTTCACCCTTCCCGCAACTTTGAATAATTATAGTGTAACTTATGCCGCAAACGTTCAACCCGACCAAGGCATCAATTGCAATTTAACCAATTCCGGCAATACTTACACTTTGCAGCTTAATAATGGCGCACCAGCGGGCGGTAAGATAAAGATTAGCGTTACGGCAACGATCGGTGGCGCGGTACATAGCGGCAAAACGGTTACTGCCACTCGCGAGATTATCATAGCCGATCCCAGACTCGGCAATATTACCAATGCCTTGCTCGACGGCAGTTATTCCTGCGACTTATCTAATTTGATCAGACCGCTTTACAACGACGGCGAAGGATATTTTGTTAAGAGCTGGGATACGTTCACGATCAACAGTATTACCTATAATGGCTCGACGCTTTCCAATAAGGTTATAACCGTTAATGGTAGTACGGTAAGTGCAGATATTATCGTAGACTATACCATGACAAGCGGCAACTACAAAGATACGAACCGTACGCAACAAATAACCGTATCGTTCGTGCAACCCGTAACCGTAACGTTTGACTATGACCAAAACGGCGAAAATACGGCGACAACGGTTAAATATAAGAGCGGAAGCACCTATAATTCCAATTGGTTCACGCCCAACCGCAAGTGGTTCACATTCGAGGGTTGGTATCTCAACGGCAAAATGCTTACGGGTAGCGAAACAGTCGAGGACGGCGCTTCGCTTACCGCGAAATGGACGGAGTCTGAAACTGTTACCGTAACGCTCAAAAACGGCTATGGCAACGACAACGGCGGAAGCCAAGTAACGTCCTTCAATGCAACGTACGGTAGTGCGTATGGCAGTCAATTGGTCGATATCGAGCGCACCGGCTATACGTTTGACGGCTGGTATACCGAAGACGGTAGACATGTGACCGCTTCGTCGATCGTTACCGATAATTCGGCGCATAACTTGATTGCCCGTTGGGTTGCAAATTCCTACAAGGTAACACTTTATAACGGCAATTCGGTGTTTGCTACGGTTACGGTCGTGTACGGTCAACAATACGGCACGCTGCCCTCCGCACCCGATAAAAGCTGGGTTAATAAGTTCCAGTATTGGCAGACATCCGATAATAAGCAAGTAAAGGGCAACGATATCGTAACGAATGCAAATAATCATAGCTTATTCGCCAAATTCAGCAGAGACGACGGCTCGGATACGGTAACTATCAGTCTTTACCAAAATAACAGCAGCAGCGATAATACTGTATATACTTCGCTTACGGGTATTGTTGTAGGGAGTACCTACACAGGTCTGGATAGCAAATCCCCAGAGCGCACAGGATACCGCTTCGACGGTTGGTATACGGCAAGAACGGGCGGCGATAGGATTATTGAGAGCTCGCTCGTTAAGGATAACGTCGATAAACTTTACGCGCATTGGGTCAAGACCTACACCGTAACACTCTACTCGAACTACGGAGGAGAAAACGACGGAAAAGGCAGTAAAGTCTATACTGATACGTTTGATACCGGCAGCGAGTTTACTCGCCACATGGCGACAACACCTGAACGCAGTGGATATACGTTTATGGGCTGGTATACTTCGTCCGCAACTACGACCGCCGCTTTGTCAATAATAACGGTTGATAAAAATATAGAGCTTTTCGCAAAGTGGGAATTGATTCCTACGAGCTATACCGTCACGCTCAGCCTTAACGGCGGCAAAGTCAATAATTCGACTGCGGATATCCCGAATACCGTCAATGCCAACGCCTCGTTTGATCCCAACTCGACGACCGCGCCTACAAAAGACGGCTTTACCTTCATAGGCTGGTTCACGAAAGCAAGCGGCGGCAACCAAATTAACGAAGCCGTGACAGTAACGGAAAACGTTACGTTCTACGCGCATTGGCAAGCTATTCCGCAAACGTTTACCGTAACTCTCAACGCTAACGGCGGAACTATCAACGGCGGCGAAACGTATGCGCAAACGCTTAACGCAGGCGAAAAGTTTAATCTTCATAATTACTTGGTGCCTGTCCGTAATGGCTATCGTTTCGACGGCTGGTATGATAGTAACGGCAAGGTAACTGGCGAAATTGAGACTACTACTACGCTTACCGCCAATTGGGTAGAGCAGGTCACCGTTACGTTCGTCATAATCGACGAGAGTGGAAACAGTACGCTTCATTCCGTTAAGATCATGGATAAGGACACGTCGCTTGGCGAGTTGCCCGTTATTAACGACGACGAAGACTATACGTACGGCGATTGGAGCATATCGGCTACGACCTTAATCAGTGTGAATACGGTTGTTTCTATCCGCAAAACTGCTAAGACTACGTCTGAGGGCGACGAAATCTAGTTCCGGACCGAGAGGAAAAACGATATGGGAAAAGTTCACACAGTAGATATTTGCGGAAGAAAGGAAGATTTGCCCGTATTGCCGTTGCCGTCGGGAATCAGTATCGCTTTTTTCAATCTTCACGGCAACGTGGAGCTTACCGAGCATTGCGGCAAATGCCTTACCGAGCGAATTAAAAAATATTCGCCCGACGTGATCATCACCGCGGAGAGCAAGGGCTTACAGCTCGCACATTGTATTGCTCGTGAAATGGGCCAAAAGCTGTACGCCGTTGCGCGTAAGAGCAAAAAGCTGTATATGCAAGACGGTATCGAAGTCGAGGTCAAGACAATAACGACCGGTGAGGTCCAGCACTTGTATCTTTCGGCGCACGACGTCGATTTGATAAAGAACAAGCGCGTGGCTATCGTCGACGACGTTATAAGCACAGGCGCAGCCAACGCCGCGCTCGAACAGCTGGTCGCTAATGCGGGCGGGGAAGTTGTTTGCCGCGCGTTCGTTCTCGCCGAGGGCGATGCTAAGGACCGTAAAAACGTTGAGTATCTCGCGTCTATTCCATTGCTGTAAATGCCCGATCAAAGAACCGAATAATGACGAGTCAAAAAGGAACGGAAACTTTTAATATAGGTTTCCGTTCTTTAATTATCCTTTTATTGAACAAACTTTTTGTTTGCACCTTTAAATCGATTGACAAAAAAATATTTATATAGTATTATTGTAGTTAGCAGCGGCTAACCAAAGCCGTTTATATTTTGTTCGTTGGTTAGCAATGGCTTACCAATGAACAATGCTAAGTTTAAATTTTTTTAGGTTGCGGTTAGTTATTGCTAACTGTCCCAAAAGCTGTATTAACGAAACGGTAAATCGACTATGAGAAACGAATTGAAAGCATGGAAAAAGGAAAAGAAGCTCATTCCCGTAATGATACGAAAATATTGCCACGGTAAGCATAAAACGAAAGGCAAAGAAATTTGTGCCGAGTGTCGGGAACTTACCGAGTATGCGTTATTCAGACTTGAAAAGTGTCCGTTTAAGGTAAACAAAAAATTTTGCTCGTTTTGTAAGATACATTGCTATAAGCCTGAAATGCGCGAGAAGATAAAAGCGGTAATGAAGTATTCGGGTCCGCGTATGTTAACGTCGCATCCGATATTTGCAATATCGCACGTCGTTCAGATGATTAAGTATAAAAAGCAACTCAAAAAGGAGAAATAAAATTATGGGTAATAAGAACTATTGCAATCAGTGTGAAAATCGTTGTCCGATAGACGATTTAAAATGCGGTAGAGGTAGACGTGCTTTGGGTTTGGAGCAAGACGAACACATCGATGAGCGTTTAAGCGACCGTGAACACCGACATGGACATGAACATAGCGCACGCTCGCATCGCAAAACTTTAAGTGGGGTTTTAGGACTTTTACAAAGTTGTGGTCATGCTATTCGCCACGGAGAAATAGGCGAGGATGTATTGGCGTGTTTTTCAAACGAAGAAAAAATCCAATTAGAGAAATTGTTATATAAATTGTTGAATAATTGTAATAAGTAGTTTACGCTGTTTATGACACATGAAAATAGAAATCAAGCACAATATGAAACTTAAAGAAGGAGAGCGACAACCTTGATAGATAAAGAGTTATTCAAACTTATAGGCAAGAATAAAAAGTACGTATTTGTTGCAGTTGCCTTGCAGGTGTTGGGACTTATAGCCAACGTTGGCATCACGGCAAGCATTTGTTGGGCGATTTATCTTGCAATTACGAAAGCCAAACTACTTATGTACTTGTATCCGGCTATCGGTGCAGTTGTAGGTATTATCGTTCGCTATACGATGACAAGACTGACGGGCGATATAAAGGACGTGCTTGGGCGTAAGGTCAAAAAGGATCTGCGCGAGAGAACATATAACAAAATCGTTAAGCTCGGCGTAAAGTCTACGGACGGTATGAGTATGGCAGGCTTAACGCAGGTATCAATGGAAGGCGTTGAGCAACTCGACTTGTATTATTCAAGTTACTTGCCGCAGTTTTTCTTTGCTATGCTTGCACCTATAATCCTATTTATTATTTGCGTATGGATAGATTGGCGCACGGCTCTTGTGCTATTGGCTTGTGTTCCGCTTATTCCCGTTTCGATTATAGCGGTATCGAAGTACGCTAAAAAGATATTTGCAAAGTATTGGGGCAAGTACACTTCGATGGGCGATAAGTTCCTTGACAGCGTACAAGGTTTGAAAGAGCTTAAAATATTTAAGGCGGACGGAGCGCAACACGAAAAGATGAACGAGAGCGCGGAGGAGTTCCGCAAAATAACGATGAAAGTTCTCGTCATGCAGCTTGCAAGCACGACCATAATGGACTTGGTAGCATACGGCGGCGCAGGTGCGGGAATCGCCCTTGCAATTTGCGGTGCGGCGTTTTGGGGATTGAGTCCTATATACGCGCTGTTCCTTGCGCTTGTCGCGGTTGAGTTCTTCTTACCGCTTCGTGCGTTCGGCTCGGCGTTTCACGTTGCTATGAACGGAGCAAGCGCAGGTAAGAAGATTATATCGCTACTTAACACACCCGATCCTGTTTGGGGTACGGAAGAAGTAAGCGGTAAAGCAATAACACTCGATAACGTAACATTTTCTTATGATGGCAAACGCGACGTGCTGAAAGGTATCAATATGACTTTCCCCGAAAAGGGTATGACGGCAATAGTAGGCGAAAGCGGTTGCGGTAAGAGTACAGTAGTCAATATGCTTGTTGGTGCGTTGCGCCCGAAAGAGGGTAGCGTTACCGTGGGCGGAAAAACTCTCGAAAGTTTATCCCGCGACAGTTACTATTCGCACTTGGCTGTGGTAAGTTATAACACCTATATCTTCAATCAGACCGTGCGTGAGAACTTTGTGCTTGCAAACGGATCGGCGACGGACGAGCAAATCTACGCCGCGCTCGAATCCGTTAATCTTGCAGAGTTTATACGCGAGAACGGCGGACTTGATAAAGTAATAACCGAAGATGCTAACAATATTTCGGGAGGACAAAAACAAAGACTTGCGCTTGCCGTAAATCTTGTTGCGGATAAAGACATCTATGTTTTTGACGAAGCGACGAGCAATATCGACGTGGAGAGCGAAGCAATCATAATGCGGAACATAAAAGCATTGTCGGCGGATAAGAGCGTCATCGTTATATCTCACCGCCTTGCCAACGTAGTGCCTGCCGATAACATTTACTTTATGGAAAACGGCGAAGTCAAAGAGAGTGGAGCGCATACCGAGCTTATGAGCGATAAGCACGGCTATGAGAAATTGTTTACCACGCAAAAACAGTTAGAGGAGGGCTACGCATTATGAAAGGGCAGAAGCAGAAGTTACGCAGAAGCGGTGCGAAGATCATAGCAAGCCTTATTCTCTTGCTTGGCAGTCTTGCATACATAATGATTTTGGCCGTCATAAACGGCAGTATCGGTTTTATTTGTGCTATGGGCGTTACCGTATTCGGCGCGGTGGGCGTTGCGAAAGCGCTCGGCGAAGCGATTGCGCTGTCTTACGGTTGGATAATAGGACTTGCGGTAGGCTGTGGCGTATTGCGCGGACTACTTCGCTATTTGGAACAGTACAGCAACCACTTTATAGCGTTCAAACTGTTGGCGGTTTTAAGGGATAAGATATTCGGCGCACTTCGGGTGTTGTGTCCTGCAAAACTCGAAAGCAAGCAAAAGGGCAGTATCATTGCAATGATAACAAGCGACATAGAAACGCTCGAAGTGTTCTATGCGCACACCATTTCCCCGATTTGCATTGCGGTATTGGTATCTACTGCGGTGTTCCTATTCGTAGGCTTTGTATCAAGTTGGTATCTTGCACTCGTAGCAGTTGTCGGCTTTTTTGTGATAGGAATTGTCGTTCCTATGATTTCTTCGGGCAGACTCAAGAAGAGCGGCGTTAAGTATCGCGCGGAGTTCGCTTCTTTCAATGCGTACTTCCTTGACAGTATAAAAGGCATTAAAGACATCGTGCTGAACAATGCAGGCGAGGAACGCGAAAAGGAAGTCAACCGCAGGTCTGAACTGCTCTTAAAAGAAACAAAGAAAATGAAGCACAACACGACGCGTGCGGCGGCGGCAACCGAATTGACGGTATCGCTGTTTATAATCGCGACGCTCGTTGTCGGTATCGTGCTTGTGTATTTCGATATGCTGACTATCGGAAAGATGATAATTGGTGTAGTAGCGGTGTTCGGCTCGTTCGGCCCTGTAATTGCGATATCGGCGTTGCCGGGGAATCTTACACAGACTTTTGCAAGCGGCGACAGGGTGTTGAACTTGCTTGCGGAAAAGCCTGCCGTAACGGAAGTTAAGAACGGAAAGAATATCGAATACGAAAGTCTGAACGTAACCGATTTGTCTTTCTCGTACGACGGACAAACCGAAGTGTTGAACGACATAAAAATGCACGCCGAGAAAGGCGAGATTATAGGCATTGTCGGCGAGAGCGGTTGTGGTAAGTCTACGTTCCTGAAACTGTTACTTCGCTTTTGGCAAAAGGGAAACGGCGAGATTACCTATAACGGAATCGACATTGATAGTGTGAACTCGGACAACCTTTTAGACAACGTAACAATGGTAAGTCAGACAACGTACTTGTTCGACGAAACGATAGAAGATAATTTGCGAATTGCAAATCCTACGGCTATGCAGGAAGAACTCGAAACGGCTTGTCGTCTTGCTTCCGTTCACGACTTTATAATGACCTTGCCCGACGGTTACAAAACACAGGTCGGCGCCTTGGGCGATAATCTTTCGGCAGGCGAGAAGCAAAGAATAGGACTTGCAAGAGCATTCCTGAAAGGTAGCGAACTCATCCTTTTAGACGAGCCTACGAGCAACGTGGACAGCATAAACGAAGGCATTATCTTAAAAGCGCTCAAAGAGCAAAAGAGTAAAAAGAGCATTATTTTGGTGTCGCACCGTGAATCGACTATGGCAATAGCAGATAGGATTTACAGGGTAGATGGCGGTAAAATGGCGGAGGTAAAGGCGTAATGGAAGAAGAAAAGAAGCAATCGGACGAAGTACCGACGACTGAATCGAATAATGATAATGAAGCACAGACAGTAAGAGCAAAGGCGATACTCGAACTTGTGCAGCTTTCAGACGAAGAAGAAAAGCAAGCCGAGCAACAGGCAAAAGCCGAAGCCGAAGCAATACAGTCGAATGATGCGGCGGTCAAGAAAGAAAAGGTTTTTAAGAAGTACATGATAAAGGACATAGTGTTCCTTGCAATNATTACGGCTTGTACTTTGGTTACGGGCGCNATAATGCCGTTGTTGGTNAANGTGCCGCTGTTCGGTATNATACAACTCGGTTTGGGTATTCAGTTTTCGCTGTTTCCCGTAATCGGTATGATGAAAGTCAGAAAGCCGTTNGCGCTNTTGNTGCAGTCGGTATTTATCTCGATTTTCCTTGTNTTTATGTTNCCGCCTATGGTGCTACTTATTGCCTGTGCGCTCGCCTCCGAAGCATTAACGCTTTTAATTTTCCGTGGCTATAAGAGTGATTGGGCGTGTGTAGTTGCAGGCACGTTGTATATGCCTATGACGATTCCGCTTTTGTATATGTACTACAACGTGTTCTATACCGTCAGCGGAGAAGAAAAAGCCGCAGTATCAATGTTTATCGGCGGTGGTAATGCAGGTGTGATTATTGGTTTAACGATAGCCGTTATAGCGGTTTGTTTTGTCGGATCACTTATCGGTATGATTATTGCAAGAGAGTTGAAGAAAGCAGGTAAGTTAAAGTAATGTCGTTCTTTCGATACAAAAGAAATCTATATCCGCTCTTTGCCATAGCGTCGGCACTTATAATTATGGTGTTCGGACTCGTTATGGCAAGGTCGGTAATATGTTCGTACTTCTTGTTGGGTACGTTTGTTTGGCTGCTCATATTCGGGTGTTGGAAACAATGCTTAAAGGCGTTGCCCGTGTTCATTATTGTCGGCGGCATTTTCACGTTGATAGCCTATTATGCGGCAAGTAAAAACGTAGATACCGCGCTTGCAATGGCTAACCGCTTCGGTGCGGTATTCCTTGCGCTTGTGCCGGGTATGAGTATTCAGGCGGTTGCGATGACGCGCAATCTTTCGCAGTTACATACACCGAGAGCAATCACACTCGGTATGCTTATTACTATGTCGTTCGTTCCCGTGTTGCGCGGAGAGATAAAGCGTGTGCGCGAAGCGATGAAAACGAGAGGTGCGGGCAGTATCTTAAATCCAAAAATTTTTTACCGTGCGTTTTTAATTCCGCTTGTAACGCGACTTGTGGATATTTCGGATACACTTAGTCTTTCTATCGAAACTCGTGGTTTTACGCTCGGCAAGTCGAAGTACACGGTTTATAAAAAGGAAGTCGTAAATATATTTGACGTGTTGTATTTGTTAGGTCTTATAACCGGAACAATATTATGTGTTGTACTGTAATACTTAAAGTTTTCTTGCTTACTTCTTTTACAAAAGAAGTAAGGGTGGTGTTATGAAAGCGATAGAATTAAAGGGCGTAAGTTTTTCGTACGACGGCTTTACAGATAAGGTATTGAATGAAGTGGACTTTTCCGTAGAGTACGGCGAAGTAGCATTGTTGTCGGGTTTGTCGGGCGAGGGCAAAAGTACGCTTTTATCTATCGTGTCGGGCATTATCCCGAATATCGTTTCGGGTAAGATTACAGGCGAAGTGTTGGTTGACGGTCAATCAACCGCAGGACAGAAGCTGTCGCAAACGTGCAGGAAAGTGGGCGTTGTATTGCAAAACGCCGACAGTCAGATAATACATAAAATCGTAGAGGACGAGATTGCGTTCGGGTGCGAGAACTTTGCTATTCCCACGGATAAGATAGGCGGGCAGATAGACAGAGTTTGTGCGATTATGGGGATTGACAAAATGGCGCAAACGCGCACACTATCGGGCGGACAAAAACAAAGGCTTATAACGGCGTCCACGCTTGCTATGGGACAAAAGATACTTATACTCGATGAGCCGCTAGCCAATCTCGATATAGCGGGTGCAACCGAACTGATGAACACGCTTCGCGCACTTGCAGGTGCAGGCTACGCTGTTTTGGTCGTAGAGCATAGGCTTGATATGGTTTTGCCGTTCGTGGACACGGTATGGAATATTCGTGCAGGCGTTGTAACAAAGGTAGAGAACAAGCAGGAATATTTGCTTTCACAGACCGTTACGATAGAGGACAGTTCCGACAGCCACGATAAGGGAAAGGTGTTGTTCTCGGTCAATCACGTTGCTTTTTCGGTTAAGAAAAAAGAGATACTTAAAGACGTAAACTTCGATATATATTCTGGCGAACGATTACTTCTTCTCGGCGAGAACGGTTGCGGTAAAACTACGCTTTTAAGGCTACTCGCAAGGCTGTATAAGCCGACGAACGGAAACATCGAGCAAACACTCGATCCGAAGTTCGGAAAGCGTAAAAAGGGAAAGAAATGGTTTAAGAGTGTTGGCGTGGTTTACCAAAATCCCAACTACCAACTGTTTATGCCTACGGTGGAACAGGAAATTGCGTTTAATGCCGTGAACAAAAACTACGCCGAAGAAATGATAAAACTTTTCGGCTTGGAGCATTTAAGAAAACGTCATCCGCAGTCGTTGAGTGAAGGGCAGAAGCGCAGGGTGTCGATAGCCGCCGTTGCCGCAGGCGATCCCAAAGTTCTGTTGTTGGACGAGCCGACGGTAGGGCAGGACTATAAGGGACTTTGCGAACTTGTAAAGATTTTGGACGAGTTGCACGATAAGAGCGGAAACACTATGATAACAATTACTCACGATATGCGTTGTGCAGAAGCTTTATGCGATAGAGCCGTTATAATTGCCAATGGAGAAGTACAAGAGCAGGGCGGTAAAGAACTTGCACACAAATACTTTTTCGATCGAAATTCATTGTAAACGAAAAGCGGTATGGCATTTTTGCTATACCGCTTTTACTGCTTAAAACTTTTAATATAATTAGTCGCAATCACAGTCCGTACCGCAGTAGCAGGTTGTTTCGCAACCGCAGTCGGTACTGCATTCGCAGCCGTTATTATTGGGATAATAGCCGTTTTTACATTCGCAGTTATTTCCGCAGAGCGGGCCGAACGATTGTTTCGCCTTGATAATATCGTTTTCCTGCGCGTGTTCTGTCGGGTACATTCCGCGCTTCTGCATAAACTCGAACGCCTTGTACTGATCGGCTGCGGCTTCGTCGAGGTTCTCGCGTATTACGTTGCGGAAGATCTCCTCGCTCGCTTCGCACAGTGCGGTAGAGTAAAGCTTGACTATCTGTTTTTCCGAGCCGAGCACGTCCGATATTATCTCGTAATCGTCGAGCTTGCAACGCTCGGTGGCGCACGCCTTGGTAGGGGTGGAATGAAGCTCGTCGGTCGTGGAAGCCTGTACTTCGCTCGGGTTGACGTTCTCGGTAACGTTATAACCGACTTCCTTGCTTAACTGCGCGTCGTAGGCGAGATCGTCTGCGGTTTCTACTTCGTAATCGCTGTCGTCGTAGCTGTTGTTTGTAACGTACAGATTATCGAAATTATTAAATCCGTCAAACGTCGCTACCTGTTCGTCCTCGGGTGCGAACTGTTCGCCGAACTCTCTGCCGAACTCGGCGTTAGGCATATTGACGTACTCGGTAGGGATAGCGGGGAATTCCTCGATCGCCGCGGGGCTCGTTTCTACGAGAAAATCGTTAGCGAACTCCTCGGGCGTTTGGTTGCCGTCGTATTCTTCGTAAGGCTTATTGGTATCCATATATTATCCCCCTTCTTAGTTCTTTTCGAGATAGCGCACGAGCGCTTCGTAGCGTTGCTTATGTCCGTTGGCGAGGTTGCCGAGCGCGCATTTAAGATCGTCGTTCGTCGTTTCGGACACGTAGTTGCAGCATTTCTTGTAAGCAAGCCTCTCACTGCGGCAAAGCTCGCTCAATTCGGTAAGACTTTTGGTTGTCATGAAAACTCCTTTGTTTTTTGTCGTGTAAACTTAATATGTGTTGCTTGATTTATTATTATTCACGGTGTATAATGGTCGTATGGGAATAGTTACCGACATAACCAAGCAAAAGCGGAATAAGACTCGCGTCAATATTTTTATAGATAACGAGTTTGTTTGCGGTTTGGACGAGATTGCCGTCGCTTCGGCGCGTATCAAGATAGGCGACGAGCTTTCGCCCGAAGCGCTGAAAAAGCTGACCGTCAGTAGTGAGCTCAACTCGGCGTTCGAGCGCGCAGTGGGGTATTTGTCGCTTGCGCCGCGTGCGCGCGGGGAAATAGAAAAATACCTGCGCGATAAGGGCTACGACCGCGAGGTCGTTTCGCAAACGCTCGACAAGCTTGACGGCTATCATTATATAGACGACCGCGCCTATGCCGAGAGTTATATTAAGTCCAAGTCCAAAAAGTACGGTAGTTTCAGGCTACAAGCCGAGCTCAAAAAGAAGGGCATTGCGCCCGAAATCATATCAGAGCTTTTAGAGGACGGCGGCAACGACGGCGCGTACGGCGTTGCGTGCAAGTACCTTAAATCGCACCGCACGGGCGATAAGCAAAAGCTTAAACGTTTTCTTGCTGGTCGCGGCTTTTCATGGGATAGCATAAATGCCGTAGTTTCGCGTTTGAGCGACGAGGGTGCGTGCGACGGTGACGGCGGCGACGATTATTACGAAGATTAGTTTTTAAGGACGGAATTATGAATAGTGAAAAATTCACACTTCCCAAGGGAATATCGATCGGTCACGCCGACGACAGCGTTACCGGCATTACGTGCATTCTTACCGACAATGCCGTAGGCGGCGTATCGGTACGCGGCGGCGCGCCCGGCACGCGCGAGACCGATATGCTCCGCGCCGACAAGTCGCAAGGGTTCGTAAACGCGATCGTGCTTGCGGGCGGCTCGGCGTACGGGCTGGAAGCCTCGTGCGGCGTTATGGAATATCTGCGCGAAAAAAATATAGGGTTCAAAGCGGGCGACAAGGTCGTGCCGCTCGTCGCTTCGGCGATCCTTTTTGACCTGAACACACCTAACGAATATCATTATCCCGATAAAGCGATGGGCTATTCCGCGGCGGCTAACGCCAAAACGACCGATATTAAGTTCGGTGCAGTCGGCGCTGGCAAGGGCGCTACGGTAGGCAAAATTTTGGGTCCTAACGGCGCTTCTCGCGGCGGTATCGGCGGCGAGACTGTTTACTTTAACGACGCGTTTGTGACCGCCGTGGTGGCTGTAAACGCGTTAGGTGACGTGTACGACCACAAAACAGGCAAACTGATTGCGGGTGCTAAGCTTCCCAACGGGCAATTTCTGAATACTGCCGAGAGCCTTTCAAACGGCTTTTTTGCGCAGGTCATGGCGGCGCAACCGACTTCGGGAACCAACACGACTATCGGCTGCGTTATGACAAACGTCAAGCTCGATAAGGCGCAGGTCAATAAACTTGCGGCGGTCAGTCACGACGGGCTTGCACTCTCTATCCGCCCCGTCCACACAGATGCAGACGGCGATACCATGTTCGCGCTGTCGCAGGGCGATAAGGTTTTGGATATCAATATCGTCATGGCGTTGGCGGTCGAGGCGACGGCACTAGCGATAGAAAATGCGGTGAAGCTTTGAAGGCGCATTCATCGGCGGATACCGACTACGCTTGCCCCGCCCGCTCGGTTATGTACTTCGGTGTACACGCCCTTCGCGTGCGGGTCAACTGTTGTCAGTCTACGCCTCGACTGCGCCTTCAAACGGAGGATAGAAGAATAAAATGATAGGTATCGATACCACAAGTATTCAGCGCATAAAAAAAGCGATTGAAAAAAAGCCATTCCGCGACGGAGTTTTCACCGAGAGCGAGCAAAAATACTGCGACGGGCGACCTCGCCCCGAGGAGAGCTACGCGGGTATATTCTGCGCAAAGGAAGCGGCTGTAAAGGCGGCTAAGTGCGGGTTCGGCGTTGTCAAGCCGATAGATATAGAGGTATCGCACGACGAGCACGGCGCGCCGCTACTTTCTTTTAAAAGCGGTACGAAGGCCGCCGAGGTCTTTGGTAAATACGATTGCGATTTGTCGATTTCTCACGACGGCGATTACGCCGTAGCCGTCGTTATGCTTAACGCGAGGATATAATTATGATAAACGTTTTAACTGCCGACGAGGTCAGGCACGCCGAGCGCGAGCTTGAAAAGAGCGGCGTATCCATAAGCTTTATGCGAATGAACGCGTCGCTCGCGCTTGCCGAGTGTTTGCTTCCGCGCGCGAAAAAGGACAGAGTAAAGACCGCCGTGTTTTGCGGCGCAGGCGGCAATGGGTACGACGGCGTTCTCGCGGCGGCTCGGCTTAAACATGACTGTTGCGACGTTACGGCATATCTCGTCGGCGATAGGTCTAAGTTTTCCGTCGAGATTTTACGGTATGCCGAGAACGAGGGGCTCGATTTGCGGGCGGCGAGCGAATACGCAGGCGGTGCGGATATTATAGTAGACGCGATTTTCGGGATCGGGCTTAACCGTGCAATCGACGGCGAGTGCGCCGATCTCATTAATAAGCTTAACGCAGACAATGCGTTCAAGGTCGCGGTCGATATCCCGTCGGGGCTTAACGCCGACACGGGCGAGATAATGGGCGTTGCGTTCAAGGCCGATTTTACGGTAACGTTCTCATGCTATAAGCGCGGTATGCTGTTCGGCAGCGGTAAAGATATTTGTGGCGGTATAGTCGTAGAGGAAGTCGGTATTCCCACTTCGTCGAACGTTCGCGTGTTTGACGGCGAAGATTTCAAGCCGTTCAAGCGCAAGCCAACGGCACATAAGGGTACTTCGGGACGCGTGTTTGTTATAGGCGGTTGCGGAACAATGATCGGCGCGCCGATCTTAGCGGGTTCGGCGGCGCACGCGGCGTATCTCAACGGTGCGGGAACGGTCACTGTATGTTTGCCTAAGGTCCACCGCAACGCCGCGGCGGCGCGGGCGACCATGTCCATGATGAAGTTTTTGGACGATACAACGGACGGGTTTATTTTGTTCGATAAAATATCGCTCGACGATATCATATCGCGGGCGACGGCTATCGATATAGGCATGGGTATGGGCGAAACGCCCGATTTAAAGAAGATAATATCGTACTTGTGCGATAATTTCGGCGGCACGCTCGTCATAGACGCCGACGGGCTTAACGCAATAAGCGGCGATTACCTGTTTTTGAAAAATTCCAAGTGCAATGTCGTGCTCACTCCGCACGTAGGCGAGTTTACGCGGTTGACTGGTAAGCCTGCGAATATCGAAAACGCCGTAGCGCTTGCCAATGATACCGGCGCTATCGTCACGCTCAAATCGGCGACTACGATAATAACCGATGGGAACGAGGTACGGCTCAATATAGCAGGCACTCCCGCAATGGCAAAGGGCGGCACGGGCGACGTGCTTGGCGGGTGTATTACCGCGCTGTCGTGCGCGTATAGTGCGTTCGACGCGGCGTCTATCGCTTGCTACCGCAACGGCATGGGCGCAGAGAGAGCGGTCTCGGCATATTCGCAAATGATGCTTACTCCGCGCGATATTCTTAGGTACGCGGAGTACGAGGAAAAATAATTATACAAAACCTAACGAAATTAGCGTAGCGCGCTCGACCTTGCGCATGGCGGGCTCGTCGATTTCGCCGACGCGCGTTTTCAGTCTGCGCTTATCGAGCGTGCGCATTTGTTCCAATAGAATAACAGAGGCTTTGCTTAGCCCGAACTGTCCCGCCGCGATTTCTACGTGGGTGGGCAGTTTTGCTTTTGTTATGCGGCTCGTGACCGCGCAGACGATAACGGTGGGCGAGTAGCGGTTGCCGACGTCGTTCTGTATAATGAGCACGGGGCGCACTCCGCCTTGCTCCGATCCTATAACGGGGCTGAGGTCCGCATAATATATTTCTCCGCGCTTGAAAGTAGACACCGCTTTTCTCCTTTGGTATTATAAATTCGCCCAGTCTAGTTCGAGCTGGGCGCAGTCTGCGGCGCCGCGTTCCCACAGCTCGTTCTGTTCCATTATATGCGCGTCGATTACGTACCGTTTCAAAATTTCCGCGATTAGCGCGGGAACGGACATATTGCGTTTATTGGCGTTGTTTACGAGGATATCGTTCAATTCCTTGTCCACCTCTATTTGATACTTCATGAATTTTCTCCTGTTTCGGCTTTTTTATACAGTTAGTTTGAGTTTTTTGTTCGTTGTTATGTACGGAAGACGGTTTTTTTCGACAAAAAAATCCCGTCGTGGCGTGCGACGGGAAGATTTATATATATTGGGTTTTCATTGAAATTATTTGCCCTCGGGTGCAGCGGGCTTGGCAGCGATGCCGCAGTAAACGGGGGGCGAGATCATGGGCATACCGTTGGATGACTGCGTGAGCTGAGCCACAACGAGCGACATGGACGAGAACACGTTGCCGCAGAGCATATTGAAATCGTTTGCCGTGAAAGTGCGGAGCAGTTCGCGGAAGTCGATATCCTGACCGACGAATTCGTCGTTAAGCGTGCGGCGAACGTTGTAAACAACGGTTATTTCGAAAACGCCTTCCGGCTCGAAGTCCATTCTGCGCACGATTTCGAATTCTACGTTTGCGCCGTCCTGTTTTTGGAAGAATACTTCGTCCTGCGTTCTGCCGCGGTAGTTTACCTGCGGACGGATTTGAAGCCTGTCAAAAGTTGCTCTGCGCATATTGATCTGCGTAGGACCTTCCTTAAAGAGTTTGTTAATTTCGATCTTCTCCATTTTTTCCTCCGAGAAAATTATCTTAACACTTATTATAAACCATTATTAATTAAAAGTCAATCATATCCTACTTCTTTTGGAAAAGAAGTAGGCAAGAAAACTTTATTTTAAACGTTCCAATATTAAACGTTTCGACGGGTAAAAAAATTTTTAGAATACGCACTTAACGCCCCTTGAATCGTTTGCATATTTATTAAATCAGGACTATAATATGTTTGCAAATCGAGGAAATCATGCGATCCGAAACCAAACGACAATGCGCGCCGTCGGAGATAACCGACGCGCGAATAAACAAGCTGACAAACGGTAACGTGTGGAAGGTATTACTTTTGTATGCATTGCCGCTTTTCGGTAGTGCGTTCGTTCAGCAGCTGTACTCGCTGGTGGACTTGCTCGTAGTGGGCAACTTTGCCGCGAACGGCGCGCTTGCCGTGGACGCTATCGGCAATGCGACGGTATTCGTCAATATTCTCTTGTCGTTCGCCTTAGGTGCAAACAACGGCTGTTCGGTCATCATTGCTAAGTATCACGGCAAGAACGAAAAAAAAAGCTTATTGGAAACTGTAAGCACCGCTGTGATTTCTTATTCCGTGCTGTGTTTGGCGATCATGGTTTTGGGCTTTGCGCTCGGTCGCGTCGGGCTTATCGGGCTTGGCGTGCACAGTATGTATTTCGACGACTGTCTGTATTACTTGTACGTATACATAGGTTCCATGCCGTTCGTGTTTTTGTACAATCTCGGCTGCGGCATCTGTGCGGCTCTCGGCGACAGCAAAACGCCTTTTTTATTCCTCGTAATTTCTTCGGCGCTGAACGTGGGACTCGACCTATTATTCGTATGGGGCTTGAACATCGGCGTTGCGGGTGCGGCATGGGCGACGTTCATTTCGCAAGCCATATCGTGCGTGCTGACCGTTTTCGTAGTATACAGAAAGATTCGCGCAATAAAACCGATTGAACGACCCTCTAAGTTCAATAAGTCTATTCTTCGCGAGCTGACCTTTGCTTCCGTTCCCGTCATTATGCAACAAAGCTTTGTATCGGTCGGAAACTTTTTCGTCAACAAATGCATTAACGGGCTAGACGAAACGGGCGACGCAATCACAGGTTTTACGACCGCGTTCAAGATGATAACGATAGCGACGATGAGCATGGTGACTATGTCCGGCGGGCTTACTAACTTCGCGTCGCAAAACACCGCCGCTAATAAACCGGAGCGCGCCAAGAAAGGGTTTTGGGTTATATTGATCTATACGATCGTCGCAGCGGTATTGTTTTTGGCTCTATTCGTAAGCTTACCCGAATTTTTTATTCGGCTATTCGTGCAAAAAGACAAGCTCACGCTTGACGCGCTTAACTATGCGGTGAGATTTCTGTCTATCGTATCGTTGTTTTTGCCCGTCGTGGGCATAAAGGTCGTCGCCGACGGGCTGGTGCGCGGTTGCGGCGGCAATCTCGGTTTCGCGGTAAGCACGTTTTCAGACTTGATTTTGCGCGTCGCGCTAGTTTATATTCTTATCGGCGTAGGAATGGGGTTCGACGGCGTTTGCTGGGCGTGGGTCATAGGCTGGGCGATAGGAACGCTTATAGCAGTCGTGTTCTGCGCGTTTAGTTTCAGAAAAATAAAAAAGTCGTCTAATGCCGCGCTACCGACGGATATGTCCGAAATCAAACAATCCGAATGCGCCTAAATATATAGTTCTCAACGCAAATATTTTTAGTAAAAACTATTCAGTTATTCTATAAAACGCATTGCTTTTCGGTTATACTATGACTTGACAAAGGCAGACAAAAGTTGTATATTATAACATATATATTTTGTACATCTTGCTTTCAGCCATTTTTATCCAAAAGAAAGAGGTAAAAACAATGAAGCTTTTTGTTTCGGGTCTTATCAACGTTGAAACGAATTTGCGTGTGCGTTCCTTTCCGGTAACGTACTATCCGATCGATTATCCGTTCTTCGGTATCAATACTACGATATCGGGTGTGGGCTATAATGTTTCGATGGCGGCTAAGACGCTGGGCGACGAGGTTGTTTTTTCTTCGCTTATAGGTAAGGACCACGAGGGCAAACGCATTTCGCATAAGCTCGACGGAAGCGGCGTAGCGCGCGACTACGTTTTCGAGTGCTTGGATGCAACGCCCGTTTCGGTCATTCTTTACGAGCAGGGCGGGCGCAGACAAATCTACTGCGACCTTAAAGACATTCAGGATAAATCGCTGGAAGTCGATAAAGTCAAGGACGCGGTGCTTGCTGCCGACGTGTGCATACTCTGTAACTCCAACTTTAACCGTGTGCTTCTTCCCATAGCCAAGCAGGCGGGCAAGCAGATAGCTACCGACGTTCACGTTCTCAACGATATTTACGATCCGTTTAACCGCGATTTCATGGAAAACGCCGATATTCTTTTCCTCAGCGACGAGGACATTCCGTGCTCTCCGCGCGATTTCTTGATAAGGCTCAAAGACGCGTATCAAGCCAAGATAATCGTTATCGGACTTGGCGAGGAAGGCGCGATAATGTACGAGCGCGCGACCGACGGTATCACTCGCGTGTCCGCCGTAAATCTCGGCGGGGTGGTCAATACGGTCGGCGCGGGCGACGCGCTGTTCACTGCGTTCAACCATTACTACTTTAAGGGCTGTGGCGCGGTGGAATCGCTGAAAAAAGCCGAGGTATTCGCGGCGCTCAAAATCCGCCACGACGGCGGTGCGGTCGGCTTCTCGACCGAGCAGGAAGTCGAGGATATTTATAACTCGTACGGATTTCAAGTTAATTAGGAATTAGTAATTAGGAATTAATGGTGGTTGAGCCGAGTGCTCAACCGCTTTTATTTTGGAATAGACAAAAAAACGTAAGGTTTTCTTGCCTGCTTCTTTCCAAAAAGAAGTAGGGGGAAATATGCGTCGCGTGCGCCTTTATATAATTGACAGCGCGTGCCTATTCGTGGTATAATATACGACAGCATTTTGTGAGGAAGCAATGGAATTTAAGCTACACAGTGCATATAAACCGACGGGCGATCAGCCCGACGCGATTGACGAGCTCGCTTGCGGCATAGAGGACGGGCTGGCAGCGCAGGTGCTTAAAGGCGTTACGGGCAGCGGCAAAACGTTCACTATGGCGAACATTATCGAACGCGTGCAACGCCCGACGCTTGTTTTGGCGCACAATAAAACGCTTGCCGCGCAGCTCTGCAACGAGTTCCGCGAGTTCTTTCCGGAAAACCGCGTAGAGTTTTTCGTAAGCTATTACGACTACTATCAGCCCGAGGCGTATATCCCAACGACCGATACGTATATAGAAAAAGACCTTGCGATAAACGACGAGATAGATAAGCTTCGGCACAGCGCGACCTGCTCGCTGCATGAGCGACGCGACACGATAGTCGTGGCTTCGGTGTCGTGCATTTACGGCTTGGGCGCGCCCGAGGCGTATTACCGCATGGCGATCTCCGTTCGCCCCGGCGATAAAATGTCGCGCGACGCGTTAATAGCGCGGCTTATAGACAGCAACTACAAGCGCAACGATCTAGCGCCCGAGCGCACCAACTTCCGCGTGCGCGGCGATACGGTCGATATTTTTCCGGCTAACTCGTCTGATCACGGTATTCGCGTCGAGTTTTTCGGCAACGAGATCGACGGGGTAGCCGAGTTCGATATCGTGTCGGGCAATATAGTATCGCGGTTGCAGCACGCGGCGATTTTTCCCGCGAGCCATTACGCCGTAGAACACGCCACGCTACTCGAAGCGATCGATCAAATCGAGCGCGACTGCGAGGAACAGGTCAAGTTCTTCACCGATAACCACAGACTTATCGAGGCGCAGCGCATAGGTGAGCGCGTGCGTTACGATATAGAGATGATGAAGGAAATAGGGTACTGCTCGGGTATAGAAAACTACTCGCGGTACTTTGACGGGCGAAAGGTCGGGCAGCCGCCGTTCACTCTTCTCGATTATTTCCCGCGCGACTATATAATGTTTATAGACGAGAGCCACATGACGATACCGCAGCTCCGCGCCATGTACAACGGCGACAAGGCGCGCAAGATCTCGCTCGTCGATTACGGGTTTAGGCTTCCTGCGGCGTTCGACAACCGTCCGCTCAAATTCGACGAGTTCCGCGAGCGCGTTGGTCAAGTCATATACGTTTCGGCAACGCCCGCGCCTTATGAATTGGAGCTTGCGGGCGGCAGGTTCACTCCGCAGATCATACGCCCGACGGGGCTTGTAGACCCGCCCGTAGAGGTGCGCCCGACAAAAGGGCAGATTGACGACCTGCTCACCGAGATCAAGGACGTAACGGAAAAAGGCGGGCGCATACTCGTCACCACGCTCACTAAGCGTATGTCCGAGAGCCTTGCCGACTACCTCGCCGAGCAGGGTATAAAGGTCAAGTATTTACACAGCGATATCGACACGATGGAGCGTGTAAGCATAATCAACAGCCTTAGGCGGGGCGATTACGACGTGGTCGTCGGTATAAACCTTTTGCGCGAGGGCTTGGATATTCCCGAGGTTCAACTCGTCGCTATCCTCGACGCCGACAAGGAAGGCTTTTTGCGGTCTGAGACCTCGCTCATACAAACGATAGGCAGGGCGGCGCGTAACAGCGAAAGCCGAGTTATCATGTACGGCGACGTTATAACGGGCTCTATGCGCCGAGCGATCGACGAAACGGAAGCGCGGCGCAAGGTGCAAATGCAGTACAACGCCGAGCACGGAATAACGCCCAAAACGATCATCAAGCCTATCAAGAACACGATAGAGATAACGAGCAAAGCGCCGTCGGTCGAGCTCAAAGATATCAACAAGGAACTCGAACGCTTAAAGACGCTCATGGCGCAGGCGAGTAAAAACCTCGATTTCGAAGCGGCAATACAGTACCGCGACAAGATAGCCGAGCTAAGGGAAATACAGCGGGATATGTCGAAAACGAGCAATGCCCGAAAGAAGAAGCCGAGCTAATGGCATAATTACGGCAAGTATGGAGAAGAACAATGTCTGAGAATAACAAAATAGTAATAAAGGGCGCCAGGGCGCACAATCTTAAAAACGTAAGCTTAACGGTACCCAAAAATAAGTTCGTAGTGTTTACGGGCGTGTCGGGCAGCGGTAAGACCTCGCTTGCGTTCGATACCATTTTTGCCGAAGGGCAGCGCAGATACGTGGAAAGCTTATCGTCGTACGCGCGTATGTTCTTGGGGCAAATGGACAAGCCCGACGTCGACAGCATTGACGGGCTTTCGCCCGCAATCTCGATCGACCAAAAAACGACGGGGCGCAATCCGCGTTCGACGGTCGGGACGGTCACCGAGATATACGACTATATGCGTCTTTTGTTCGCGCGCGTTGGCGACGTGTTTTGCCCCAATTGCGGCTCTGAAATACACCAGCAGACGGTAGACGAGATAGTCGATAAAATCATGGCGTTGCCGCAGGAGAGCAAGGTCATGATAATTTCGCCCGTGATACGCGGCAAGAAAGGCGAATACTCCAAAATGTTCGAGGACTTTAAAAAAGCGGGGTATTCGCGTATGCGCGTCGACGGAATTATTTATACCGTGGACGAGCAGATCAAACTCGATAAAAATTCCAAGCACGATATTTCGGTGGTCGTCGACCGCTTGATAATCGAGCCCGATATTCAGCAGCGCCTTACCGACAGCGTGGAAACGGCGTTAAAGCTGTCCGATGGGCTTGTTATCGCGTTCTACGACGATAACGAGCTTTTATTCAACACAAAGTACACCTGCGGAAACTGCGGACTGTCGCTTAGCGAGGTCGAGTCGCGGCTGTTCTCGTTTAACTCGCCGTTCGGCGCGTGCCCGACCTGCGGAGGTTTGGGGTTCTTGACCAAAATCGATCCCGAGCTTTTGTTCTTCGGCGATAGCTCGCCGCAAGACCTTATCGACAGCGGCAATCTCGACAGCACGCCGCACTTCGAGCAGTGCTTTATTTCGCTTGCCAAAAAGTATAAGTTCTCCATGAAAACGCCTTTCAAAAAGCTAGCTAAGGAAGTGCGGGATATCATACTTTACGCGACCGACGAGCCGCTTGTCGTCGAGTACACTTCGGGTCATTACCACCATAGCGAGCGCATTGCGTACGAGGGGCTTGTTCCGTTCTTGGAGCGCAGGCTCGCCGAAACCACGAGCGACGGCGTGCGCTGGCGAATAGGCAGGTTCACCAACTCCCAGCCTTGTCCCGACTGCGGCGGAAAGCGGCTTAAAAAGGAAGCGCTTGCGGTGCGCGTTGGCGGCAAGAATATCGACGAGCTGTGCGCCATGCCCGTTAAATATTTGCACGACTTTTTCGGCGAACTCACGCTCGAAAAGTCAAAGGCAATGATCGCCGAGCGTGTGCTGAAAGAAATACGTGTGCGGCTCGAATTCCTTATGAACGTAGGTCTCGACTATTTAACGCTTTCGCGCTCCGCGCAAACGCTGTCGGGCGGCGAGGCGCAGCGCATACGGCTTGCTACGCAGATCGGTTCGGGGCTGTCGGGCGTGCTGTACATTCTCGACGAGCCGAGCATAGGGCTTCACCAATGCGATAACGCCAAGCTTATAGGCACGCTCAAACATTTGCGTGACCTCGGTAACACGCTCATAGTCGTCGAGCACGACGAGGATACTATGCGCGCCGCCGACCATATTGTCGATATAGGTCCGGGCGCAGGTCTGCACGGCGGCAACGTGGTGGCGCAGGGCAACGTTGACGAGATCATCGCTTCAGGCTCGATCACCGGCAAGTTCCTATCGGGCGAGCGCAAAATTCGCGTGCCGAGCGAGCGCAGACTGACAGACAGGTATATAACGATCGAGGGCGCGGCGGAGAACAATCTTAAAAACATAACGGCAAAAATTCCGCTCGGCGTGTTTACTGCGGTAACAGGCGTATCGGGTAGCGGCAAATCGTCGCTTATCAATCAAACGCTCTATCCCGCGGCTGCGAATATGTTTAACACCGTCAAACAGCGCGTGGGTAAGTGCGAGCGTATAGACGGGCTTAATCAAATCGACAAGGTAATCAACATCGACCAAAGCCCGATAGGCAGAACGCCACGCAGTAACCCTGCGACTTACACGGGCGCAATGCAGACGATACGCGATCTTTTCGCCGAGCTTCCCGCCGCCAAAGAACGCGGCTACGGCTCGGGACGGTTCTCGTTCAACGTTAAGGGCGGCAGGTGCGAGAACTGCGAGGGCGACGGCATTATCCGCATAGAAATGAACTTCCTGCCCGACGTGTACGTGCCGTGCGACGTGTGTCACGGCAAGCGGTTCAACCGCGAAACGTTGCAGGTCAAGTATCACGACAAGTCCATTGCCGACGTGCTCGACATGACTATCGAGGAAGCTTACGAGTTCTTTAAAAATATTCCCGCGCTCAAACGCAAGCTCGGCACGCTCCTCGACGTAGGTCTTGGGTACGTCAAACTCGGTCAGCCCGCTACGACGCTTTCGGGCGGCGAGGCGCAGCGCGTAAAGCTTGCGACGGAGCTCAGCCGCGTGTCTACGAGCAACACTCTGTACGTTCTCGACGAGCCGACCACGGGTTTGCACTCGTCTGATGTGGAGCGGCTCATAGACATTCTTCAACGGCTGGTGGACAACGGCAATACGGTAGTCGTTATCGAGCATAACCTAGACGTTATCAAGTGCGCCGACCATATTATAGACCTCGGTCCCAACGGCGGCGACGGCGGCGGCGAGATAGTCGCTTGCGGCACACCCGAAAAAGTTGCCGAAGTCAAGGAAAGCAAGACGGGCGAGTATCTTAAAAATATGCTCGGTCAGAACTAAATAAAAGAATATAAAGGTAAATCAACAACCATACTACGAATATCATGTTCGTAGTATTTTTAAAATCGATAATTACGTTTTTGGTCGTATTCTTCGTAATACGGCTTATGGGCAAGCGCCAAATCGGCGAAATGCAACCGTTTGAGCTTGTTATAACGCTCATAATCGCCGAGGTGGCGTGTATTCCCATGAACGACCCGTATATACCGATATATTATGGGTTAATACCTATTTTCACGCTTGCGACGCTGCATATATTGCTGTCGTTCTTTTCGCGTAAGTCGATCAAACTAAGAAAGCTATTGAGCGGAAGCAGTATGATCGTAATAGACAAGAACGGCATCAATTACGAAAACATGAAAAAAATGAATATGAATATCGACGACCTTATCGAAGCAGTACGCACGGCGGGCTATGTCGATTTCAACGAGATTGCCTACGCCATATTCGAGCCGAACGGTCAGCTTTGTGTTGTTGAGAAAGAACAACAAAACGCACAGCAGGGCGAACAGTCGCAGCAGGAGAGCGAGAGCGGAAGCGAACAGCAGCAGCCTGCGCTTCTGCCGATAGAGCTCGTGGTGGACGGAAAATATATCGAGCATAATCTGCGCACTACGGGTACGCTTAAAACCGATATCGAGCGTGTAATTAAGGAAAACGGCGTAAAGCTTAACGACATACTATACGCCGACGTTCGACAGGACGGCTGCGCTTACTTCTCGCCCAAAACCTCTAAGGCGTTCTGCGGCAATCTGGAAGTAAAGGGGAATTGGTAGTATGAAAAAAGTAATCGTTATATCGGTAGTATTCGTTCTTATGGTTTGCGCAATGATAGGCGAGATCGTGTACGTAAACAAGTTTTACAACGGCTTGCAGAGCGAGCTGGAAATTGTTGCGGCGAGCATAGACGAGCATGAGGAACACGTAGATAATCCCATAACCGTCGAGCTGTGCGATAAGCTCGTCGAGAAGTGGGAAAAAGGCAAGAGCACGCTTCTTATGCTTCAAAACCACAATACGGTGCGCAATCTCGACGATAAGATTTTAAGTCTTTCGGCAGTCGTAAAGTCAGATAATTATAACGATGCGGTTATATTCGCGCGTTCGGCTATAAATTATATCGACGACGTACTGCTCGACAGTATCCCGTATTTATCGAATTTGATTTAACAGGGTACATTGATCGACCGCTTCGAGGTCATCGATCGAATTATCGGTAATTTCTAATTTAATATTAATATTATAACGATTGATTTTTTAATTCGATTGATATATAATATATGCAATGGAATTCGTCGAGTTAAAAAAGCATTTAAAAGCTCAGAAGCCCAATGCGTGTTATGCGTGCTTCGGCGAGGACGATTTTGTGATCGACCGCGCCGTAACGCTGCTGTGCTCGCTTGCGGGCGAGCCCAAGCCGTTTAACCTCGTCGACAAAGAATTTTCGTCGGGGCGCGAGCTTACCGACGAGCTTATGCAGCTTCCGTTCATGAGCGATTATCGCGTGGTCGTTGCGCGCGGTAAGGTCGATACGGCGGCGGTCGAGGAATACTTAAAGCGCCCCAATCCCACGACGGTGCTCGTTTTAACGTACTACGTAGTTCACGACAGCTGGAACAGATCGCCTACGTTAGCGCTCCCCACGGGTGCGACGCCCGTCGATTGTAACAGGCTGCCGCTCAATCAAGTTACGGCGTTCGTAAAAGCGCTCGCACAGCGCACGCAGACGACTATCGACGACAGGACAATACAGCTGCTTTGCGACCGTTGCGGCGGATACATGACGCGCATCAATGCCGAAACGCAAAAGCTCACACTTCTTCGCGCGGGCGGCACGATAACTGCGGACGACGTTGCGGAAAACGTTAAGCCCGATACCGAGTTCGTAGTGTTCGAGCTGTGCGACTGCTTGCTTGCGGGAAAAACGGCGCGCGCTCTCGAAGTTGTGGACGGCATGAATAAGAATAACGATCTTGTTGCGGCGTTCACGCTTATATACAACAGGTTTAGAAAGCTGTTTGCGGCGGCGGTCGATCCCGACGGCTTGGCGGGGCTGGGCGTAAAACCGTTTCAGGTACAGAAGCTTAAAGCCGAGAGCTCGCGCTTTTCCAAGGCGCGGTTAAAAAGCTTGCTCGATATGCTTGCTGCGGCGGACACTGCGTACAAGACGGGTGCAATGAATATTTACGACGCGCTCACTTGCTTCGTGGCGCAAGCCTCGTACGGAATAAAATAACGGACACAACCTACCCATTTAAAGAGGTGAGAATTGATTAATATAGCAAAAAAGAAATTGCCGTTTTGGGCGATCACGATCATACTATATTTGAGTTATTGCTTGATGAATTGGTACGTAATGCGCGGAAGCCTTGCGTACTACGGTCAGCAGTACGGGTTGCCGAGCGCGTTGTGTAACGATGCGGTGGCGTTCTTTTTGGCGGGGCTGGTGCCGTTTGTGCTGTTCGAGCTGTTTGCTACGGCGTTCCGCTCTATATCGCTTAAAACGGGCGGCGACGTCGCTTCGCTTAGGTACGGGCTGACGCTTACTCTTATTGCTACTAACGTTTTGCTGTTTCTGTTAAAGTTTATCTATATTGCCGTACCGCTTTACGCGTCGGTAATAAACGTAATACTCGATCCCGTTATCACCGTCGGCGCGGTCGCGCTGTATATGTGGTACGCCTTCTATCAGGAGTATATCGATAAAACGCGCTACCGTATAGCACTTACGCAGGTAATGACGCTCTTTTGCGTCGTTTACGGACTTCTTGCGCTTCTTAACATATTCTTGTCGGTTGCGGGCTAAGGAGGGCAAAAGCGGTGAAGAAATTATTTAAGCTTATAACGTTAATAGTTTGCGTGGTAATAGCTCTGTTCTCCTTTGTAGCTTGCTCGGACTACGGTGCGCCCGTAGACGAAGCAAACGATCCAAGCTACGCCGTCGCGCCCGAACGCATGGAAAGGATACTCGAAAGCTTTTTGACGGGGCACGAGGATAGGACGACCTTTACCGAACACGAAGCTGTCGCCGCCGAGTATTTGCAATCGGTGCTCACGGCGGACTACGGCTATGATGACGTTGAGATCGTCGAGTTCAAAACGATCGAGGGCGAGCTTGTCAATCTTAAAAGCCAAAACGTAGTAGCTACGTACAGGGCGGCTAACCGCGACGAAAACACCAAGAATATAGTGCTCGGCGCGTACTACGACAATAGATATTCGCAGGCGTATGCCAACGCGTCGACGTTCCGTTCGGAAGCGGCGCTTACCAACGGAACGGGCGTAGCGACACTTCTCGGCATTGCGTCGTATCTCACTATGTACGAAGTTGAGCTCGACTTTGACGTGACGATAGTCTTTTTCGGCGCGGGCTTTATCACGGACGCGGGCGCGCGCGAGTTCTACAACGATTATCTTACGGGCGAGCTCAGAGCACGTACAGTGCTTATGACCGAGTTTCAGCGCATAGGCGGCGACCATATCTACGCCTACACCGACGCACGCGACAATAAGCGCGAAAGCGTTTTGACCGATATTTCGAAAGCCAACGGACTCGATATTTATAAAGTCACGTCCAAATCGCCGCAGATAACCAGCGCGTACGCGCTCGACGGCATTCCGTACTATCAGTGGGCGCACAGCGGAATGTTCACGTGCTTCCACGACGGCGGCATACCGATTATCAATATCGTAGGCGCGAGCTGGGACGGAATGGATCTTACCGACCGCGAGGGCGTGGAGCATGATAACGTGTCTTTCAGCGGCTACGACGACCTTAAAACTCTTGCGGCGAACTATCCCGACTACGGCGAAAAGATGGCGGCGGCAGCCACGCTTATGATTCGCGCAATGGAGAGCGACGAGTTTTTGCCCGCACTTATAGACGACCGAGCGAATTTCCCCGATACGATCGTTTTGAACAAGCTGTGGATATGGGCGCTTATCGTTTTCGTCGTAATGGCGGTTGTGTTGATAGCGGTAACGTTTATTGCCGCACACCTTGCCAAGAAATATCCCGTTGTGGCGCCGAAACCTCCGCGCATGAAAATGGCGGTGTTCGGCATGGACTACGAGGACAAGAACGACGCGGACGTGTTCATTGATTTTAAGAACACGGCGGATCAGGAAATATTCCCCGGGATACCGAACAACGATCCCAAGCCCCGCGACGTTATCGACGATATTTTTCCGTCCATATTCGGCGCGACCGTCGACAGGCAAGCGACTAAGCAAAAGCCCGACGATGATGATACGGTAGTCGTCGAGAAGAAAGATATAGAAGAAGTCAAGGAAGAACCCAAGACCGAGCCTGCGCCCGAAGCAAACGAAACGGCGGGCGAGCAAGCAGTGGCGGAAGAACAACCGAATCCCGAAACGGACGAACCTACCGCCGCGCCGCAAAAGCCGATAACGGTCGAGCACAAGCCGATCAAGCGCAAGACGGTATCTGCGGGCAAGTCGAGTTCAGCCGGAAAAAAGACCGCTGCCAAAAAGGATAGCGGGGAAGACGGCGAGAGCAAATAAAAGCAACGAAAAAGGCGTTACACCGATCATAGTGTAACGCCTTATTTTTTGTTTTGGTTTATCAGCTGAACCAACCGCTTATCGTCGTACCCATGTTTGTAAAGAACTGAGTAATACCGAACTTGTACATCATGTCAGACATGACGGTCACGAAGTTGAATTTATCTACGACGAGGAAGCACCAGAGAATAACTACCGCAAGCGTCGCCACGATGAGTATAAGCACGTTCAACAAACAGCTGCGCACGTTAATGGGGTTGCGCAGTTTTTTAAGACGGTTATTGGGATCGTTGCTTTCCTTGATGGCTTGCTCAATCTGCGCCGCGGTCATTTGCTCGGGCGACATATTGGCAAGCGTCATCTCCGTCGTAGTTGTAGTGGTGGTCTGTACGCCGTTTACGGTCGTGCCGCCCTGAGAGGTAGCTCCGCTTGCCGCGGCGTCGGGCGCCGCGCCTTTCTTATTCTTTTTGTCTTTCTTTTCCTTGCCCTTTTTGTCCGCGGCGGGTGCTGCGGCTTCGGGTTTGGTTTTGTCTTTCTTTGCCATATAAACCTCGAATACCCAATGGTATGAGAATATTCCTATATAGTATATAGCATATTTACAAAAAAATCAAGCGGTTTTTGAAATTAATATGCAATTTATATCACATAATATTAGTTATCGGGTATAAAAAATCAAAAAATACCCGAAATCTTGTTCAAAACAATTGAAAAGAAAATAAGTTTGTTATATAATAGAATAGCAAAGTAATATTTTTGGGTGCTTGGCTATGGATTTTCTGCAAACCGTATATGATAAGATGGTTGATAAGCCGTGGGCGTGCGCGATAGATATCGTCTTGACCGCACTGCTTATTTACGGGTTGATCGTCTTTTTGCAAAAGAACAATGCGAAACGGCTAACGTTTTTTATTCTTGCGTTCGTCGTCGTCGGCATAGTGCTTTCGTCCGAGCTCGTCGGGCTTACCGTTTTGGGCTCCATATTCAGGTACAGTATAATAATAGTGATTGCGTTGGTGCTGCTGCTTTTTCCTGCGGAAACAAAGCGCGGACTGCTTAAACTCGCTTCGCCGCGCGACACGCACGAGGCGTATACCACGGCTTACGACGTTTCGGACGAGGAGCTTCACGCTTGTATCAACGATATAGTTCGCGCCGCGCAGAATATGTCCAAAAAGAACGTAGGCGCGCTTATAATCATATCCAACCAGAATATGCCCGAGCATATTATAGACTCGGGTACCAAGCTCGACGCGGTGCTGTCGTGCGCGCTGTTAGAGAGTATTTTTAATACCAAAGGTCCGCTTCACGACGGCGCGGTATTCGTCCGCGGCAACCGTATCGTGGCGGCGGGGTGCTTCCTTCCGCTCTCGCAGTCCAATTCTATTGACAAAGAGCTCGGGACGCGTCACCGTGCGGGAATAGGCGTGAGCGAAAACTACAACGTGCTCACTGTCATTTGCTCGGAGGAAACGGGCGTTATTTCGATAGCGCAGCACGGCGAGCTGTCGCGCTACTACGATCCGCAAATGCTCACAGACAAGCTTGAACAAACCTACGGCTTGCAAGCAACGCCCGCAGGCAAGGGCAAGCGCAAGCACAAGAATTAACGAGGTGTCGATCATGAAAGATAATCAAGAAAAGAAAGAACCCGAAAAGAAGCCTTCGGTTTTCAAAAAAATATTCGTACACAATATCGGGTGGAAGCTGTTTGCGTTGGGCGCGGCCATTGTAATATGGGTGCTCTCGGCAGGGTTGCTGTAATTGCGGCATGCCGAAAGCATTATAGGTCCTTTAAGCACTCGAACTGACATACGAGTGCTTTATTTTTGAATTAGTAATTAGGAATTAAAAAGAATAAAATCAATCACCCCGAAGGGGTCAATAATTCTTAATTAATTAAAATCACTCTCATTCGCAAAGGCGAATATATAATATACGGAGCTACGGTAGATGAAAGCGGTCAAATTCGGCGGAACATCCATGTCTACTGCGGAGAGTATTCTTCGCGTTGCGGACATAATCAAAAAGGACTCGGAACGGCGGTTCGTCGTCGTGTCTGCGCCCGGCAAAGCGAACGGCGATGATAAAGTAACCGATATGCTCGTATCGGTGTACGATACCGCGCCGCTTGACAGGGTAGACGCTTTTGCGCCTGTTCGTGAGCGGTTCGAGCGCATTGTTAATGGCTGCGGACTGCTGAACGGTTTTCTCAAAGCCGAGCTTGACGAGATTTCGTCTAATCTGTCGTCGGGCACGCGCGAATATATAGTCTCGCGTGGCGAGTACCTCAGCGCCAAGATCTTGGCGGCGCTTCTCGATTACGAGTTTGTGGACGCCACCGAGCTAATCAAGTTCAGTGGTACGACATATGACGACGCGTACACCGATACGGTGTGCCGTCTTGCGCTTAAAGGTAAGCGCGCGGCGGTCATACCGGGTTTTTACGGTGCGAACCAGACGGGCAGTGTGGTAACGTTCTCGCGCGGAGGCTCCGACGTGAGCGGCGCGATCGTTGCACGTGCTATCGGGGCATCTGTGTACGAGAACTTTACGGACGTGGACGGGTTCATGACCTGCGATCCGCGCAACGTTCCGCACGCATCGGTTATAGACGTTATCACATATAAAGAGCTACGCGAGCTTGCGTACATGGGTGCGAACGTTTTGCACCCCGAAAGCATATTCCCCGTACGCGCAGCGAACATACCGATACATATACTGAACACGTTCAACCCGAACGCCACGGGAACTAAGATAGTGCCAACGGAGGAGTTTTTGAGCGGAAAGTATACGCGCGCAAAAAAGATGCCGATAACCGCCATAGCGGGTAAGCAGCATTTCTTTTCACTCCACCTCGACAAGTCCATGATGAACGCCGAGGTTGGGTTCATGCGGCGTGTGCTCAGTTGTTTCGAAAGGTTCAACGTTTCCGTCGAGCATATCCCGACGGGCATAGATACGATAACCGTCGTTTTCTCAGCGGTGGATAGGCCTACCGTCAACGCGCTCATAGAAGCGATCAAAGCCGAGGTAAAGCCCGATCATATCTCACTCACTACCGACGTCGCGCTCATCGCAATTGTCGGTCACGGCATGAAGTCGCGTCCCGGTACCGCCGCGCGCGCAATAAACAGACTGTCTAACGCCGATATTAACATCAGAATGATAGACCAAGGCGCGAGCGAGATCAATATTATATTGGGCGTGTCAGACGAAGATTTCGGCAGGGCATTACGCGCTTTAAATGGTGAATTTGAAGTATAATATTATATGCGCAATTAAGAATTACGCATTATATTTGCTTGACAAGGGTATTGCAATATGGTATAATTTTTTACGAACCGCACGAAAAGGGTTTTTAATTAGGCTTGTCCTAAACCCCGACGGCGAATACTAAACGGAGGTTATACTATGTTTGCGATTATCGAAACGGGCGGCAGGCAGTACCGCGTCAGCGTAGGCGACGTTCTCGACGTAGAGCGTTTGAACGCTGAGGAGGGCGCTACCGTCAACCTTAAAGTGCTCATGACGGGCGAGGGTGAAACCGTCGTCGCGGGCAAGGAAGCGGAAGGCAAGACGGTCACCGCTACCGTGCTCAAACAGATCAAGGCGCCTAAGGTTGTTGTTTTCAAGTACAAAGCTAAAAAGAACGTACGCAAAAAACAAGGTCACCGTCAAAACTACACGCGCATTAAAATCGACGGTATTGCATGATAACCGTTACGCTGTTTAGAGAAAGCGGCAGTGTAGTAAAGGTTCGTGCGAGCGGACACAGCGGGTTAGGCGAACACGGTCAAGATATTCTTTGCGCGGCGGTATCCACGTTGGTGCAGACTGCATATCTCGCGATAGCCGATATAACGAGCGAGCTTAGGTTTAAGCGCGATGATAAAACGGGTTTATTCGAGTTCGACGTGCCGCAGGTTCAAGACAAGCACGATATAGACGTAATCATACGCGCCATGTGCGTTGGATTACGCGACTTAGTCAGCGGTTATCCGCAAAATCTCAAATTGGAGGAAGCATAAACTATGTTTATTAATATTCAGTTATTCGCTCACAAAAAGGGCGGCGGTTCTACCAAGAACGGCAGAGACAGTAATGCGCAGCGCCTCGGCGTAAAACGTTCGGACGGTCAGTTCGTATTGGCGGGCAATATCCTTATCCGTCAGCGCGGCACTAAGGTCCATCCCGGCGAGAACGTAGGTCGCGGCGGCGACGATACGTTGTTTGCGCTTGTCGACGGCAAAGTCAAGTTCGAGGACAAGAAGAACCGCAAACAGGTAAGCGTTTATCCCGTAGCGCAGTAAATTGTCTTTAGACACATAATCGGAAATACAACAATGATGTTAAAAGGGCTATGATATTATATGCCCTTTTTTCGTAGCAAGAGGTCAAAAAATGTACAAGACCGAACAGGGACGGATAATAGTAAAGGCGAGTGAGCTCGACGTAAAGGCTACGCTTGAATGTGGGCAAATTTTCAGGTTCGAAAAAACGGCGGAAGGTTATAAAGTCAAGTCGGGCGCGCATACGTGCAGTATACACGATTCTGGGGACAGCGTTATTATTGAAACCTCGTCCGTCGATTATTTCGTCAACTTTTTTAATCTCGATCGCGACGTAAACCGTGCCAAGCGCGAGCTTGCGCGTTTTCCCGAGCTTAAAGAACCGCTCAATTGCTGTGGCGCGCTCAGAATATTGCATCAGCCGCTGTTCGAAACGATAATTTCGTTCATTATTTCGGCTAACAACAATATCCCGCGCATAAAATCGATCATCAACCGTTTGTGCGATATTTTCGGCAACGAGTTTCCCACGCCGCAACAGCTCGCGGACCTGCCCGTAAGAGAGCTCGACGCTATCGGCTGCGGCTTCCGCTCCAAGTATATACATAACACCGCCGTCACCTGCGCCACGACCGATATACTCAACCGCTTGTACTCGGCGCGCACCGTGGACGCGCAAAAAATGCTCGTGTCTCTGTCTGGCGTCGGTCCTAAGATCGCAGACTGCGTTATGCTGTTCGCGCTCGGCAGGCTCGAAGTTTTCCCGGTAGATACGTGGATACTCAAAACTCAGCGTATCGGCAATGAGAGCGAGGCTCAGGTGCGCGTAAGGCTCATGGATAGGTACGGCGCATACGCGGGCTACGCGCAGCAGGTGATTTACTACTACAATGCCATTCTTAAAAAATAAAAGCAGTTTAAACATTCCCGATTGGAGAAATCATGTCACCCATAGATAGCTTTGTCGCTTTATTCGAATCGATGACCATGCTCACGGTTTGCCTGTGGATAACCGGGTTTGTGCTGTTTTGCGTGGAGTTCTTTCAGCCCATGCACGGCGTGGCGTACGGCTTGGGACTGGGGTTGTTATCGTCTGCGTTCATTACTCGTATGATATACGGCTCGGCGGGCGAAGCGTTCATCTTCGTGCTTACTACCTGTTTGCTAATGTTCGCCGTTCACGTGGTGTCGCTGTTTACTCATAAGCGCGGCTGGCTGAGCGTGGCGCGTATAGAAAAAGCGGGCGAGCGTAGTCGTAAATACAATTCGCTTGTAGGTAGCATAGGCGTTGCGATAACGCCGATAGACCTTACGGGTAACGTTACTATAAACGACGTAAACCTCGTCGTATCGAGTGAACAGCCTATCGCGCTCGGTCAAAGAGTGCGTATAACCAAAATAACGCCCGATAAGATCATGGTCGAAGAAACCGAGGATAGTGATAATCAGTAAACAAAGGCGGTTGTGCCGCATAGGTCGGTACAGCCGCTTTTTTAATTCGCAATTCCCGATTTGAAATAAGTTCTATCGAATCTGTTTTCCTCATAGATTAAGACAAATGAGCTTTATCGAACAGACGTCGAGAATATTCAATAGCGTCGCCGAACTCAAATTCCAAGCGGCGCTTTTCGGTCGTGAAGCCTTTTACATAGAGGGCGCACGCCCCATACGCATAGACAAGACCGAAATGATTTTCAAGGTATCGGGCGCGCTCGTTCACGTTACGGGCGAAAACCTTGCTATCAAGGAGCTCGACGGCGATTGCGCGGCGATCACGGGCAAAATAAACGGCTTTACGGTGAACGATCTATGAAGAAAAAGAACCCGCCTGAAACTACCGCTGAGGATAGGTCGCGCGCCGCACGCGAAAAAGCCGAGCGCGAAGCCGAGAAAAAGCGCAAAGCCGACGAGAAGGCGCGAGCAAAAACCATAAAGCAAGCGCGGCAAAAAGAACGCACCGCAATAAAGGAAAAGGAACGCGCCGCGCGTATAAAAAAGTACAACGCAAGGCTTAAAAAAAGAAAGGCGTTTTACTCTAAAATATTCGGCAAACTAAAAAACGATAAGCACGGTTTCGATTACGATAACCACGGGTTTATGCCGCGCGTTATGTTCGAGGTAAAGGGCGACCGCGCGTCAATAACGGCTAAGCTGTCGTCCATGAATATTAAGTGCTGTAATATGCGCGAGCGCGGTGGATTTACGCTGTTTGAAATCTCGAAAAAAGACAGTAAGAAAGTTATTGCAATTTTACAGGAAATGTGCTATAATTACCGAATAGGCGCGACGTACGGAGTGGGGCGGTTATGCTCTTTCGCCGTCGCACGCTTAGGGCTGTTGCTCGGTGCGATCGCTTCGGCGGTATGCTTGCACATTGCATACGGATACGTTTGGCGGGTGGAAGTCATAGGCAACGACAAGCTGTCGGACAGTGCGATACTCAGCGCGCTTAAGGACGGTGGCGTGTCGCTCGGCAGTAAAAAGTCGGGCGTGGACGAGCTTGTAACGGCGTCGTTGCAAGACATGAACGGCGTAGTCGATTGTTCTTGCGAGGTAGTCGGCACTACGCTTAAAGTTAGGGTGCTCGAAGCGACCGATTATACAGTGCACACCACCGCGCCCGCGTACGCGTCCTTGTACGATGCCACGGTAACGCGCGTCGTCATGCGTAGCGGAACGTCGCTCGTCAAGCGCGGCGATATAGTGGGCAAGGGCGAGCTTCTCGCGCGCGGCGAGGTTTTCGGCACGACGGGCGAGCTGCTGTACACCAAAGCTTGCGACGCCGATATATACGGCACGGTATCGCTTACGTTCAGCGCGGACGTGTCGACCGTTGCCGTTCGGTACGAGCGCACGGGCGAGCATAAACGCCGTACGGTATTCAACCTGTTCGGGCGGCCTGTCGGTAAATCGTCGTCGCCGTACGCTTCGTATGAAACTTCGTCGCACACGGCAAACTATGACGTGTTACTGCCGTTGTACGTTACGACCTACGACTACTACGAAACCGCGCCGCAAGAGGTAACGCTCGATATAAACGAGGTAGCCGAAACTTTTGCTCGGTCCAAGATCGACGAGCTCAGATTCGTTGGCGACTTCGATTATAAGTACACCGTCACCGAGCGGTTCGCGGGGCTGTATACCGTTCACGTGTTTTTGAGCGGAGAAACGCTTATATCCACGGCGACCGATCCGCCGCCGTTAGAGTCGCCGCCCGACGAACAAAAATAATCATTTGGAGAAAACCAAAGACATTTTGAAAAAGACTTTTCAAAACGACGAATTAAGAGCTGTATTCGGCGCGTTCGACGCCAATATAAAGGTGGTCGAGGAGCTGTGCGGCGTGACCGTCCGTACCGCGCCCGACGCTGTCGAGATCTCGGGCAAAAACACCGAGCTTGCCGAGCTGTTACTCGATAAGCTCGTATTTGCCGTGCGGCGCGGCGAGCATATCGACCCCGATACCGTTCGCAGATATTTCGACGTTTTGAATACCGATATAAACGGCGTGGAGGAGCTTACTGCTCAGCCGATTTGCGTAAACGCGCACGGTCAAAAAATTTACGCCAAAACGCTCAATCAAAAGCAGTTTTTCGATAGCGTCAATTCTAATCTACTTACGTTTGCCATAGGTCCCGCGGGCACGGGCAAAACGTATCTTGCGGTTGCGATGGCGGCAAACGCCGTTAAGAAAGGCTTGGTCGACAGAATAGTGCTTACCCGTCCCGCGATCGAAGCGGGCGAAAAACTGGGCTTTCTGCCTGGCGATCTTCAAATGAAGGTCGATCCGTATTTAAAACCGCTGTACGACGCGCTCGGCGAAATGTTCGGCGCGGACTACACCAAGCTTATAGAACGCGGTACGGTCGAGGTCGCGCCGCTTGCGTATATGCGCGGTCGCACTTTGTCGCACGCGTTTATTATACTGGACGAGGCGCAAAACACCACGCCCGAGCAAATGCAAATGTTTTTGACAAGGTTCGGCGAGGGCAGTCGCGCAATCGTGACGGGCGATATAACGCAGATCGACCTGCGCGGCGAGCAATCGGGGCTTATCCAAGCCGAGGAAGTGCTTAAAAACGTAGACGGCATAAAGTTCGTTCGTTTGGGCGAAGCCGACGTCGTTCGGCACGGGCTTGTAATGCGCATAGTCAAGGCTTACGCAACCTATCACACAAACAATACCAAGAGGAAAGAAAATGGCAGACGCGGAAAAACAGAATGAAATAACGCATAAGCAAAACGCTTACGCCCCGCCCAAGAGCGCGTACTTTTGGCTTGCGGGTATTTTCGCCGTGGTGTTTGCGGCGATCTACATAGCGCTCGTATTGTTCGTTCACTTCGTTTCGACGGGCGAGGGCATACTCGGTATAAACGAGGCGGAAGCGTACACGCTGTACGTGTTCGTATTCGCGTTCTTTTTGATTGCGCTGTATATCTATATAGTTTTGTCGCGCAGGGAATTGCTGTTCTCGCTTAAACGCGCGGGCGCGCTCATGACGGTGTTCACCTTCGTCGTCGTCGTGAATATCGTTCTCATTGCGTTCAGCCCGTACTTGATTTGCGTGGCGCTTACCGCAATGCTCGTGCTCCCGTTCTCCAAAAAGAGCGACGCGTTCGTGCTCAACGCGTTCTCGTGCTGGATATCGTCGTTCGTGCTTATTGCAACGCTCGAAATAAGCCAGTTCCCGGCGGTCGCGTTCACGCTACTTGCCGGCATGATCTGCGGCGCGGTCGCAACGTATACCTTCCCCAACAACATGACGCGCGTCGGCGCTATTTTGCGCTCGTTCGTCGCGTGCGTATCGACGGTTGCCGTATACTTCGTATTGCTGTCCACTTATCAGCTGTCGTTTGCGCCGTT
Source organism: Clostridiales bacterium (assembly GCA_014799665.1). Taxonomy (NCBI): domain Bacteria; kingdom Bacillati; phylum Bacillota; class Clostridia; order Eubacteriales; species Clostridiales bacterium. The sequence continues at coordinate 89,589 of JAAVHP010000007.1, forward strand.
TATCGATAACATAATGTATATCGGCGTATCGGTAGCGGGCGAGCTTTTGCTCTCCGTCGTTCTCGTTCCCGTCGTCGAATGGATATTCAATCTAACGAGCGACTTCCGCCTTATGGAGCTCACAAACCATAAAGCTCCGCTTATCAAACGGCTCGCCGAGGAAGCGCCCGGCACGTTCAACCACTGCTTGGCGGTAGCCAACTTCGCCGAGATTTGCGCCGAAGCGGTGGGCGAAGACCCCTATCTTGCCCGTGCCTGCGCGTACTACCACGACGTGGGTAAGCTCAATAACGTAGAGTATTTCACCGAGAACCAAGCGGGCTACAACCCGCACGACGAGATACTTCCCGAAGTATCCGCCGAGATCATTCGCAATCACACGGTCGACGGGTACGAGCTGTGCAAGCAGTTCCGTATTCCCGAGGAAGTCGCGCGCGTTGCGATAGAGCATCACGGCACGCAGCCCATTATGTATTTCTACAATAAAGCCAAATCGCTCACCGACGGCGACGTCGATATGGACGAATATCGCTACTACGGCGAAATTCCCACAGGCAAGATCGGCGCGATAATCATGATCTGCGACAGTGCGGAAGCGGCGATACGCGCCATGGACAACCCCACGGGCGACAAGGTGGATAAACTGCTTAGAAGCATGATCGACGAGCGGCTCAAACTCGGTCAGTTCGATAACTGCGCTATCACTATGAAAGACCTCACCGCGATACGCGAGGCGATAGTCGGCGCGTACGGCGGTCTGTACCACAAGCGCATCAAGTACAACAACGGCAAGAACAGCGGGGGCGCTCATGTTTAGACTTACGGGCGACGTTCGACAGGGCTTCAACCGCCTTGCGGGAATAATCTTCCACACGCTTAAATTAAAGGGGAACGCAACCGTCGATATCGAAATTATCGACGACGCGGAAATGCAAACGCTCAACCGCGAAACGCGCGGCAAGGACGCCACGACCGACGTTTTGAGCTATCCCGCGCTCGATAAGATAACCGACTTTACGCAAGCGAACTATCCCAACGATTACGACACAAAGCAAAGAGCGGTCGTGCTCGGCGAGATAGCGATAAACGAGGACGCGGTGAAACGCCAAGCCGAGGAGTTCGGCACGGGCGACCGCGAGATTTTCTATCTGTTCGTTCACGGTATGCTCCACCTTTTGGGCTACGACCACATGACGGAGCCCGACAAAAAGAAAATGCGCGAGGTCGAGGAGCAGGTGCTCGCCGAACAGGACAAGTCGGTCGTCGTTGCCGTAGTAGGCAGACCGAACGCGGGCAAGTCCTCTATCGTCAACGCAATAGTGGGCGAAAAGGTGTCTATTGTTTCGCCTAAGCCGCAAACCACGCGCGACAGGATAACGGGCATCTACACCGAGGGCGCAAGGCAAATTGTTTTCCTGGATACCCCCGGAATGTTCAAGCCGCGTACCAAGCTTGACGAGCACATGGATAAGAGCATAAAAAGCTCGCTCGCGGGCGACGCGGACGTAGTGCTCGTAGTGCTCGACAGCACCAAGGGGCTTACCGAAGCCGACGAAAAGCTCATTACCGAGCGGCTCAAATGCCGCGCGCCGCTGTGCGTTGCGGTTAATAAAACCGACCTAAAAGGCTATGCGGGCGTGTATCCCATACTCGAAAAGCTAAACCCGTTAATGTCGCAAAGCACGGGCAGATCGATAAAGGACGTTATCCCTACGAGCTGCCGTAACGGCAATAATATAGAACTTTTAAAGAACGCGCTTCTTGACGAGTGCAAGGACGGCGGATTCTTATTCCCCGAGGACGAGTTCACCGATCGCCCGATAAAGTTCCTAATCGCCGAGACCGTGCGCGAAAAAGCGTTACTGTTTTTGCAGGACGAGATACCGCACGGCGTGGGCGTGAGCGTAAGAAAGGTTGACGAGGACAGCACGCCCGTACATATTTCGTGCGACGTTATCGTCGATAAGCAATCGCATAAGCAAATAGTTATAGGCGACGGCGGGGAAATGATAAAAAGAATCGGGCAGTCGGCGCGTCGAGATATAGAAAAGCTTATCGATTGCTCGGTCTATCTCGAACTGTTCGTCAAGGTTCGCCCAGGCTGGCGCGACCGAAGCGACATACTAAAAGATATAGGGTATTGATCTTGCATAATCGTTTCTTCGTTAAGCCAATCTAATTGTAACGGAGGAAACAATCATGGAAAAGCAAGAACGTTACTTTTGGGAGTTATTCTGTGCGACGGGCGAGCCGCGCTACTACTCAATGTATATACGTGAGCGCGACAGGCTTGATAACGAGGGCTTGCGTAAAGAATAGCGGGTGTTCAACTCCCAATAGGCACACCCGATAACGGGCTGTTTTTGGCTCTATCTGCGTTAAACTCGCTCGTGGTAGGTTTCCACTACAACTTCGCTCGTTTGCCTTGATATAGCCTAAAAACAGCTCCGTTTCGGGCGCGAAGCGTTTTTACGAGGCAAATCGCGAGGGTAGACGTGCGAAACGGAGCGCGTCGTACCCTCGGCGGTACGGCAAACGACGCTTCGCGCGTATAGACCACGATTTGCCCGTAAAAATGTGTCTACTGGGGATGAATACCCGTAAAATAAATAAAAACGAGCTGTGAAAAATGACCGACTTTACCGATAAATGCATAGTGCTTAAAATAAGCGACTACCGCGACGACGATAGGCTGGCAAAGGTCTTGACTTGCGACAACGGTATGAAAACGGTCCATCTTCGCGGCGTGAAAAAAGCAAAAGCAAAATTAAAGCCGTTCGCTCAGGCATTCGCGGTGTTCGACACGCGGTTATTGGCTAATCGCGGCACGTTCCTTACTCCCGTGGAACCGCTCCTGATACAGGACGGCTTTTCGTTGTGCTCGGACTTGAAAATATTCACAGCCGCGTCGGTCGCCGCCGAAGCGACGGTGTGCGCCATATACGACGAAGAACCTCATACCGACGTGTTTTTGAGTTTTTTAAAACTCATTAAGCATTTGCAAGCAGGTGAGGACGCGTACTATCAGGCGGCGGCGTATATGTGCGAGCTTCTCGAATTCAGCGGGTTTTATCGCAATTACGGCTGCGACGGCGAACCGAAAACTCCCGTGCAGTTATTAGGTTATGCGCAAAAGCACGGATACGGCGAGTTCGGCGATAAAGATTTATCCCGTCGCGCTCTCAAATATGTATGCGGCGAGTTCGAACGCAATTTCGACACGCGGTTAAAGAGCGTGGATTCAATCGACCTATATGCCGATTGATTACATAAGAAAACATATATTATTTGTTAGTTTATTTAGAATAGCGTAGATAAATTTATAACGATAAGCTATTTCTCGGGTGTAACGCCTAATGAACCACCTAAGCAAATACACGACACTAAAAGTTTCTTGCCTACTTCTTTTCAAAGAAGTAGGCAAAATGCTTGCCTTTTAATAAAAGGTATGGTAAAATATTGCGTGGACAAATAATACATTCAAGGAGAATAAAAACAATGGCAAAGAAATACTGCTATCTCTTCACCGAAGGCAACGCCGGAATGCGCGAGCTTTTGGGCGGTAAGGGCGCTAACCTTGCGGAAATGACCAACATCGGTCTTCCCGTACCTCAGGGCTTCACCATCTCCACCGAAGCCTGCACGCAATACTACGAGGACGGTCGCAAGATTAACGACGGTATTCAAAAAGAAATAATGACCTACATCGACAAGATGGAGAAGATCTGCGGCAAGAAGTTCGGCGACAAAGAGAACCCGCTTCTCGTTTCCGTTCGTTCGGGCGCTCGCGCTTCCATGCCGGGCATGATGGACACCATCCTCAACCTCGGTCTTAACGAAACGGTCGTCAACACCATTGCCACCAAATCGGGCAACCCCCGCTGGGCATGGGACTGCTACCGCCGCTTCATCCAAATGTTCTCCGACGTCGTTATGGAAGTGGGCAAGAAATATTTCGAAAAGCTCATCGACGAGATGAAAGAGAAGAAGGGCGTAACTCAGGACGTAGACCTTAACGCCGACGACCTTAAAGCGCTCGCTATGCAGTTCAAAGCCGAGTACAAGAAACAGCTCGGCAAGGACTTCCCCGACGATCCGAAGGAACAGCTTTTCGAAGCTATCAAAGCCGTTTTCCGTTCGTGGGACAACCCCCGCGCGAACATCTACCGCATGGACCACGACATTCCGTATTCGTGGGGCACGGCTGTCAACGTTCAGATGATGGCGTTCGGCAACATGGGCGACAACTGCGGCACGGGCGTTGCTTTCACGCGTAACCCCGCTACGGGCGAGAAAGGCCTTATGGGCGAGTTCCTTACCAACGCTCAGGGCGAGGACGTCGTTGCGGGCGTTCGCACTCCCATGCCCATCGAAAAGATGAAGGAGATATTCCCCAAGGTATACGAGCAGTTCCAGCAGGTCTGCAAGACTCTCGAAAACCACTACCGCGATATGCAGGATATGGAGTTCACTGTCGAGAACGAAAAGCTCTATATGCTCCAAACCCGTAACGGCAAGCGCACCGCCGCCGCCGCTATCAAGATCGCCTGCGACCTCATCGACGAAAAGATGATAACCGAGAAAGAAGCGCTTATGCAGATCGACGCCAAGTCGCTCGATATGCTTCTTCACCCGCAGTTCGACCCGAAAGCCCTTAAAGACGCCGACAAGAACAATGTCGTAGGCAAGGGCATTGCCGCTTCCCCCGGCGCCGCCGCAGGCACGATCGTATTCACCGCCGAGGACGCCGTTGTGGAAGGCAAGAAAGGCAACAAGGTCATACTCGTCCGTTTGGAAACCAGCCCCGAGGATATCGAGGGCATGAAGTACGCGCAGGGTATTCTTACCGTTCGCGGCGGACAGACCTCGCACGCTGCGGTCGTTGCGCGCGGCATGGGTACCTGCTGCGTATCCGGCTGCGGTGATATCAAGATGGACGAGGAGAACAAGCAGTTCACTCTTGCCGGCAAGGTTTATAAGGAAGGCGACGCGCTGTCGCTCGACGGCTCGACCGGTAACATCTATAACATCATGATCCCCACCGTTCCCGCCGATCCCAACTCGGGCTACTTCGGCAGGATCATGGCTCTTGCGGATAAGTATAAGGCTCTCGGCGTTCGCACCAACGCGGATACGCCCGCAGACGCTAAGCAAGCCGCCGCGTTCGGCGCGCAGGGTATCGGTCTTTGCCGTACCGAGCATATGTTCTTCGATCCTCTGCGTATCGGCGCGTTCCGCGAAATGATCTGCGCCGACACCGTAGAGGAGCGCGAAGCCGCTCTTGCCAAGATCGAGCCCATGCAGCAAGCCGACTTCGAAGGGCTTATGGAAGCTCTCGAAGGTCAGCCTGTTACCATTCGTTTCCTCGATCCGCCGCTCCACGAATTCGTTCCCACCGACGAAGCGGATATCGAAGCGCTCGCTAAGGCACAGGGCAAAACCGTTAACCAAATCAAACAGATAATAAGCGATCTCCACGAGTTCAACCCGATGATGGGTCACCGCGGCTGCCGCTTGACCGTAACGTATCCCGAAATAGCCGTTATGCAGACCAAAGCGGTCATCAAAGCGGCTATCGCGGTCCAGAAACGCCACGCTAAGTGGAAGGTCGTTCCCGAAATCATGATCCCGCTTACCGGCGAAGTCAAGGAAATGGCGTTCGTTAAGAAGGTTGTCGTTAAGACCGCCGACGAGATCATCAAGGCTTCGGGCGTCAACCTCAAATACGAGGTCGGCACCATGATCGAGATCCCGAGAGCGGCGCTTACCGCCGACGAGATCGCCAAGGAAGCCGAGTTCTTCTGCTTCGGCACGAACGACTTGACCCAAATGACGTTCGGTTTCAGCCGCGACGACGCGGGCAAGTTCCTCCCCAGCTATTACAGTAACAAGATTTACGAGTTCGATCCGTTCGCTAAGCTCGACACGACGGGCGTAGGCAAGCTCATGGAAATGGCTGTCACCCTCGGCAAGAAAGAGCGTAAGACCCTTCACTGCGGTATCTGCGGCGAACACGGCGGCGATCCCTCGTCCATCGAGTTCTGCCACCAGATCGGCTTGAACTACGTATCCTGCTCGCCGTACCGCGTTCCGATCGCCAGATTGGCTGCCGCGCAGGCGAATATCAAAAACCCGAGAAAATAATTTTAAGGATAACGAAAGAGGAGGGCGAAAGCCTTCCTTTTTTGTTTTTCTTAACGTGCAACGCGAAACGGCAAAATATTAGGTAGTATAATTTAAAGTTGCGCTCGACGCTTCGTCGGGCGTTTCACTTGAAAACCATTCACACACGGTTATATTTTTAACCAAAGCTTTTGATCTTCGGTTTATATCTAATAATGCTTGATTTTTTTCGTAAAAAATTATAAAATGTAATCAAATGGTTTCATATAATATCACAAGGAAGGTTTTTATGAAAAATAAGAAGATAATTTCTATTTTAAGTTGTTTGCTTGCGGTAATACTCTCGTTTAGTTTTGTGGGCTGCAACAAAAGCAGCGGAGGAGATTCCGAACCCCCTACGGGTCCCTCTACCTCAGTTGATGATCCCTCTACTTCGGTTGACGATCCTGTTACTTCGTTTGAGGGCCCCGTTGCTCCGGTTGAGTCTACCGAGACGGTTGAAGTTAAAAATGCCACCGCCGCCGAGATTACGGGCGGCTATGAAAAGGGTACTGCGCGTGCAACGCAAACAAGCGAGTATCTCGGCGCGGTTGACAAAGTTGTAAAACCCGTAAAGGAAGTAATGGACGAGCATGAAACCTACGGCGTAACCCAATATCCCTATTACGGGAGAAATCTTAAAACTTCGACTAATAACAGGGACGCGATTTACTGGGAAAGTATTTCGCTGTTACCTCAACCGACGTGGAGATCGCGCGGTATATACAACGGTATAGACGCCGAGGGCTATCTTTTGAAGAACGGTCAGCGTATCCTTGCCAATAGTGACGACGTGGACGAGGACGATGAAGATGAAGAGGGCGAGGTTATTTCGGGCGGTGAAGACGCGGGCCTTGAAGAGGGCGAAGAAGTCGTCGAGGGCTCTACGACCGTAAATGAGCAGTTTAATAAAAAATATAGAATGTTGTACAAGCATACGGCGTCTATTACAATGTACGGCGGCGGGCTTTCGGACAAAGAACCCCGTATAGTCAAGAAAATTACGGCTTTAACTCATGCGAAACTTGCTTCTACCACGATTACGGGTTTATATGCGCCCGCGGGTGAAGTTATTAAGATCGAGATACCCGAGGCAGAGTATAAAGCTGCCGGCGGAATTGCCGTGTATATCGGTCAGAACTATAACCTTGACCAGCAGGTCGCTGTGGAATTTACTTCGAGCGGAGTAAAGGGCAACGGCTTTACACGTATGACCGATATTTTAAGCAAATTCGAGCTCAGGGATAAATACAAAAACGTTACCATTGAAAACGGTATAGCCACTGCGTACGTCGGTTCTTTCCTTGGCGGACCTATCTATTTTCGTCCTATAAATAACAGTGTGGAACGCAAGGTTTCCGTAACTATTTCCGGCGCGGTAAGATACCAGCACTTTATTCTCGGCGTAACCACTCCCGAGGAGTACGAGTTCAACAAATCTTCAACCGCACCCTATTTCGATCTAGAGGTATTCGACTCCGTTCGTTTTACGACACATAAATATGCGTCGTCGAACGGGCTTGCGCTTAAAGACTTCACTTACGAAAACTGCACCGACGCGGCTGTTCTTTGGGATAAGATTGCCGAGGTTTCGACCCGCGTAAAGGCGAACGGTCTTTCGGGTGCAAGTGCCCCCGTGTATATTATAGGTGACTGTTACATAGCTGCGGGCGCGGCGTTTGCCAACCCCGGACGAAACGGTGTAGTTTGTCCCCCGAGCTGGCTTGCGGAAGCACTCAATTACAATCATTTCGTCAACAGCGGAAGCTGGGGCACCATGCACGAATATAACCATTGCTGGCAAGGCTACGGTCTGAAAAACGGCGGTGAAGTAACCAATAACGCAACTACGTTAATTTCATATTCGCTTTATACGAGAATTTCCGCGGGCAGAACGTCCGCTACGGGCTGGGGCAACGGCGGCTGGAACAGGTTTACGGATCCGTCTAAATCGCTTGGCGAGCTTTTGGTAAACGGCAGAAACGGCAGTGCCCGTGAAGATTTGTCGGTATATGCAACGCTTTTACACAATATCGGTCAGGATAAGTTTATAGCCGCGGCGAAAGGCGGTAAGGACAGCGGTGCAACCACTTACTTCAATAACCTCGTAAGCGCCACCCATCTTGATATGACGTACTACTTTACAAGCGTACTTAATCTCGGTGTGGGAACGTCAAGGGGCGTATCTCAGGCGGCGGTAGATGCGGCGCAGGCTAAAAATTATCCCATGTTCGTGCCTGTTTCTTCCGTATATCAGGTAGGCAGAAGCATTATTTACGACGGCAAAAAGGAATACATAACGACCGCTCAGCCCTTTTCTTACGGCACGGGCGAGTTCACGATGGATTTCACCAACAAGAATAATTTCAAGGGCAATAGCTTTGCAAGCAAGGCGCTCGTAGTTCCCGACGGCTTTACCGTAACGGTTAAAAGCGTTACTCAGCCTGCGAACGGCACGGTTGCGAAACTTGACGGCAACAAAGTAAAGTACACTCCCAAGTCGGGCGCGGCTTATTCGGGTAATTTCATCGTAACCCTCGGTATTACCAAAGACGACGAAGCTTTCACGGTTGAAGACATAGACCTTGTAATAAACCTCAAACAGGGAATTATTTCGACCTTATACAGAACTACTTATACGTATGACGAAGCTTCGAGTATGCCTTCATCCGACGCGGTTTATAACGAGCAGACGAAAACCTTCGATTTCGGTAGCTATGCGTCAACCGAAACAAGGAAAAACGTTTGCACGCAGGAAACCAATACGCAGATTTGGGGCTCGGGCAGAAACTATCTCGACGACACATTTGATAAAACCGTTTCAAACACGGAAGGTCATTACAAGGCGTTGGAAGTAGGTAAGACGATACAGACGCTTGACGGCGTTATGTATTTTTCCGCCGCCAACACTTACCGTTTTACGCTTAAAGGCAGAGGCAAAGGAACGCTTTATCTCTCATACGATAAGGGCGCTACCTGGGAAAAGGCGTTTACGTTCGACAGGAATAGCGGTACCGCTTACGTAGCAAACGAGTATTACGAGCATGAGCTTACGTCAAACAATAGTTTTGTTTATTTTAAGGTCGTGCTTAATGTAAAAAATGACTGGCAGGATTTCTTCGGTATCGGCGTAGCGGCTAAACAGTCCAACGGCAGTTTTTCGGCATTCAGCGATGCAAGCGCGATTGCGGAGGCGAGCATTGATGCAAAATTGGAAGAGTCCAAGAAATTCGAAACGGATTACCACTTCGAGAGCAACTACACTTATAAGTACTCGGGCATTGAAAATATATCTGCTTCGACTATGTCGCTTGTTTCCGTAAACTACGAGTCCTGGGACGACACTTTACTCATTGCAAATATGTTTGACGGTAAAGCAGATACGTATTTCCATTCCAAAGGCGGTGCGGAGAACTATATTACCGCAGATAAGCCGTTAGAGCTTGTCGTTGATTTAGGTTCCGTACGCAAGGTAAATAGAGTTACCTTCAATGGCTACAAGGGCGACTATAAGAATAAAAACAACGGCATGGTTAAGAGCTTCAAACTTTACGGCAGTAAGGACGGCACAAATTACACGATTTTAACCGAACAAGTCGATGCTGTGACTAATGACGCAAGAAATAAGACTTATAGTTTCGACGCTGCGGAAATAAAGTATTATAAGCTGGTAGTAACCAAGACCGATAACGGTCGCTATTTTGCAATGAACAGCATCGATTTCTCGTACGGTATAGTTTTTGCCAACGGAAATATGGCAACGCCCCACGACGAAAACGTCATTTATTCGGGCGAATGGGGAACAAAAAACACTCTTTGCGATTACGGCATAATCTACACTGCGGAAGCGGGCAGCAGCGTTTCGTACACCTTTACCGGTACGCGGGTTGCATATTTTGCCGAAAAGTCCTCTGATTACGGCACGGTTGATATCTATATTGACGGAGTGCTTGTCGCATCGGACGTAAGTCTTTCCGCAAGCAATCCCAATATTCAGGTGTCGGAAACGCTTTACAACTCGTTCGGTGAATCAAACGCAGTAAAAGCGGGTTCGCTTGCATATATTTATTCCGGCGACGCACTTGCGCAAGGCGAGCACGTCTTGAAGATTGTAGGCAAAAGCGGTTCGTTCAATGTGGACGCATTTGCATATTGGAACTGAATCGCCCATTATAGTAACACGGCTGCACAGGTGAACATAAAAACCCGAGAAAGTAATTAATAAGTCTAACCGCTCGCACTGTATCGTGCGGGCGGTTATATTTTTAAATGCTTTCGTAGCGCCGTTTGACAAATCGGGAATTTTTCGATATAATGTTTTTATCGAGATTGCGTACCGAATACGGGGTAGATCATGGGCAAACAAATCAACTATTGGCTTGATTACGACGGTTTTTTAAAGATAGCGGAAACGGCTTTGCAAAAAGGCTGTGAGATCTTAAAGAAAGAAAACGGAAAGGTTATCCGCGGTAATGATATTTCATTGATCACGCCTAATTGTTTCGATTATTTTTTTCACTATCCGCCCGCGGGAGAAGTAAAGATCGGGGCTTTCGAGGATGGGCGAGAGTACGTAGACAGCGGCTACACGCCGTCGGGGAATACTTTGATAGAAGCGGGTTTTTCCCGTATTTCGTACGATGCAAAAACCATTAGCAGAGCAAGACTTTTTGTTATAAGCGGCTACTATGATAAAAACGACGAGTGGGTCCCGCGCCCCGATTGCATGACGAAATTATTTTCAAGCCTTGAACGCGTCGCAAAAAAGGTCGCCCCGCGCAACGTGGAAACATTTGAATACGTAACTCCGAACGGAGAAAAGACAGTCCGTAAATACGTTTTCTACGTTTCGCCAGTTTGCGCACAGTTTATTGAAAAATATCAAATTAAAAAATATTAATTTGCTAATTTAACGCATTTTTTAAAAACTCAATAGAATAAAATCATTCTATGAGATAATAATGCTTGATAAGGCTTATTCCAAGGAGTAGGCTTTTTATTTTGCTTAATATAAATAGATTTGACTTTTTTGGGGCTGCGTGATATAATTTTAATGTGAAAGAGCAAAAGAAACAGGAAAACTGGACGAAAAGACGGCACGCGCGAGTATTTGCGTTTTTACGCCCGATTTTCGGATTGTTTTGTAAACTGCGCTATCGCTATACCGCCGCAAAAAGCGGTTTGAAAAAAGGTCCGTATCTTATAATATCCAATCACCAGACTACTATGGACCCGTTCCTTCTTTCGCTGTCGTTCAAGTTTCCCGTTTACTTCATGGCTTCGGACGATATATTTAATCTTAAAGTTTCGCCGCTCATTAGGTATCTCGTTGCGCCCATTCCCAAAAGCAAATCCGCAAGCGATCTGGCGGCGGTGCGAAACGTGGTGCGCGTAATTAAGGAGGGGGGAGCGGTCGGGATTTTTCCCGAGGGCAATCGCACGATTTCCGGCGGACAGTGGGAAATGACCGACGCGATCGCAAAGCTTGCCAAATTGGTTAAAGTACCGCTTGTGATCTACAATATAAAAGGCGGCTACGGCACCGACCCGCGCTGGGGACATTCAATAAGAAAAGGTCGCAGCACGGGGAGCGTGCGCAGAATAATATCGCCCGACGAGCTCAAAGATATACCGACCGAAGAATTGTTCGACGTAATCAAAACCGAGCTTGCGGTCGACGATACGCTTTCCGGTATAGCATACAAGAGCCGTAAACGCGCCGAGTATATAGAACGCGCACTGTATCTGTGCCCCGTGTGCAACAACGTTTCGGTTATTTCGTCGCATAAGCATAAATTCAAATGCGCGCATTGCGGTACGGCTTCGACCTATACGAATAAGCTTGCGATTTCTCCGCCCGTAAACGACTATACGCGCATATACGAGTGGTTCGAGTGGGAGCGCAAGGAAATCGTTAAAATGGTATCAAACGGTTTGGAAGTGTGCGACGACGGCATACTTTTCCGCGAAAGCGTTAAATTCAAAAGAAAGAAAAAGCTTGCGGGCGACCGCGTTTTGATAAATAAAGATAATATTATAATTGCCGATCGAAAGGAAGAACGCGTTTACCCTTTAAAGGATATTTCGGCTTTGACAATGGTCGGTAAAAAGAAATTCAATTTTTATTACGACGGGAAGATTTTGCAGGTCAAGGGCAATAAGCGGTTTTGCGCAATAAAATACGTGCATATTTTCGACGGGCTTAGGCGGATCGCCGAGCCGATAAGCGAGGGCTGATTATGGATTACTCCGAGTTAAACGTTTGGGCTTTTTTAATACTGATAGCGGTATTGCTATTCAGTATGCTTTTGGGCAACGTTCTCAGACGGTTCATTCCGTTCCTGAAAAAGACCTTGATACCAGTATCGGTTATCGGCGGTTTGATATTGTTGATCATTTCGACGATTACATACTATTGCGCAGGCGATTATTTCTTTAATTTTTCGCTGTTCGGCGGAAGCGGCGAGAGCGGCGGCTTCAACGGTATGACGATTTTGGAGCTTATAACTTATCATTGCCTCGGTATAGGTTTCGTCGCTTCGGGTATGCGTACTTCCAAGAAGAAGTTCAATAAACAGCGCGCGGGCGAGGTGTTTAACTCGGGCTTGACTACCGTCAACGGATATTTAATACAGGCGTTCGTCGGTTTGGCTGTTACGCTCATTGCCGTAGCGGCGTTTCATCCCGACGGGCTGATTTCGGCGGCGGGTATTTTGCTTGCGTTCGGGTTTGGTCAGGGCACGGGACAAGCAATGAATTTCGGCAATACCTTTGAAAGCTACGGTTTTACCGGTGGAAGTAATTTCGGCTTGACCATCGCCGCGCTCGGTTTTTTGGTAGCGTGCATAGTCGGCGTTATTTATATCAATATTATGCGCCGCAAGGGGCGGATAGAGATAGTGGAAAAGGAAAAGAGCTTTACACTGTCAGATTACGAGGACGGCAACGAGATTTCGGTTGTTTCGTCCATGGATAAATTTACCGTGCAGGTGGCGATCGTGCTTGCCGTATACGCCGCGTCGTTCGGGATAATGTACGGCTTATCTAAGCTCATCCCGTCGCTTGCCACAACGCTGTTCGGCTTTAACTTTTTTATCGGCGTGCTTTTGACAATACCCGTAAAAGCCGTGCTCAACAAGCTTTACGATAAAAAGCTCATAAAGAAGCAGATCGTAAATAACTTTATGATGGACAGAATAGGCGGATTTGCTTTCGACCTTATGATAGTAGCTGGCGTTGCGGCAATAAGAATACCGCTCCTCGTATCGTACTGGGGCGTATTGCTTATTTTGGCTGTTTTGGGCGCGCTCGTCACCGTGTTCTACGTAAACTTCGTATGTAAACGGCAGTTCGCGTCTTACCGTCACGAGCAGTTTTTGGCGTTCTTCGGTATGCTTACCGGCACGGCAAGCACGGGCATGATTTTGCTGCGTGAGATAGACGGAACTTACCGCACGCCCGCAAGCGAGAATTTAGTATTTCAAAACGTGCCCGCGATGGTGTTCGGTTTCCCGTTGATGTTTTTGGCGAACTTCGCGCCGCAAAGTGATCTGAACGCGCTGATCACTTGTCTTGTGGTCGGCGTGGCGTTCGTGCTTTTAAACCTGGTACTGTTTAGGAATAAGATTTTCAGACGGAGAACTCCAAAAGCCGCGACCGCCGAGGCGACAGCGGACGGCGCGCCCGACGGAGCGGAAATCGACGGCGAAGTAAATACGAATAGCGAGAATAATCAAAACGACGTAGAAAGCGTTTTAGATTCCGCTGCTGTGCAGACCGATAGCGAAAATACGCCCGAGAATTAAAAGGAGCCGATCTACGTTTAATTATGCAAGATAAGAATTTATACGCAGCTACCGCATTGGAACGGCTAAAAGACGGCAATAAAGTCTACATAAATTGCGCGACAGGCGTCGGCGATATTTCGCCCGAAAGACGACAGTATACGAGCGAGCATGGGCAAAAGCCGTATGCCGTAATCGTGAGCTGTTCCGATTCGCGTGTTATTCCCGAAAGCATCTTCTCGGCGGGGATAGGCGATTTATTCGTTATACGCGTTGCTGGCAACGTGATAGACAATAGCCAGCTCGGTAGTATAGAATACGCGACGGAGCATCTTGGGTGTAAGCTTGTAGTCGTTCTCGGTCACACGGGTTGTGGTGCGGTAAGCGCCGCCGTAAACGAAAACAACGGGTACGTTAAGTTTCTTACAGACGAGATCAAGCACGCCGTCGGGAATGAAAAAGATACCGTTAAGGCGAGTATTCTCAACGTAAAACACAGCGTTGAAAAAATAGAAAAACTTTTGAATAAAACGGGCGAGTTTACCGTTATCGGCGCGCTCTATCACACCGAAAGCGGCGTTGTCGATTTTGATATAATATCCCAATAGCACGCCCCCTAAACAAAAGGAAAAACGAACCATGAAAAAACTTATTGCATATTGCGGACTTGATTGCGAAAAGTGCGACGCGCGAATTGCTACGCTTAACGACGATAATTCTTTGCGGGAAAAGGTCGCTAAGCTTTGGTCGAAGCTGAACGGGGTGGAAATCACTGCGGAAATGATCAATTGCGAGGGTTGCCGCGCCGACGGAGTAAAAACTCCATATTGCGACAGTCTTTGTCCAATAAGACAGTGCGCGCTTGGCAAAGGCTGCGAAACCTGCGGCGATTGCGCTACTATGGACTGTTGCCGGACCGTAGGAATGGTCGTATCTAACAATCCCGAAGCGCTTTCTAATCTTAAAGGAACGACGGAAAACAAATAATGAACGATACTTTGATATTCGGCGATAGAAATCAATTCAGGAGCTGGCTTAACGAGCATTGTCTGGAAACCGACGGCGTTTGGCTTTTGTTCGGCAAGCGCGGCGAGCCCAAAACGCTGAAAGCCGAGGAAGCGCTGGAAGAAGCGCTTTGCTTCGGTTGGATAGACGGACAAATGCAAAGCATTGACGATGATACATATAAAAAATATTTTTCATTGCGTAGAAAGAACAGCAAATGGTCTGAGAAGAATAAGGCATTGGTAAAAAGCCTCGAAGAACGCGGGCTAATGACCGATTACGGCAGAAGCAAGATAGAAGAAGCCAAGCACAACGGGCAGTGGGACGCGCCAAAACCCGCAGCGATTACGGACGAACAAATCGACGCTTTATCCCAAGTTTTGAAGTCGTACGAGCCTGCGTATACTAATTTTCAGGCAATGCCTTTGTCGGTAAAGAAAACGTACGTAAAGGCGTATCTGGATGCTAAAACAGAAGCAGGGCGCGAAAAACGCATTGCTTGGATGGTAGATAGACTCAATAAAAATCTGAAACCCATGTAAAGCGGAAAAAAGCAACCGAAAGTTTACATATAGAAACCGAAAATCGGTGGCATATTATATTCGCGTATTGTATAATTGTTTTGATTTCAACATTGGGAGCAAAGTATATGACTTTCGGCGATAAACTGGCTAAGCTGCGTAGGACGCAAAACTATACGCAAGAACAGCTTGCGGATCTTTTATGCGTTTCGCGGCAGTCGGTCAGCAAGTGGGAGAGCGATTTGGCTTATCCCGAAACGGAAAAAATAATTAAGATTTGCGAGCTGTTCGGTTGCTCGTCGGACTATTTATTATTGGACGCGCCTGAACCGAACGAGAATGAAAAATCTACTTCTTCGCAGGATATAAAGATAAGCGGTACTTCGTTATCCGTTAAGGAACGCAAAAGCAAAAAGATGATAGGCGGTTTGCCGCTGTGGCATATTGCCAAGAACGCGCGCGGAATAATAGCTATCGGCGTGAATGCGCGCGGAATTATCGCGGTAGGGGTAAAGTCCTGTGGAGTGGTGTCGGTCGGAGTTTTATCGCTCGGCGTTATTTCTATCGGCACGCTTTCGCTCGGGTTGTTGTTTTCGGTAGGGCTGTTCTCTGCGGCATTGTTCGCCGTGGGTGCGATTGCGGCGGGCATATTCTCGGTCGGCTCTATCAGTTTCGGTGTGTTCTCACTCGGCGCGGTTGCGATAGGCGATATTTCGGTAGGCGCGCTCGCAGTCGGGCAGTACGTAGCAATAGGCGACCATGCGTACGCACCGATAGCGATAGCCGGCACTAAGGCGGTGGGCAGTACGTTCGAGCACGTGGGTAAGCTGACCTTGGAACTGAAAGAGCACGTAAAAGTCTTGATCGACGAGACAGTTCCGTCGCTCTTGCGTTGGGCGGCGGCAATAGTCAAGTCGTTGCTCTCGTGAGCTTAAATAAATTAAGTTAAAATCAATAAGCGGTATCGTCGAAATTTTGTCGATATCGCTTTTGTATGTATAAGATTTTACATTATTAATACTTAGTTTTTGATATGATGGCAGAGATAGGTGTTGACAACTGTTATTAATAATGGTATATTTTTCAATGAGATCGACACGCGAAAAAATCAATAAATTCTTATTAAGGTTAATGAAGGGTGAAGATTGTTTGGAGGAGTTTATTGATTATTCGCGTGGATATATGCAATACATAGCGTATAAGTATTTAATTGATAAATCACTGGTTGAGGATGTGTTTTTTTGGCATACGATAGAATTCTACGCGCTATAAAAACTTTTGATAATTCAAAAAACGGATTGGCTTGGATCGTGAGAATAACTCAAAATGAAGCGTACAAATTGAACCGTGAAGAAGTAAGTCGAGACGAGTCATTGGAGAAATACATAGCCTTAGAAGAATACAAAGATACAAGTCCTGTGGTTTTTAATGAGAATGAACGTTTAAATAAATATGATATAGAACGGGCGATAGCGCGTTTGGATGACCAAGAGCGCACAATAATAGAATATAAAGTTTTTATGGATATGACTTTCAGAGAAATATCCAAAGAAATGAATATTCCAAAAAGCGCTGTCGCTTATGTCCTAAAACAAGCCCTGAAAAAATTAGATAAATATTTAAAGTAATTTTTGGACAAAACAAATTAATAAAACATACTCCTATTTACAGTAGAGGTTAGCTTGAGAGAACAAGATCTTCATAAAAAAATTCGAGAGAACAAATCGAATGATAATATAGCGTTAGCCAACGCGCTTAAACAAATCCACCCCGAGCTCGCGCAGAGCGAAAATACCGAAAAGGGTGCGCATCCGAAAAAGTCGATTTTAAAGCGTGTTTCCATTTTTGCGCCGTTAGCGACAGCGGCGGCTTTGGCTATTGTATTAATTCCTTCTTTATTGTTGAATAATGACGGAACAACAAATAATGATCATAATGGTGGAACAACGAGTAATGATCATACTGGTGGTACAACAGGCGGTGAACCACTTGGCGACAGTAGCGGCGGACCCGGGTGTGAGTATATACCTATGGAATTAGATTGCACCGTATTAGAATACAATGAAGCAAACGGCACGAGCTTTCTGTACTTTGAATGGGATAATGTTTCTGATTACGAAGTAACAAAATACAAACACTATGCAACAGAAGATTTCTTAGGATTGTGCGTAAGCCTTTGCAATATGGAAACAAATGACGATATCGAATACGTTATTTGTCCCGATGATCACCCGTTGGACTTTTTGGAATATAATATATGGATATGTAAAAAAGAGAGCACGGTTTCGGACTGCTTGGTAAAGTGGTTTACGGTCAACGGTAATTCTTACGGAATTTTTCAATGGGATAGCTACGACTACTATATCACGTTGAAAAATAGCGATGAATCGAGATTGTTCGAGCTTATCGAAATATTGCTTTTATCGCAGGAATAAAAGGTGCATATCATGCTAAGGACGTTTAAGATTTTTGATAGGACTTATGAATTAGATGATGAGTGCTTACCGCTTGAAACAAACGCAAAAAACAATTCGGAAAATTTTTCCAATGTAGATAGCGTGCCGTTTTCTCCGCAGTACGTGAGTACTGTGACAATGTGTCTGCATATCAGTGAAAGCTGCAATCTTAACTGCAAATATTGCTTTAAGAAAATCGGCGGAGAATTAGGTTTAGACGATATTAAGCGATTTGTTGATTGCGTCATGCAGGTTTATCCTAATGCGGATAGATATATCATAGATATGTCGGGTGCGGGAGAACCTCTATTACATAAAGAGTTAGCTTTACAGATAGCAAAATATTGCAATAGTTTAAGCGATAGATATTTAAGAGAGTTTCTACCGACTTTTGTCACAAACGGAGTGTTGTTGACGCCCGATACGGTTAAAGAGCTTCAATCGGCGGGAATACTGTTTGGCGTTAGTTTGGACGGAACGAAAGAAAACCACGATAAGAACAGAATTTTTCACAACGGAAAAGGAAGCTACGACGTAGTTACAAATAATATCAAGGCGATAGAACATAACGACTACGTGGGTTTGGCTATGACTTATACGGACGGCAATCTGTTGGAATCGTTTTTAAGTATGTCTAAGCTATTGCCTACGATCAGTATGAAGCCCGTTAGGTATACCGACGGAGAGTTGGATATACAAGCTGTTTGCGACAGATACGATAAACTGGTAAAATTCCTGTTAGACGAAACTTTATCGGGTGATAAGAAGTATATTTATTCCGTTATTAACGGTGATGATTATTTCGGTAAGTTTTTAAAGCGCACCCTGCTTGGCAGAAACGTCTACGGTCGTTGTGATGCGGGAATCGGGCGTTTTTTTTGGCGGGCGATAAAAACATTCATTTTTGTCCTGCGGCGGTAGGTATAGAGGGCGGAGTCGTGGGTGATTTGGAATACGGCATACGGCTGAGAAAAATAGAAGAAATGTGGAATAGTCAGAGAAATAACAAATGTAACGGTTGTTTTGCGCGCGGTATTTGCGGCGGGGAATGTAAAATAGTATCATTTAACAAATACGGGAATTTTAACGGCGTAGATCCTATTATGTGCGAGATAAAGCGCCACCTTTTTCTGCTTGCACGGTATTTTGTAGAAGTGGTCAAAGAGACCGATTCTCAAATATATCATTGGCTTTCGGATACCGCTAATAAAATAGAGAGTTATTATTGTCGGGATGAAGAACTAATAAAGGCGGCAACATTTTACAGAGATAAATTCACGTATACCGAACTGAAAAGAATTAAAGATAATAATCCCGAAGAATTCAAAAAGATTTATAATAATATTCAATAAAAACCGCATTAGGTTTTTTATTTTTTATATCCTTGGACAGAAAGGCAAAAAGAAGTATATACCTATATGAAATCAATAAAAAATTAGGAGACAAGAGATGAAAACAAAAGTAAGAAACGGAGTGATAGCGGCAGCGTTGGCGGGAGTGGCATTAAGCTCCGCGCTGTGTTTGACAACGGGGAATTATTCGGCATTGGCGGATGAGGTAATTACCGAGCCGGAAAACAATCTCGTTCCAGTCGAACAAGCGTTGAAAACGGTCGGTAATGACTTGGAGTCTATTGTCACTGGATATAACAAAGTATTCGGAACGGAATGGGCGGCAACAGGGATAGAATATTCTTCTCCCGTTTACCTAATCGAAGATAACGAATACGGTATGTATTTGGACCTCGACGCAGACAACGGTTATGCCGTAATGACGACGAATAAAAAGATATACCGTGTAGAAACAAACGGTGATTTGGAATATTTGCGCAACGTTGACGATATATATTTCAGCTATATGGACGGGTTCATGTATATCGACGATAACGAGCAATTCCGAAAATACGAGCAGAATAAAGAAGATATTTTCATGGACGGGATTGTAGATTCGCCTGCAAAAAAAACCGACGACCATTTTAACGCCGCGTTGGCGCTTACTTCCTCATCTACAATATATCCGGGTCAAATCAGAGCCGGGGACGATGGGGAAATCGATCCCAGAAAAATCGACGCGTACGTTTCTGCGCGTTATCCCGGATTTACTTTTAATAAAAAGGACGTCGGTATTGTATCCGGGTTTGAGTATTCTATTCAAGATCATACAAGTTATTATATTAAACTATATGATAAATGAGGTTGGAACAGCGATGGTAACTGCTCTTTAAACGCTATGTATAACGTAATGCGGGATTGGGGTAAACGCGGATTTATAGACGTACCATATTCTTCAATATATACCGACGATATAACTTGGGGCATTCTTAACGATCCGCTATATAGCGAATATGGAAAAGGAACTAAGTCCGGCTCGGACTCACGTGGAAGCTATAAATGGATAGCCAATTATAATTATTTAAAAAATATGCCCATACTATACAGCAATATACGTTCCTACGCATTAAAAAAGGGATATACTCCCGAAAGCGGATATTACGCTTCAGACGTCCCCGCAACAATGGAGTATGTGGCAAATTTCCTTTACGATAATAATTTAGGGGTGGAGGAGGCTCCGTCGTTAGGCGTAGTAACGTCAAAAATTTACTCCAAAAAATGTTGTTTTTTGGCAATTACCGGTAGCAGCACGTATGGCAATCATGGGGTAGCGTTAATAGGATACCATAAATATGGCAAAGAAACCAGCGTAAGCGATACGTATTCTACAATAGAATATAAGTTTTTTTACGAGGTTGCGGACGGTGGGAACCTTTCATCCCGAATATTTGATCCCAATACGCCTGCAAACCCCGATCTTAAATTTTATTATATGGCGAGGTGCTAAAATGAAAAAACTATTATCCGTATTATTAGTCGGTTTACTTGCGTTATCTTGTTTTGCATGCGGGGGAAAGAAAGACGAGCAGCCCGAGCAGCCTGGCAGTAAACCGGTGTGTACCGCAATTGACACTTTAATACAAGATATAGACGGTGAAGATAAATGCTTTTGGGAAGACGGAGAAGTATATTTTAATGATCACTTTGCATCCGGAAGTCAAAAACAAAAAAGCGCCGAGTTATCCGTTCAAACCGAATACGATATGTGGTTTGCTGAGCACGAAAGAGATTTAGATTTAGCGAATGAAGAATATTATTATCCTGTTGAATTCGAATATGACGAAACAAAGATCGAGATAGAATCTAATCCGGATAAAAAGGATCATTTTATATTGAAGGTGCTGCAGCCTTGTGAAGAGGAAGAGATGACCTCCATAATAGAGGTTAAGCGCAGCAACCCTTATCTTGTTCCTTTAATATGGCATGTTACAATAACAATCAGTACGGTTGAGTAAAACAGAAACCCGACAGGCATGTTGCCTGTTGGGTTTTTCTTAAAATTTTTGGACAAAAACGGATAAATCGGTTATACCTAAGTGAAAACAACAGTTTGGGAGGTAACTGATGAAAACAAAAGTAAGAAATGGAATCTTCATAGCGTCGCTGGCGTGCGTGGCATTAAGCTCTGCAGTTTGTCTGACTACGGTTAATCTTTCCGCGTCGGCGGATAAGGAAAGCTCCAAGTCGAAAAGCAATCTCGTTTTAGTCGAACAAGCATTAAAGACGGTCGGCAAGGACTTAGAGTCTATTGTCACTGGATATAACAAAGTATTCGGAACGGAATGGGCGGCAACCTCGATAGAGTATTCTTCTCCCGTTTACCTAATCGAAGATGACGAATACGGTATGTATTTAGACCTCGACGGGGATAACGGATATACCGTAATAACTATGAACAACAAGATTTATTGCGTGCATATCAATGGGGATCTGGAATATCTGCGCGGAGCCAAAAAAATATATTTTAGTTATATGGACGGCTTTATGTATGTCGACGATAACGGACAATTCCGAAAATGCGAGCAAGATGAAAACCGCTTTAATCCATTTTCGAATGGTAATTTAGATGCGCCGGCAAAACAAGACGACGATCAACTTGACGGCGCGTCAAATAATGCTTCATCTTCCGTAAACTATCAGGACCCAAGAGATCTTGGGAATGATGGGAAAATCAATCCCGCTCGCCAACCCGAATCTTAAATTTTATTATATGGCGAGGTGTTAGTATGAAAAAATTATTGTTAATATTGTTAACCGGAATACTTGTATTTTCTCTTTCTGCTTGTAGCGTGAAGCCAGAAAATCAACAAGGCTCGCAAGTAGATAATTCACACACAGAAAATGAACAGGACTCGCAAATTGAAGAGAATGTAAGTCGTCCCATACACTTAGCATATGACACTTTTATACAAGATGGAGATGGCGTAGATAGATGTTTTTGGGGAGACGGTAAAGTAGTGTTTGACGATTTTGGCGGCAGAGGTCGGCAAATCAAAAAAAGTGCGACGTTAACTGTGTCGACCGAATACGATATGTGGTTTGCTGATCTTGAAATAGATTTAGATTTAACAAATGATTATTATCCGATTGAATTCGAATATGACGAAACCAAAATCGAGATAACGGAAAATCCGGATAAAGAAAATCATTTTATAATAAAAGTTTTGCAATCTTGCGATAACGAAGAAATATTCATCACGTTAACGTCTAAAAGTCCTTTAGACGAAATGTTTGATGAAAACGGCGAGCCTTGCAGTATACCGCATCCGTGTAAAATCAGTGTAACAATCAGTACGGTAGAGTAAATATATTAACCACAAAGTGTGTTGAATTTGGATCAATTAAAAATATTTTAATACATCCAAATTTGAAATTAAACTGCAAATCAATAAGCGGTATCGTCGAAATTTTGTCGATATCGCTTTTGTTTTTTGCATTATTATGGTATACTTAATCGAATCTCTATGTTTTGGAGAAAAGGTATGCTCGATAAGCATCTTATAGTCAAGACCTACGGCAAGGCGGACGAGAAGAATATTATCGTATGGCAGGATTACCGCGTAACCGTTTTGGGTGAGGGGTTGTTCCGTTTGGAAAACAATACCGCGCATATTTGGCGTGATAATGCTACCCAATGCGTGTGGTATCGGAATGCGCCGAAGCAATCTTTTTCGGTAAACAAAACGGACGGCGAGTGTGTAATATCGACGAACGCCGTCATGCTCGTGTTAAAGCCCGACCGCAAGCAATGCCATGTCGTGCTCGGCGGCAAGAATATTCCCATAGACAATTCGCAAAATCTACTCGGCACGTGCCGCACGCTCGATAACTGCGACGGCGATACCGAGGAATATGCGTGGAAGCCCAAGCTTTTAACTCGTAAAGTAAAGCTCGGCAACGGCGTGTGTTCTAAGAACGGTGTGGCCGTGCTAGACGACGGCTTGTCGCTCACTCTCGACGATAATGGGAAAATAATCGCAGAGCGCGGCGCCGGTAGCGACGAATATATCTTTGCGTTTGGAAAGGACTACCGCGGCGCCGTGCGTGCGCTTTACGAAATAACGGGATACACGCCCATGCTTCCACGCTATTCGCTCGGCAATTGGTGGAGCAGGTACTATCCGTATACGGAAAGCGAATACCTGATTGTACTTGATAACTTTGCGCGGCGAGGTATTCCGCTTACAGTCGCGACTATCGATATGGATTGGCACTATACAGATATAGATAATGAGTTCGGCATTACCGCGAAGGGCGATCCTGTGTTCTACGGCGGTACGAGCGGTTGGACGGGGTACGGCTGGAATAAGCATTTGTTTCCCGATTATAAGGCGTTCTTAAAACGCATAAGCGACAGAAACTTAAAAATCACGCTCAACGTGCATCCGGCGGACGGGATACGCTTCTTTGACGATAACTATAAAAGCATGGCTACGGCTATGGGCAAAGATCCCGCTACCGAGGAAGCGATACGCTTCGACGTTACCGACGATAGGTTTATCAACAATTATTTTTCGTGCATACATAAGCCGTACGAGCAGGACGGTGTTGCGTTTTGGTGGATAGATTGGCAGCAGGGCACAAAGTCCGATTTGGATGGGCTCGATCCGTTGTGGTCGCTCAATCATTATCATTATCTCGATAACGGTTTGAACAACGAAAACCCGATCATACTTTCGCGCTATGCGGGCGTGGGATCGCATAGGTATCCCGTCGGGTTTTCGGGAGATACGCATATAACCTGGAATACGCTTTCGTTTTTGCCGTACTTTACGGCAACGGCGAGCAATATCGGTTACGGCTGGTGGTCGCACGATATAGGCGGGCACATGGGCGGAAAGACGGACGGAGAGCTTTACGCTCGCTCCGTTCAGTTCGGCGTTTTCAGTCCGATAAATAGGCTCCACAGTATGTGCGCTAAGGTTGTATCAAAAGAGCCTTGGGCTTACGGAAACGGCGTAGGACTTATCGCTACGGAGTTTTTAAAGTTTCGTCATGGGCTAATACCGTTTTTGTATACAGCCGATTATTTATCTCACGAGCAGGGCAAAACGCTCGTCGAGCCCATGTATTACGAATATCCCGATTGCGAGAACGCCTACGATAATTCGCGTGATCAGTATTTGTTCGGCGGTCTTATCGTCGCGCCCGCTATTTCACCGCAGGATCCCGACGGCTTTACTAGAATAAAAGTATGGTTGCCGCGCGGTAAGTATACCGACGTATTCACCAAGGAAGAATACGATATAAAAGACGAAAACGGCAGGCAAATGACTTTATTTCGTAGGCTGGACAGCATCCCCGTGCTTGCTAAGGCGGGGACAGTCTTGCCACTTTCTTGTGATAGCGGAAATTCGGTCGCAAACCCGCAAACGCTCGAAGTCAAGGTGTTTTCGGGCGACGGCGCGTACTCGCTGTACGAAGATGGCGAAAACGGTAAAAAGCACTTTACCGATTTTAAGGTTAGTCAGTCCGGTAAAACTGTGACCCTCGATATAAGCGGAAAAGGCGACGATGAAGTAGTTCCGAAGAACAGAACGCTCAGAATAGTTTTCGAGAATATTTATAACGGCAGCGTCGAGCTTTTCGTAAACGGTAAAAAATGCGAGAATGCCGTAGACTATGCCGATAACGTTACTGTGGTCATAACAAATTATGATCCAAATAAAAAATATAAGATAGTAGCCGTCGATAATAATTCCGAGCTTGATAATATCAAGCTGCGCTTGACAGACGCGCTTATGCGTGCGGAATGTGGAAATTACGATAAGGATCGTTGGCATAAACAGTTACTGGCGGCTAAAAGCGAAAAAGAATTGCATGAGGTTATAGACAAAATCGAGCTTGGCGATATAGTAATAGCAAAGCTTAATGAAAATCTAATAAACGACTAATTGTGTTTTAATTTTAGTGATTTATAATTTGTTTGTATAAAGGCGATTGCCGCGTTTTAAGGAGGTGGGCTATGAAGATCCTTCAAAATATTATAGTGTTTGTCTTGTTGCCTATACTTCTGTTTTTGATGTATTTTTTTGTATATAAATATAGTAGAAAATACGGGACGAAGCCCAAGAACCCAAGAGTTTTGCGGTTTCCACGGTTTTTTTTGGTTATACCGATATTCGGCTTTTGTTTTTGCTTGCTTTATAGCATTTATATTTTATTATTTCAATTTGAAGATTGGCCGTTTATAATATTATTTTTCGGAATATTCGGATTTCCCGGTTTATTTGCGTTCATTGCATGGTCGGTGTGGAAAGTGGATATCAAAGACGACGGGTTTGTTTATAGAAATTTTATCGGTAGGAAAGTAGAATACAAGTATAAGGACTTGGAGTATAAACAGTCTAAAAGGTATCGGAGCTTAAAATGGTATTTCTATAAAGGCGATAAAAAGGTTTTTTGTATGCCGCCCTATATCGACGGCGACAATCTTCTATATAAGAAGTATAGAAAATATATAAAAGAAGAAGCGTCAAACAAAATTTAATAAAATTTTTAAAAAAGGGTTGACAATCGAGTTAAAGCATGATATGATATGCAAGTCGTTTTATATACTTTAAGCGACAATGTTTTGCTTGCTTGAAATTTTTGATCGACAAAAAAGAAACTGTACGGGAGGTGGCGTTCATCTATGGACTATAAGGCGATAACTTACGAGCTTCAAGAAAAGTATTTGTCACCGTACGCGTGCAAGGACAGCGACAGTAAGGGGAGGCTTAAACCGCTCGAACCCTGTCCCATGCGCACCGAGTTTCAGCGCGACCGCGACCGCATAATTCACAGCAAGGCGTTCCGTCGGCTCAAACACAAAACGCAGGTATTCCTTTCGCCCGAGGGCGATCATTACAGAACGCGGCTCACGCATACGCTCGAAGTCAGCCAGATAGCGCGAACGATTTCCAGGTGTCTGCGGCTCAACGAGGATCTTACCGAGGCGATCGCGCTCGGTCACGACCTTGGGCACACGCCGTACGGGCACGCGGGCGAGCGCGCGCTAAATAAGTTTACGCACTTCACGCACAACGAGCAGTCGCTTAGAATGGTGGACGTTATCGAGTACGACGGACAGGGCATGAACCTTACGTTCGAGGTGCGCGACGGAATACTTCATCACACGTCGAGCGGCACGCCTGCAACTCTCGAAGGCAAGGTTGTGGCGTTCGCCGACCGCATTGCATACATAAACCACGATATAGACGACGCGATCCGCGGTGGGGTGATCAAGGCGACGGACATTCCCAAACGGTTCACAGACGTGTTCGGCGACACGCATAGTAAGCGCATTTCGTCCATGATAACCGATATAATTACCGAGAGTTATGGCAAAAATACGGTTGCGCAAACTCCCGAGTTTGCTTCAGCAATGAACGAGCTGAGAACGTATATGTTCCAAAACGTTTACACTTCGCCGCTCGCCAAGTCGGAAGAGAAGAAAGCCATAAAAATGATAGAGTATTTGTACTTGTATTTCTGTGCGCACGAGAGCGAGCTGCCCGAACAGTTCAGGTACGAAACGGAGCCCGTCGAGCGCCGCGTATGCGACTACATTTCCACAATGTCCGACCACTACGCCGTGCGCCTTTTCGAGGGCTTGACCGTGCCGCAGAGTTGGTCCAAGCTGTAAAGATTAGCCAAAGTCAAACGAGGAGTTGCATGGATAGAGAGTTTTCCGATTTCATCGGTAAGGTGCTCGACAAGACCGACATAATTTCGCTTATATCGCGTTACGTTCACGTCGATCGCAAGGGCAATACTTACTGGGCGTGCTGTCCGTTTCATCACGAAACGCAGCCGTCGTTCTCGATATCGCCGGACAAGCAGTTCTTTCACTGCTTCGGCTGCAAAGAGAGCGGCAACGCCATCTCCTTCGTTATGAAGATGGAGAACATCGAGTTTATCGACGCGCTCAAAATGCTTGCCGAGCAGGCGGGGCTGGAAATGCCCAAGCCCAAGGCGGGAACAAACTTTCAGCGCGTCGACAAAAAACACCGCGAAACTCTGTACAATCTCATGCGCGACGCGGCGCGGCACTACCACGACAACCTCAATAATCTGCGCGCCAAGGTCTTTAATGACTATCTAAACGACAGACAAATAACGCCCGCTATGATAACGCGGTTCGGGCTCGGCGCGAGCCTCGACTTTAACGAAATGCTCGACTATCTCTTGTCAAAGGGTTATACCTACGAGCAGATCCACGCGGCGGGCATTGCCGAGGACAAGGACGGCAGACATTACGACGTTTTCGGTAAGAGGTTGATCTACCCGATAATCGACAACATGAACAACGTTGTGGCGTTCGGCGGGCGCACGCTCGAAAAGGACGCGCAGTTCGCCAAGTACCGTAACAGCACCCAGACCGAGATCTTCGATAAGTCAAAGGTTATTTACGGTATCAACCTACTCAAAAAGCGCAAGCAAAAAGCCCCGATAGACTACGTAGTAATGGTCGAGGGGTACATGGACGTAATAGCCTTGCACAAGGCGGGGTTCGATACGGCGGTCGCGTCCATGGGCACTGCGCTCACCACCAAACAGGCAAGACAGCTCAAACTGTACAGCGACCTGGTTTATATCAGCTACGACGGCGATACCGCAGGGCAGAAAGCAACCATGCGCGGATTGGATATCCTGCGCGAAACGGGTATCACGGTCAAGGTCGTGCGTTTACCGGACGGACTCGATCCCGACGACGTCATCAAGCGCGAGGGCGCGCAAGGCTATCAAAAGCTTCTTGATGAAGCCGTGCCGCTCACCGCGTACAAGATAGACGTTCTCAAAAACAAGTTCGATATTACCGATCCCGATAAGCGCGCGCAGTTCGCGATAGAAAGCACTAAGGTCGTAACGGCGCTTGATAACCCCGTTGAGCAAGAACAGTATTTCGAATATATCGCCAAACTGACCGGATTTTCGGTAACCGCTCTTATGCGACAGGCGAATTTCGAAAAGACCGTTAAGGCTCAAACGCAAACGGCGCCGCCACCGCCCGACGAGCCGAACGCCGCGCCCGTCAAGTACGACGAAGCGGTCAAGTTCTACCTCGCGAGCCTCATTCGCGGCGACTACAAGCCGAACGGCTACAACGTGTCGAGCGTAATGCCGGACGAGCTGTCGCGACGGTTGTACGACTGGTGTATGCGCCACCCCGAACGCACTCCGAATGAGCTGTTCGACGAGTTCGGCAGCGACGGCGCAGTCGGGGAGCTGTACGAATACAAGGGTTTGCCGGGCGACGGCGAAAGCAAGTTTATCGACGTGGAGCGCGAGCTGTACAGGCGAGTACTGGACCGCGAGATAGACAGGCTCAACGAAATGCTTAAAACGGGCGACAAGGGAGTTATCATTCCGCAGATCGGAAAACTGTCCGCCGAACGCAGTAAGCTAAACAAATACCGCAGTTAAGGAGATCACATGAGAGATAAGAACAAAGGATCAAAGACCGTTCAGGAAGTAACGACGCCCGTAACCGCCGCGTCGTACGCACCGTCCGCGGAGATCACCGCCGCGCTCGACGGAATTTTCAAGTCCGCCAAGGACGGCGCAGTCGAGTACGACGCTATCGTGGAAAAGCTTACCGAGCTTCGCGCGGGCGCGGACGATATGGATTACGCGCTTCAATTTTTCGAGGAGAAAAACGTAACCATACTCAAAGACGGCAAGCGTGCGCCCATACTTACTTCCAAAATGAACAACGCGCTGACAAAGCTTATTTCGATCGGCAAGACGCGCGGGTTCGTATCCAACGTAGAGATAGGCGAGCGGCTCACTATCGAATGCGGCGCTGACGCGCAGCAGCTCGAAGAAGCTATGCGCATTATCCGCGACAGCGATATCGAGATCACGGACGGTCAGGTCAAAACGACCGAGCTCAAAAATATCGAGAGCCTTATCGGCGGCGAAGTCGGTACGGACGATCCCGTAAAGGTCTTTCTTAAAGATATAGGTAAAATTCCGCTGCTCAACGCAGACGAGGAAACCGAGCTTGCCAAGCGTATGTCCGACGGCGACGAGGACGCCAAAAAACGGCTCACCGAAGCCAACCTCAGGCTCGTCGTTGCCATAGCCAAGCGTTACGTGGGGCGCGGCATGCAGCTTCTCGACCTTATTCAAGAGGGCAACCTCGGTCTTATGAAAGCGGTCGAAAAGTTCGATTATACCAAAGGATTCAGGTTCTCGACGTACGCCACGTGGTGGATACGTCAGGCGATCACTCGTGCGATAGCCGATCAAGCGCGCACCATCCGTATCCCCGTGCACATGGTGGAAACGATCAACAAGCTTGCGCGCACCAACCGCATACTCGTGCAAAAGCTCGGGCGCGACCCCACTCCGGAGGAGCTTGCCGAGGAAATGGATCTGCCCGTCGAGCGCGTTATGGAAATTCAGCGTATCAGTCAGGACCCCGTTTCGCTCGAAATGCCCGTCGGCGAGGAAGAAGACAGCCATCTTGGCGACTTCTTGGAGGACGAAAAGTCCAAAGCACCGCAGGACTTTGCGGAAGCGGGAATGCTGCGCGAGCAGCTCGCCGCGGTGCTTAACACGCTTACGCCGCGCGAGGAAATGGTCATCCGTTTAAGGTACGGGCTCGACGACGCGCATCCGCGCACGCTCGAAGACGTAGGTAAGGAGTTCGGCGTTACCCGCGAGCGTATCCGTCAGATCGAAGCGAAAGCGCTCAGAAAGCTTCGTCACCCCAACCGGTCGAAGCGGCTCAAAGAGTTTACCGATAGGTAATCGCATACCGATGAACGGTCGGCTCGACGAGATAAAAAAGCAAATACTGCCCGCCGCCGTGATTGCCGACGTAGGCTGCGACCACGCGCTTATTGCCAAATACTGCGCGGACAATGGACTTGCGCAAACGGTTATCGCTTCGGATATAAGCGACGCGTGCTTAAACAAGGCGCGGGCATTGCTTGCTGATACAGAGAACGTTAGATTCGTTTGCTGCGACGGAATTAAATACGATTGCGACGAGGCGGTCATCGCAGGCATGGGCGGACTGCTCATATCAAAAATTTTGACCGCAGCGTCTGCGCTTCCGTCAACGGTCGTCACTTGCCCGCATCGCGACGCGGACTGCGTTCGAAAAACGCTCACGTCACTCGGTTACGGCATTGACTGCGACGAGGACGTAGAGGACAACGGCAAGTTTTATTCGGTCATTCGCGGTCGGCTCGATAAAACGCTCGGTGTGCGCGAGCTCGACGAACTTCAAACACTATTCGGCGTAAACGTATCGCGCCGCAACGAAATCACTGTAAAACGCCTTAAAAAATTATATAAAACTTATGCGGTAGCGCCCGATAGGAACGCCGAAAGGCTGAGTAAAATCGTCGCCGCACTATCGCTTCAAGGCGAACAAATATAACTTCGGCTACATATAAGGAGAGTGTCATGGACGAACAGGTCAAGCAAAAGCTTCAAAAACTACTCGAATACCAAAAGAAAGATATCGAACTGCGCAAGCTCAATGATCAGCTTGGCAAGGACGAGTCGCGCATTGTCATGAACAGAAGCAGGCGCGCTTTCAACGATGCGAAACAGACTATTGATGACTGCGAAGCGCAGGCGGGAACTATTCTCGACAGCTACGCCGATCTTCAATCTTACATTGACGAAACCGAGAAGCTGTTCAACGAGCTCGGCAGTATGGACGAGGTCAGCGACGAGGAGCTCGAAGCGCGCATAAGAAAGCTTGACAGCCTCAGGCAAAAGTTTGCTTCCGCCGAGAAGAAGCTTCACGATACCGAGGAAAAGTCCAAGGCGGTTTGCAACAAGCGTGCCGACGCGCTCAAAACAGGCAAGGCGGCTCAGCAAAAGTTCGCCGAAGCCAAAGAGAAATACAATAAGCTTTTAGGTTCTAAGGCAGATCTTATCTCGTCGCTTCAAGCGAGCCTCGACGCTATTAAAAAGGAGCTCGATCCCAAGCTTTTCGCAGAGTATGAAAAACTTGTTGCGGACAATAAGTTTCCGCCTGTCGTGCCTGCCGCCGGGGACGAGAAAAAGAATGCGTTTAACTGCGGCGGCTGCGGACTCGGACTTCCGCAATCGGGTAACGCGACGATAGCGAATCAGGGCTGGTGCAGGTGCGATAACTGTCACCGTATAATTGTCAACTTTAAGTAATAACATAATAAAAAAATCGGAGAGAATAACCGTGAAAACGATACACAAGGCTATAATCCCGTGCGGTGGGCTCGGCACTAGATTTTTGCCGGCAACAAAGGCTATACCCAAGGAAATTTTGCCCATAATCGATACGCCCGTGCTGTCGTATATCGTAGACGAGCTGGCAAGCAGCGGTATAGACCAAATTCTTATAATTTTAGGTCCCGGCAAGGAAGCTATCAAGCAATATTTTACGGACAACGCACGGCTCGAAAAAGCGCTTAAAAACAAGCCCGAGCTGTTCGAAACCATAAGGCATATTGGCAAGCGCGCCGAAATACGGTTCGGCTTGCAAAAAGAACCGCGCGGAAGCGGCGACGCCGTTATGTGCGCGCGGGAGTTCACTGGGAACGATCCGTTCGTTATGAGTAACGGCGACGATTTGATCGTTGCCGAAACGCCCGTAGCCAAACAGCTTGTCGACGCGTATTCTTCCGTCCCGGCTGCTATCGTCGGAGTGCAAAAGGTGCTCGAAAGCGAAACTTATAAGTACGGAATTATGCGCCCCACTCATATTGAGGATAAGGCGATATGGTGTGACGGCTTAGTCGAAAAACCCAAGAGCAATCCTCCGTCTTTGTATGCCGCATTCGGCAGGTACGTACTCACGCCCGAAATATACGAACGTATTGAGCAGGTGAAAGAGGTCAACGGCGAAATCGGCTTGACCGACGCGCTTTGTGAGATGATGAAAGACCATAAGGCTTACGCCTACGACTTTGCGGGGCGGCGGTACGACATGGGCGACAAGTTCGGCGCGCTGACAGCAACCGTAGACTTTGCGATGTCACGCCCTGATATGAAAGATAAGTTTACCGCGTATTTGAGGTCGGTTCTCGAAAATGACTATTAACGCGCTTTGCACGGCGAATGCTTTAACTGCAAAAAAATACTGTGATAAAGTTTTTACCACCGAGGTAATAAATAAAGACGGGTTTGTCGTTCTTAACCAAGATTTTGCGACGGATAGTATAATCGGCGATATTTATCTTAACGATATGCTCGACGAGGAGCTGTTTGTTCTTGCTTGCGATAGGATAATGACCGCGAATTGCAAAGCGGTGGTGCGCGCGTCTTTCGATCTTGATGAAGCGGGAAAAATCGAAGCAAAGTATAAGCTTTCGCCGATAATGCTTTTGCATAAAATGGGAGTGCTCGGCAATTGCACGATTGTTGGCGGCGTGTGTTTGGACAACGACGATCTTGACCTTATGGCGCAGGAGAGCGTCCCGCTTATTTTATTGCCGACGACTGACGCCGGCTACGGTCACGGATTTGCGCCGGTGACGGCGGCGGTGCGGCGCGGTATACGTGTTGGCGTCGGAACTTTCGACGGAAAGTACAATAAAGCGCACAGTATCGACTACGAGCTGGAATTTTTGCGCCTTACAGCGAATGCTGAGATGAGCTGGGAAAACGTGCTGTCTGATGAAACGCTCAAAAGAATAGCGGCGTTTGAATAAATAATTTTTTATAATATATAATAAAAACCGCGTGTAATGAGTTGACAAACAAATAAAAATAAAGTATAATAACACTCGAATGCGGTCGTGGCGGAATTGGCAGACGCGCAAGACTAAGGATCTTGTGGTAACTCCGTGCAGGTTCAAGTCCTGTCGACCGCACCAATAGCAAAAAAGTCGTAATTTGTCGAAAGACAAATACGACTTTTTTGCTATTTATAGCTTAAAACCTAAAAATATAGTAGAATAAACATATAAATTGGGTTAGCTAGACTGATTAATTATAGTCTTAATGATAAACATAAAAATAATAATGTATTAGTGTAAGTAAAAAATAATTTAAATATAAAAATATGCAACTTATATGATATGCTTTCTTTTTGTTGGCAAATATGCTATAATCATTATGAAGAGGTATTATTATTATGGATTTAGAGATTTATGATGATGCAGTCGCCGAATATTTAGACAACATAGAACGGACAGTACAAGAATTACAAGTAGAGTCTTCTATATGTGATGAAACATTCGAATACACGCTTGAAAATGCAAGAAAAAGCATTCAAAAATATTTAGAAACGAATAGACCTTATGCTCAACTTTTAATGGATTTAAAACATTTGGAATATAAAGATAAATCAACTTATTCGTTAACGGAAATAGCTAAAAAGAAGGACGAATCTAATTCGAGTTATATTATACAATCTTGGTTAAGTAATGTAAATACATTAGAATTGCTTTGTTTGTAGGAGAATGAACATAATCCTATTTTTAATCTTGAAGATGCTAAAAAGTTAATCGATAAGACGAAAGAGCCTTCGTTTACGCTGACTGCTAAAATATGGATTGCAAATACGAATGCCAAAGGATTGATGTCTAAGCAAGGTAGGTGGATGGACTTTCGCCCATCATGAAATAGCGATAGATTTTATAACTTGGTTATCTCCCGAAAAGAGGTATGAGTTATCTAAAATGATTATTGCAAAAGCATTATAAAAACAATTTACAATTAATTTATTATCAATTTTACTATAATGAGGCTACTTATGAGTTATGATGTTGTTATGTTGGCAAACAATGAAATTTCCACTTTTGCTACTGCAGATGAAAATGAGTTTATAATGTTAAAAAAAGCTGCTGAGCTAATAGGTTTGGAATACCCTGAACATGCATTGCTTGAAGTTTGGAATTCTAGTATCCATAACTTGAGAAGAAGGATAGAAGCTTTTAGTATAGATATATTTTTATCTTCTATTTCATCTTTGTCAGGTAGAAAAACATATAAAAAAGATGGAGATTCACTTTCCGAACGATGGGCGGGAATAGATGATGAGGTGTTAATCAATGGTGCAGTACAAGCTGGGGTGCTAAACAAAAAAGCAGGTAAGGCTCTAGAAATGATTAATTGGATGAGGAACCATGCTTCTCCCGCACACGATAGTGATGAGTGTGTTACTAAAGAGGATGTTTTTGGGTTGGTTGCAATTTTAAAGGTCAATTTGTTCGACTGTCAATTGCCGGATCCTGCGCACTCGCCAGTAACACTAATTGAGCCTATTAAACTAAATTCGTTAACAGCTGACCAAATTGAATTATTTAAAGAGCAAATTAATGCTTTTTCTAATAAAGATATTAGAACTATATTTGGATACGCGGTTGATGTAATATGTTCAGGGAAAAATCCTGAATATTCTAATGTATTGGAATTGTTTCAAACAATATGGGATAAAGCTACTGACGAACAAAAAAGTGATATGGGTATGAAAATTTATAAATTCAATTTTGATCCATCACTTGATAAGAGTTTAGATAGTGGAGCTTCAGAACGTTTATATGATATATTATTAAAGGTCCAAGGAATAAAGTTTATTCCAGAAATAACTAGAGCTGCTATATTTCGAAAATTGGCAAAAAATTTGGCTCGCGCAAAAGATACGGCATATGGATGGGCATTAGAAAATTCTGCTAGTTTAGGGCTAAAGCAGGTAGGAATAGGAGTGCCTAGTAGTGCTTTTACTGAGGTATATCAAGAAATATTATGTGTTTGGTGCGGTAATTATTGGGGAAGGTCTGAGGCTTATTCTATTTTGAATGAATTTATCTTTTCTGTTTCAGCTAAGCAAAAAGTGAGTATTGCTAAATTATTTATGAATAATGAAAGGGTACGAAGTGAACTACATCAAGTCAAGCCCAATTATTATGCTTTATCTTTGCTTAGTGATATAAAGAAAGATCTTACTAATGAAAGCCAAAAATCCGAAATAGATGTTATTATGGATAATATTCGTAGAATGGCGCAATAGGTTTGGTTTAACCCCATAAATTGTCGTGGCCAATTTATTTTTTATATCATCCTTTTCGGGTATTAAACACAAAAAATCGATACGATTTACTCGTATCGATTTTTATTTTGATTTAAAACGTATTAGTTAAAAGCACCGGTATATCAATGCTTTTGTCGTGTCGGATTTTGTTTATACTTGACAAAATGCGTTTTTTGGTTTATTCTTATCGTATGGATAAAACCTTATACAAAAGCTATTTAGCTATACTTAAAGAAGAACTTTTGCCGGCTATGGGTTGTACTGAGCCTATTTCGGTGGCGTATGCCGCCGCGCTTGCGCGCAAGACGTTGGGCGCCGTTCCCGAAAGAGTGGAAATCAGCGTAAGCGGAAATATACTTAAAAACGTTAAAAGCGTAATTGTTCCCAACACAGGCGGGCTTAAAGGAATAGCCGCGGCTGCCGCGGCAGGGATTATTGCCGGTAAAGCCGATAAAAAGCTGCAAGCGCTCGAAGGCATTACTAAATCCGAGCAGGCGGAGATTTCGGAATATCTAAACAGCTGTGAGTTCAAAGTAAATCATTCGCAGTCCGGCTGTGTTTTCGATATAGGCGTGACCGTTTTTTCGGGCAAAGATAATGCGTTCGTGCGGATAGAAGGGTATCATACCAACGTAGTGGAAATAGAAAAGAACGGCGAAAAGCAGGAATGCATCAGAGAAGAATACGTAGCCGATGATCTTACGGACAGAACGGTTCTTAACGTTAAAGATATTATCGAGTTTGCCGATACGGTCGATATTAAAGATGTCGAACAGCTTGTTACGCGCCAAATAGATTATAATTCCGCGATCGCGAACGAGGGCTTGACCAACGATTACGGCGCGAGGATAGGCAAAATCTTGCTTTCCGCGTTCGGCGACGGCGTTAATATCCGTGCCAAAGCGACTGCGGCGGCGGGTTCGGACGCGCGCATGAACGGTTGCTCATTACCGGTAGTAATAGTTTCGGGTAGCGGTAATCAGGGTATGACAGCTTCGCTTCCCGTCGTAGTTTATGCAAATCACCTCGGCGTTTCACGCGAAAAGCTTTTGCGCGCCGTCACACTGTCCGATCTTGTTACGATACATCTAAAAACGGGCATAGGCAGGCTTTCCGCATATTGCGGTGCGGTCAGCGCGGGCGCAGGTGCGGGCGCGGGGATAAGTTATCTTTTCGGCGGCGGATACGAAGATATATCCAAAACGATAACCAATGCGCTTGCGATAACATCGGGGCTTATTTGCGACGGCGCAAAGTCGAGTTGTGCGGCAAAGATCGCTTCCGCCGTCGATGCGGGACTGACGGGCATGGAAATGACGAGAAAAGGCTGCTGCTTCCGTGGTGGTGACGGCATTCTCGAAAGTGGCGTCGAGAGCACGATCGATAACGTAGGCGATCTCGCGCGCGTCGGCATGAAGGAAACGGACGAAGAAATAATCAGACTCATGATAAAAAATTTGGATTGATTGTTTATCGTCGGTCGATTTTTGTCGGGCAAGGAGAGTGCACGGTGCAAACCAAATATCCCATACTACTCGTTCACGGAATAGTCTTAAAGGAAAATAAAATTTTCAGGGCGTTCGGTAAAATCGGTAAAAATCTTAAAGCGCAGGGATATTGCGTTCATATCGGCAAGCATGACGGGTTCGGCACGATAGAAAACAACGCCGCGCAGCTCAAGGCGCAAATATTGGAAATCTTAGAGAAAGAGAACGCCGAAAAGATCAATCTTATAGCGCATTCAAAGGGCGGGCTCGATTGTAAATATTTAATAAAAGAATTGCAAATGGAAGATAATGTGGCTTCGCTTACCACCTTATGTACGCCGCATAAAGGCTCTCCGATTGCAACCAAAATCATGAAGCTTCCCAAGTTCATTTTGAAGTTTGTAGCGTTTTGGGTTAATTTTTGGTATCGTATTTTCGGCGACAAGCATCCCGACGCTTATACTGTTTGCGATCAATTGCGTCAGCGAGAGGATATAGATACTTCGTCGTTTTCTGACAAGGTTTACTGTCAGAGCTTTTCCACGACTATGAAGAAAGCTAAAGACGATTTCGTCATGGGCATTCCGCTCATGTTTTCGGGATATTTCGAAAAGAGCGAGAGCGACGGGCTCGTTCCCGTGTATTCCACGGTTTTCGAAAACTACCGCGGCAATTGTACGTCCGACTCTGTATCGCACAGTCAAATCGTGGATTTCTTCGTTCCCAAGAAAAAGAAAGAGCTGATATACTCGTTCTATTACGATATATGTAAAGAGCTTGCCGACATGGGTTTTTAGTCGGTTTAACAGTTTAATAAGATACAATATATAGCGTAACTCCGTATTTAAGGCAACAATAGGTAAAAATCTTTGGAAAAAATGGCTGTAAAAAGATATATATGTTTGACAATTACAGTATAAAGGGGTATACTATAAGAGAGTATCGGTTTTGGTAAAAAGACAAGGGAGTCTCCAAGGCCGATATCGTCATATAAAAAATTCGTCTTTTCAACTAAGTTGGACGTCGAACAACCCAAAAGAGGTAAGCATGAAAAAGTTTAGAAAACTCTTATACGTAATCGCGTTTGCGATCGCAGTTATGGCGGTGGCGTTTACCGTTGTCGCCTGCGACGGCGGCGAAAGTGACGCCAAGTATACGATTACGTTTATGAACGGATCGTCTACATACAGCACTGCGGAGTATTCCGAGGGCGACGAAGTTTCTTTGCCCGAGGACCCGTCGAGAGAAGGCTATGTATTCGACGGTTGGAGCGTGACAGAAAAGGGTCAGGTGGTTTCTGTCGTTTCGACCATGCCCGCGAACAACTTGGTTTATTATGCGCAGTACAGCAGGTGTTACACGCTTACCCTTAACGCGGGTCAGTACGGCACGCTTGCGGAAGATAAAACCGAGCTCACCGTCACGGCGGGTGCAAACCTTTATTCGCTCGTAGCGGACATAGAGCCCACCCCGAGCAGTGGACTTGAATTCGCCGCGTGGTTCTATGGTAACAACGCACTTAGAAAAGGTTTGTCGTACACTATGCCTACCAACGATCTTACTATTAACGCTAAGTATTACGTAGGCTATACTGTAAACACGTATAGGCAAAAGGGTCTTAATAGCACCGAGTACGAGTTAAAGAAGGAAGAATTGAAGGGCTACGTAGGCGAGGCGATCGGCTCGATTCCCACGATCGACGGTTATCGCTACAAAGACGACAAAGCGGGCAGCAGCGATACGACAAAAGCTCTCTCCGCAGTAGCGTCGGAAAACGTATTCAATCTTTACTACGATCTCGATGAATATTCGGTTAAATTCTACGCCAACCTTCCGTCCGACGTAACGGTAGACGGCGAAATGGCAACGGAATTCCATGCGCACGGAATAGAGTATCCTGTTCCCGAGTGCGAGTTCAGCGCCGACGGTTACCGCTTCCAGGGCTGGGCGACTTCCGCAACTGGCGCTGTCGTTTACCGTCCTGTAAAAGGAAATAAGTTCGCGATAACAAAGGTTACTTCGCTCTATGCTGTATGGGTGGAAGCCCTTACCGACGCAAGCGGCGAGAGCCGCGACCGTATATATATAATGAAGGACGAGGACGAAAAGGACGTTGCGTACCTCGAACGCTACTCGCTCCAAAACGATATTAAGGGTGCGTACGACGTAGCCAGCGGCGTATTCACGTTCGCTAACGATACGACGACAGTTCTTCGCGGTATCGCTTCGATTAGCTCCGGAAAATATTCCTATATAGATAAAACCGCTTCGGTCTATAAGCTTATGGATTCGAACGGACAAACTTCGAATAGCGTTACGTTGGAAATAAAGGCGGATGGCAAGAGTGCGGTATATACCAAGAACGGCAATACTTACAGCGGTTCGTTCGAGTACGTTGAGGGCGAGAACTCGCTTAAATTCACTTCCGAACAAGAGAGCTTCTTCTTCCGTATTAACAGCGCGTCCGGCGCATATCAAAACCCCGGCCAAGCGATTTTCGAGATCCGCGGCAAGGAATACGGCGAATGGCAAAACCTTCTTCAAACCGGTTACGTGGACGGCTCGTATACGCTGTTCCTTGACGGCTACGGAGAAGCGGCCATGTACGTGTACGGCTTTAACGACTCCATGAACGGCTATGCCACCACAGGCTTTTCCGCATACTACAACTTCACGGCTAACAGCAACGAGATCGATCTGTATGTATTCAGCTCGCGTAACAATACCGTTCGTCACGAGCTGTGCTCGCTCAGAGAGGGCGATTATACCACCGAGCCCGACACGGACGGCAATACGGAAACTTATAAGCGCGTTTATATAGAAAGCTTCGGTCAAACGATTTACGCTAAGCCTGCCGAAAACGGCAGCGTTGATACCGACGGCGATAAAATAGTGCTTGAAAATTACAGCGTCGACGAAAACAGCGCTAAGTATTATCAGAACGGAAAGATAGTTCTTTCGGGAACGTACGTTTACGACCGCTATTCTGGCATACTTACCATCACGCCTAAGACGGGCGACTCCAAGCAGTTCGAAATCGACGCCGAAGGCGAGTACACCGTATTCGAACCGCTCGAACCAATTTGCGGTCAGTATTATATTCTCGGTTTGGAAAATACGTTCGGCCCGCGCGGATTTTACCGTTTCCGTATAGATAATAACGGAAAAGCGTCGTTCGTATTCTTATTGCCTATTTATACCGATACCTTCTACGGTCAAGTCGGTTTGGAATATTACGAGCAGTTCTCGGGCGACTATAAATTGGTCACTCCTGCGGGAGAAGACGCCGACGGCAACGTAACTCCCGCCGAGTATGTTTTCACGGCAGACGAGAGCTACGAGAACAATAACGCGTGGTATAACGTTTACTTAAGCTACTATTATATGTTTAACCGCCAAGCGGCGCTTGACATAACCAACTTCGTAAACTTCAAGTTCATATTTGTCGAGGACGAAGAATTAGATTTAACTTATATCGGCGTTACCGACATAGGCGACAATCAATCTGGAATCAGAATTTCCTATACCGACGACTTAGGTAATGAAAATATTTATGAGCTTGACGGATACAGCTACGTTTACAAAGTGACCAATGACGTACTGTCCGAGGAAAAGGAAGAAACCGTAAGATATATTTACGATAATAGCGTTGGCGTTAACCGTATTTCGCTCTACGTTAATTATAGATTGTCTACCCAAAAGGTTATAACGTATATCAACGCCAACGGCGACGGAAAAACTTATGAGCGGTATTCCGCGGAATATTATTCCGGAAACGCCGATACCACGCTTAAAATCATTATATTCGATAACAACGTGGCTATGCTCTGCATTCTCTATTCCAACACCTTCCACGTAGTATCGATCGGTTCGGTAACTTGGGACGGAGAAACCAAGGGCACGTATAACGAACAAGTCGGTACGTACAGCAGCGTTTCGTTTATCGGACTTGCCAAAGAGTATCATGTCTTCGACTTCTATCTCAGAGCGGTAGGCGACGGAACGTGCTTCTTTATCAGCGAAGCTAGCGAAACAATTACTGCTGCCGACGGAGTGAGCACGCTTGTTATAAACGAAGCGGATAACGTTGCAACTTATACTTTGAAAGTCGGTGATAAGACCACTAAGTACGAAGGTAACTGCACGATTCGCGGCGACATAGTTAAGATCACTTATGCCAACGAGGACGACGCGGGTACCAAAACGCTTAAAATCACCGGCTCAGGCAACTCCAAATCGTTCAAAGAAGTAACCGACATTGCCGGTTATTGGATGGATAATGCCGACGGAAAGAGCTATCTGTATATTTCCGGCGAAACCGCAGGCGAGGACGCTTATTCCGCGGAATACTATGCGTATGACGATGACACCAATAATTGGACGTCGACTGTCGGTACCGTTCAGGCAACCGAAACAGAGGATGAAAAACCGCTTAAAGGTTACGAATTTACTTCGGCAAACGTTTCGTTCATATTCAATGTTGGTAAGAGCTCATCTACGAATATGCCGATATTCGGCAGGTATATAGGATCTGTCGTCGGTCGATACGTTTATATGCGTACTCCGTCGGGTAGCTTCACTGCGATAGGTACGCTTACGGGTGGCGGCTATTCAAATTATACATTTACTTACAGAGCGACGAGCACTTCCAATAACACCGTGACGGGCGATTACGTCGAAGGTGACGCAGAGAAAGGAACGTACTTCTTCGTTGATAATTCTTCTTCCGGAACGTATTTCTATTTTGTTGAGGAAGACGTAACGTACGTTGACGAAGACGGCGAGACCAAAACTCAAACGGTGTTGTTCCTGCGCGACGGAATGTTTACCGATCCCAATTACGGCGTATTCGAACTGCACTTGGGAAGTGAAACGAAAGTAACACTCAGTTATTCCGAGGGCGATGAAAAGCAGGTTACCGTCGAAAAGATCGTTATGTCGGGTACTTATAAAGCCACCTTGCATTATGACGATAACGGAACAAAAGGAACCGTCGAGGGTAATTACATTGCATATACTTCCGGGTTATACCTGTTCTATGGAATTGACGATAACGACGGCGAGGTCGGGTTCTGGTTCAAGATATACACCACGGGTGACGACAAAGGCACACTCTGTGTCCGTATCATGGACAACGAAAAGATCAACGCGTACGTAGGCGCAGATAATTCGGTCGTATACTTCGACGGCTACGAAACGGCGCTATATATCGACTCCTACGGCAGAGTTTTCTACGCTAACTTCAAAACCGTCGGTACCGTAGACGGAAAAGAGGTTATCGCGGTAACTTATACCGATAGATCGATTTATACTCCTAATCCCGGCAATAACGGCGGATCTTTCGGAGGCAAAACGATACACGTAAAAATCGATCCCGAAACACATACGTTTATCGCCGTTGATTGGTCGAATAATGACGGACAAGAGTAAATTAAAAGTTTTGCCATATTAAAGGTGAATAAACTTGACAACTTATCGGTAAAATTGTTAAAATAAATAGAATATAACAAAATTTTGCCGATCGGCTTTTCGTAACGGAACTAACCGTACGATTTTCAAGAGGATATATAAATGACACGAGTTGCTCGAAAAACACTTGCAAAAAATATAATCCTATGCGTGTTGATAGCGTTGTTGATAGCGGTATTGGCTTTACAGTTCGTATCCGCGCCCGTGAGCATTTCGCCCAATAAAAACAGCGTCAACGCGGATAGTATGAACGGCGTTTCCGTTTCATACACGCCTGCCGATAACGGAAAGGGCAGCGATTACACGCGCTCAGAAACGGTGATTGAGGAAAGCTCGTCGCTGTATGCAACTCCCGCGCCCAACGACGAGATTACGGTTATAGTTTCCGTCGACGGCACGCCTATGATGGATTTTGCCGCGGCTAACGGCGTCAGCGTTGCGCAGGCGCTCAAAACTTCGGGTGGCAAGGCAAATTTTGAAAATCTTTCGCGCATTCGTAAGCAAGCATATAACAGTATATCCAAGTACGTAACTGAATACCGTTACGAGTATTCTACAGTATTGAACGCGTTCTCTGCGACAATACGTTATGCCGACCTCAAAAAAATCGAGAGCGGATTGTACGTTAATAACGTAATTATATCCAATACCTACGCTGCACCCGAGGCGGTCACCGAGAACTACGTAGAAGTTTACGAAACCGGTATTTTTGACTCGTCCGACGTAGGCTATGACGGAACAGGTACCGTAGTTGCCGTTCTTGATACCGGCACCGATATCACACACGAAGTTTTCGACATGGAGCTTGATCCCGCTACGATCGCCATAACCAAAGACGACGTGGCCGCTGTTGCCACGAGCCTTACCGCGACCTCTTTATCCAAGGATGCGGGCGAGGATATAAGCGAAGACGATCTTTACGTAAAAACAAAGCTTCCGTATGTTTACGACTATGCGGACAGCGATACAAACGTTTACCCCAAGGAATCGCACGGTACGCACGTTGCCGGTGTTATTGCGGGTAAATCGAACACTATTACGGGCGTTGCGCCGAAAGCGCAAATCGCCACTTTTAAGGTTTTTTCCGACTATGTGAGCGGTGCAAAAACCGAATGGATACTTGCCGGTCTTAATGACGCGGTAACGCTCGGCGTCGACGCTATCAATATGTCGCTCGGCACTTCTTGCGGTTTCTCGCGCGAGGTGGATGAGTTGGAGATCAACGCCGTTTACGATAAGATAAACGAAGCGGGTATTTGCTTGGTGGTTGCTGCGAGCAACGACGCGTCAAGCGCCAGTGGTAGTACGTGGGGTAATACCAACCTTGCGAGCAACCCCGATTCGGGTACCGTCGGGTCGCCGGGTTCGTACGATGCTTCGCTTTCCGTTGCTTCGGTCAGCGGCGTAAAAACCAAATACTTCACTGTCGACGGTAAAGAGATTTACTTTGCAGAATCGCGCCTTGTAGGTAAAACCGATTCCAACGATTTCGTAGGCGGACTTCTCGGCGATAAGAGTGAGGGCGAATTCGATTATGTGGTTATCCCCGGCGTCGGTCTAGACGTTAACTATACCGGTCTCGACGTTAACGGCAAGGTCGTGTTTATCAAACGCGGTAACACCAACTTCGAGGAAAAGGTACGCGTTGCACACGAGCACGGCGCGATAGCTGCTGTGGTTTATAATAACGTTTCCGGTACTATAAGCATGTCGGTAGGTACCAAAGAAGTAATGCCGAGCTGCTTTATTACCATGGATATGGCGAAGGATATAGTGGACGCCGGATCCGGCACGATCAGGCTTTCTACCGAATATCTCGCGGGTCCGTTCATGTCCGACTTTTCGAGTTGGGGCTGTTTGCCTAATCTTACGCTTGCGCCCGACATTACTGCGCACGGCGGCGAGATTTATTCGTCCGTAGCCGGAACTAATCAATATGACAAAATGAGCGGTACGTCCATGGCTACGCCCAACCTTGCGGGTGCGCTGATTTTGGTGCGCCAAGCCGTTAAGGAAAGCGGGCGCTATGTTTCGACCGATGCCGACTATACTAAGAACGTTCGCGACGAGTCGTACAGCCGTATGATGAGCGCCGCTACCATTGTTCGCAACGAGGAGGGTAATCCTTACTCGCCGAGAAAGCAAGGCTCGGGTCTTGCCGATATTAAAAACTCAATTAATACCAGGGCGTATCTCACTGTCGACGGCTCCAACAAGCCCAAGCTTTCGCTCGGCGACGATCCAAATC
The DNA here is from genome assembly GCA_014799665.1 of Clostridiales bacterium. Classification (NCBI taxonomy): domain Bacteria; kingdom Bacillati; phylum Bacillota; class Clostridia; order Eubacteriales; species Clostridiales bacterium. The sequence continues at coordinate 134,076 of JAAVHP010000007.1, forward strand.
GCACGGGCGAGTATACGCTCAACTTTAATATCGTTAATACTTCGGGTAGCGCCGTAAGCTACAATATCGAGCCTATCGTCATGACTGAAAGTATGTCGAGCGACGACCGCACTGTTGCCGAAAAGGCATATATGTTCAACGATACGACAAGTACGTACGCTATCAAAGCCACCAAGGGTAAAGCTACCATTAACGGCAACTCGATAGCGGTTAGCGGCTATGGTGAAGCGGCGATAACCGTCACGATCAAACTCAGCGACGCGGATAAACAATATCTTAACAATACCTTTATCAACGGTATGTTCGTAGAGGGCTTTGTTCAGCTCGTAACGGGCACGCTTGACGGCATTTCGCTCAGCATTCCGTTTATGGCTTTCTACGGTAATTGGGCGGATGCTCCCATGCTTGACGTTAGCGCGTATCAGGTAGGCGAGTCTGCGGTGGACGATTCGGTCCTTGCCGAGGATAAACTTGTCGCAGATGTTTACGGCACGCTTCCGTACTCGGGCTTCTATTCGGCTTCGTCCTCGTCCGAGGAAAAGATCGGATATTGGGGTATGGGCAACTTCGCTTATATCCCCGCAGCGGGCTACGAGGCTCCGCCTGCGCAGGAAAAGTATGCGGCTGTCACGACCAACCCCGACGGAGATTTCTTGTTCTACATGGTAAGCGCGGGACTTCTCCGCGGCGCAAAACGCGTTGATATGGAAATTCGTAACAGCGCAACAGGCGAGCTGTTGTGGACCGGCGTTGATTACAACGCGCGTAAGAGCCACGGCTCCGGCGGACAGCAAACTGGCGGTGCGGTAATGGTTGAGCTCAATATAACCAAGCTCGATTTGCCCAATAACTCCAAGTACACGTTCACAATGTATACCTATCTCGATTGGCAGGACGAAAACGGCGAATACACCAACGGCAACCGTAACAAGTTCTCGTTCGAGTTCACCGTAGATAACGAGCGTCCCGAGCTGACCGACGTTGCCGTACGCAAAACGGGCAATCCCGGTTCCGAGCGTTATTTGCTTGAACTCACTATGTACGACAACCATTATATTCAAGGTTTCTCTATTTCTACGTATGCGGGCTCGCACGAAAACGAAACCTACGGCTACACCGAATACGACGATATGATTAACCTCGCAGGCGGTGTAATTCCCGTAGCGTCCGAATATAATCGCGACAGTACGTTTACGCTTGACGTTACCTCGTATTGGAGCGTAATACAAGCTAACGAGGGTAAGCTGTATTTGTCCATATTCGACTACGCTAAAAACGAGCAGTCGTACGATCTTGTCGTGCTCGATAAATATATCAAGGACGACGTTCGTATCGAGAAAACCCGTACGGCAAGCGATAGCTATTCGATTCTTCCTCACGCTCAAATAGATTTGGGTGAATATATCATCGAGCGTTCCAATACCAACAGCTCGGCTACTACCGACGATGAAAAGGTTTTCGTTGAGGGCTATTGGCACGAGGACCTTGTTTGGAAAAGCAGCGACAGCACGGTTGCCTACGTCGACGAAAAGACGGGCGTTGTTACCGGCTTAAAAGAGGGTAAGGCAACAATAACCGTCAGCAGCCCTATGGGTAAATACGATGACGGTAAACTCGTCTACGGTGGCGAGAAAGATATCGATTATTTTTTGTCTTTCGAAATAACGGTCGCAGGTACGCCGCTCGACAGCATTTCGCCTTATCAAGTGGAAATGTCGGCAACAGGTATCGCGCTTGAACGCGGAGAATCGAAAGTAATTTATGCGACGGTTAAGCCCGCCGAATTATTGGAAAAACAACCTGTTCTCGAATGGATGTCCACGAGTTCGAGCGTGTCTGTCGTTCCGTCGGCTGATGGGTATTCGGCTACGGTCACCGCGCTTAACAGCGGTAGCGCAACCGTTCGCGCCACGGTAAAAGGCACGAACGTTGCGGGCTACACAAGCGTTCGCGTACTCCAAGAATACACCATGTACGAGAACATCTATTTGCGCTCGTACACAGGTCGCGGCGGCGATTATACCAATGAGGACGGCGAGGTAGAACACAACGTAGTCGATATTCCCGAAGACCAGGGCGTTGTTTACATTTATCCCCGTGCGTTCATGCGCAACGAATATATCAAAAAGGTAATTATTCCGGAGGGCGTGACCACGATTATGGAACTCGCGTTCTATAATTGCGAAAGCCTCGAAGAAATCGTGCTTCCGTCGTCGCTTGAAACTATTGAACAACTTGCATTCGCCGATTGTAATAATCTTAAAAAGATCACAGGACTCGGCAACGTAAAATCGATAGGTGACAGTGCGTTCTGGGGTGCGGCGGTTACTGAAATTGATTTGTCCAGTTGTACGTATGTAGATAACTATGCGTTTGCTTTCTGTCAATCGCTCGAAAGCGTCGACCTCAGTCGCGTAGGTATTGTCGGCGGTGGTGCGTTCTCATACTGCACTTCGCTCAAATCGCTCGTTATTCCCGCACACACCTCTATGGCGTACGATACGACGTATCTTGAAACTGATAGGGTTTTAAGCCGTCGTAATCAGGGCGGTGCGTTTGCTTACTGCACGGAGCTCGAATCTGTAGAGATTTATGCGGATAGCGTGGGTAAGAGTGCGTTCTATGCTTGCGAAAAACTAAGGAGCGTAACCTTCTATAACGATGTTAACGTAATAGGCGAGCAAGCGTTTAAGCGTTGCGTGGCGCTTACTAATATCAATTTCAGCGGATCTGTATATCGTTTCGATGACGAAGCATTTGCCGAATGTTCGTCGCTCACTTCGTTTACACTTCCCGACGGGCTCACTGTTATGGGCAGCTACGTATTCAGCGGAGACAGCTTCACGACCATGACGATATCGTCGGGCGCGAACCTTACCAATATCCAAGCGGGTACGTTCAACGGCTTAACTCGTTACGTTGAGCCTAACCAGGCTCAAGTTGTTACGAATAACCCTGTAAGGATTTCGAGATTTGATGTAGAAAACGGCAATAAATATCTTTCGTCCGACAATAACGGTATTCTTTATGACCGTGCCGGCAAAAAGATAATTGCTTTCCCGTCGTATGCGGTGCTCTTGCGTCATGAGTTGATTATTAACGAAAACGTTACGACTATAGGCGCGGGCGCGTTCTCTAATTCTTATGATATTACGACTATCGATCTTAGTAACGTAGAATATATCGAAGAAGGCGCTTTCGAGAATTCGAGCATAACGACTATTTCCGGCGCCGATAACGTCAAGTATATCGGAGAACGCGCTTTCAAGGGCTCCAAGATAACCTCGCTTCCTATAAGCGCGGAAAATACGACCTATATCGGCGACTATGCGTTTGCGGACGTGTTCGGCGACGTAACTGGCACTCTTGAATTCACGGCTCCCAAAAATCTCGAATATCTTGGTTCTTACGCGTTCGATAACAGCAAGTTTACTTCGGTATCGTTTAAGGACAGCTCGATCAAATCGGTAGGTAACTACGCGTTCAATAACTCGGCGCGTCTTAATAAGATCGAGTTGGGCTCGCTCGAAAGCGTAAGCCGCGGAATGTTCAATAACTGCTCGATGCTTAAAACGGTCGATTTCGGTAAAGTAAAGGAAATCGGCGCGGAAGCGTTCAAGGGTTGTTCTAAACTCGAATCTATCGAATTGCCCGAAAAGCTTACTGAAATCGCGGACGGAACGTTCGAAAATTCGGGCTTAACAACGATAGAGCTTCCCGATAGCTTAACCGTGATCGGCGCTAACGCCTTCGCGGGCAGTGCTCTCGGCACGATCAATCTTTCTAACGTAACCGAAATCGGCAATGCGGCGTTCAAGTCGACTAAGCTCGTGTCGGTCAATGCCTATAAAGTAAAGACTGTCGGTAATAATGCATTCGAAAACTGCACAGACCTTGTTTCGGTCAATATGCCTGTTCTCAGAAGCTTGGGCGACAGCGCGTTCGAAAGCTGCGCTGTTCTCGACACCGTAACTCTCCCCGAGATCAGAACGGTAGGAAAGCGTGCGTTCGCTAAGTGCGTCGCGCTTGAAGGCATAACGCTCAATACCGCCGAAACGCTAGGCGATCAGGCATTTGCCGAAGCCTCGGCATTAAAGACCGTTTCGATAAACGGCGTTAAGAATATCGGTTACGAGATCTTGCGCGGTACTGTCGTAGAAACGGTATCGCTCCCCGAAACGCTTAATAAAGTTACCGAAGGCGCGTTCAACGGCGCGGATAACATCACGGCTATAACCGTGGATGATGCAAACAAATCGTTTCTCGACGATAACGGAGTGCTGTATATCAAGAACGACAGCAACTTCTATACGCTCGTTGCGTATCCCGCCGGAAAAACGGCTACCGAGTATTCGGTCCTCGACAGGACGATCAAGCTTGGCGCGTACTCGTTCGGCGGTAACAAGTCGATACGTAAGCTCACGCTTCCTGTATATCTCGAAGTGATCGGTGTATCGGCAATGAAGGGTATGGATAGCCTTACCGAGATAACGATTTACGCGGTCGAAGCGCCCACGCTCGAAAGCAAGGCTGTTATTACCTATAAGGAAGACAGCGTCGAGATGGAGAGCGGCTACCGCGAGGTTGCTGATGAAAACGGCTACGTCAATACGTACGAGAACTTCAACTTCGAGTTCGGCAGCGACGCGGAAGAAGATCGCGATCTCCGCATAATCGTTCCCGCAAACGCTTCGGGCTACGACAACAAGATTTGGAAAGCGTACGTAGGCAAGTATATAACTTCTTCCAAGCTTATCCATGCTTCGAGCGGTACGCTTGACTATATCGAGCGTATAGTAAATCTTCCCGACGCACCCACAGCTGACGATGCCGAGGAAGTAGCGGCGCTCCTTCGTATTTACAATATGCTCGATCAAACGCAAATGCAGTTTGTAACGGGTAACTACAATTACACGGAAGGCGATAACAGCATAGACAAAGCCTACTATTTGGCATTGTTCGGGTCTAACGGCAATCCTACTAACTTCTACTCGATTCTTCAAGCCAAGGCGGCTAATGCGACCTCTGCTACGCTCAATAACTCTGATATTTTCGGCGCCGAGGTCAATGCGGCAAGCACGTCGATAAACGGCAAGCTATTTGCGGTTATCGTGCTCGCTGTCGTAGCGATTGCCGCGGTCATCGTATCCCTTGTTCAAATCAAAAGGAGGGACCGCTAATCATGAAAAAACAGCTTAGAATCTGTATGACCTGCCTTGCGGCTTCCACTCTCGCTCTCTCGCTTGCAACGGGTATCGTGCTCGGCGTAGGCGGCACGGGCGGAACAAAATACACCGTTACGTTCGATACGCGCGGCGGCACGGAGATTGCGTCGTACTCGCTTAAAGAGGGCGGCAAGATTACTCGTCCGTCCGTCATTCCAACCAAGGAAATGTTCACGTTCGGCGATTGGTACACCGATACCTCGTACAAGACCAAGTTCGAGTTCGGCACGGAGATGCCCGCTTACGATATAACCATTTACGCCGGATGGATCGGCGAAGGCAGTATCAAGCTCGAATACAACGCCAACGGCGGCGCGTTCGACGACGGCACTGTCAAAAAGTCCGAGTCCGCTTCGACGGGCGTTGCGCTCACGGCGATAGAGGATCAACCCGCGTTAGAGGGCTACCTGTTCGACGGTTGGTATACCGAACCCGAATGCACTAACAAATTCGGCTTCGGCGCAAGCACGGATGACGTAACTTTATACGCAGGCTGGGCGCACGATCCCCACTATGCTTACGTAACGTATTACGGCAACGGCGAGCTTATCACAGAAACGCCTATAAAGAAAGGCACGGCGCATAACGTACCCAACTTGTTCGACAACACTATCGAAATTTCGGGTTGGTGCACCGACGAAACGCTCAAAACCGAGTATACGTTCGGCGGTAGCATTTCGAACGATATCTCGCTGTACACTACCTATTACTCGAAAGGTTTGGTTATCAACGGCAATACCGTCAATAAGTACAACGGCAACGGCACTAAGGTAATCGTCCCGAGCGTTTACAACGGCGTTGAGGTTTCGGTTATCGGCAAAAATGCGTTCTATAAGACGAGCGAGCTCAACCACATAACCGAGATAGTTCTTCCCGATACCATAGCCGAGATCCAAGCCGGCGCGTTCTACGATTGCAGATACCTCGTATCGATCAATCTCAACGATAAAATCACGGCTATTCCTGAAAATGCGTTCTGGAACAACGAACGGCTTAAATCGGTAGGCGATATATCAAAGCTTACAAGCATAGGAAACGCAGCGTTCCTCGGCTGTAAGGCGCTCAGTTCGATCGAGCTACCCGATACGCTCGTCACGGTCGGCGAGTATGCGTTCACAAACTGCTCCATGCTCAGCGAGATCGTTCTTCCTTCGCGAGTGAACAAGATCGGTGCTTACACGTTCAGCGGCTGCTCGGCGCTTACGGAGATCGATATCAGATCGGCTGCGCTTAACAGCATAGGCTATCATGCGTTTGAGAAGTGCTATTACTTAAAGAGCATTATCATTCGCAGTAGCGATTGCCCCGACTTCCTCGACGAAAACGGCGTGCAGAGCGACAGGGAAGAAAGCCCGTTCGTAGATTGCACGGAAGCTAAGATTTACGTTCCCGCGGGCGCGACGGGTAGATACGAGAGTAAATATTCTACCCTCGACGACGGCTGGTTTATAGAGAAGCTTGAAGTGATAGGAGCGGACGATGAATAAACAAACGCTGAAAATTCGTAAAAAGTTGCTATTGCCCATAGCTTTGGCTGCAACGACCGCACTGGGGTTGGGTATGCTTGTTGCTTGCGGCGACGAAGGGTACTCTGAGGATGACGTCCATAATATGGGCTTTATCCATGCGATCGATTATTACTTCGACGGCGGCATTGTAAACGAAAAGGATAACGCACGCGTTCGCGTAAGCGACGGCAGCTACGTTCCCGAGCCCGGTAAAGCGGGATCGAATATCGATTTACCCGTTAAAAACGGCTACTCGCTCCGCGATTTCTGTTACGCCAAGACGAACGCCGACGGCGAGCTCGAACTTAAAGACGGCAAGCCGATAGCTGACGAAACCAGGGTCTTTGATTTCAGCACCTACAAGGCGGACGGCGACGTATCGATCGTGGCGCGTTGGTGGGATAATTACAGCGTAGTATTGCATTATGGAGAAGGGTACACCGAACAAAAGATCGGTCGAATTCCCCGTACCCCCGACGGTAGTCCTACGAATATTTCTTCGACGTTCTTTAACGTTTCGGACTATACTTTCCTCGACTACTTCTACGATGAAGCGGAGAGCGAAAAAGCCGTCGTCAGCGGCGTATTTACCGCCGAACAGTTTGTGGACAGCGACACTTTGGAAATTTACGGCAAATCGCTCAACGGCAGTTATGAGCTTATAGACGAGGCAAGCGATTTTTCTAATTTCTATATGTCGGCTACTACCAACCTGTATTTCCTCGACAGCGTCGACATGACTGACTACTATACGGAAGATGATAAATTCGAATTCCCGTCCAACTACTCGGGTAAGATCATAGGAAACGGCTATACGATTACAGGCTTGCAAGCGGACTTTACGCCTGCGGGTATGGGTGATACCGACTTCGGTTTGTTCAAATCGATAAGCGATGGCGCCGAAATAACAGATATCACGTTCAAGGACGTAAAGATCAACCTCAATCTCACCAATTCGCGTATAGCGGAATATAATATCGGTCTTTTTGCAGGGCGTATCCGTTCGGGCGCGAAGATCGAAAAGGTACAGATTTCAGGCTCAATCGAGTACGAGGTAGTTGTCGGCTACGACATAGCCGAAAAGGTCAATTTCGGCGGTATAATAGGCGAGCTGGCAAGCGACGTAGAACCCGACGTAAAGCTTATTCCCGATGCCGAGTTCACCGTAACAAGCTCTGAGATGGTCTACACGGCAAGCAAAGACTATGCGGTATATGCCAAGGTCACGCAGACTGCGAGCGGTAAATCGATTAAAAGCGTATATGGCCTAGCTTCGGTGGGCGAAGGCAACGCGCTTTCCGGGTTACGGTTGAGCGAGGAAGTTGTTAAGAACGAGAACGGCTCTTACACGTTAAAAACCTCGACCGATACTTATACGGTAACCGTAACGGTTAGCGGCGACGATTTGTCGGCAACGGTAGTAAAAGCATAACCAAATAAATAACCCTTTAAATGGAGGTCCGTAATGATAAAAAAATCTCTTAAAAGTATTGCAAAGGTATTGTGCGCTACGATAGGCGTTTGCGCCGCCGTTGCGCCGCTTACCGCGTGTAACAAAGGCGATAAGCCGCTTGTTTTGGCAACGGACATACTTGACGGCGTTTTCAACCCGTTTTTCTACACCTCGGGTTCCGACGGCGACGTCGTAGGTCAAACCCAAATCGGTATGCTTTCGAGCGATAAAACAGGTAAGCTTGTTGCCGGCTGGGATGAGCCCAGCGTTTCGCTTGCTTTCGGTTATAAGACCACGGGAACGCAGCCTAACGGCAACGATTACAGCAATTATTATACCGATTACTACTTTGCCATAAAGGACAATATCAAGTTCAGCGACGGCACGCTTCTTACCAAGGACGACGTATTGTTCAATATGTATATGTATCTCGATCCCGCTTACACCGGTTCGAGCACTATGTACTCGGTTAAGATCCAGGGCTTACAAGCGTACAGAACGCAGAACCCGAACGCGACATCGTCGTCTTCGTCAAACGATAGCTACTACAATTCGGAAGCTACCGCGCGTATCAACATGATAAGAGATTGGGCGGATACGACTTTATTCCCAGATAATACTTGGAATGACTTAGCTAATTTCGAGTACTATGACGACGTGGAAACGATAGAGAGCGATATCGAGCAGGTCCATTCTTTATTCAGAGAGGAGCTCAATTCCGATTATAACAACGCTATATCGTTGGACGTTAAAAAGGAATACGAGAAGTACAAGGGCAAGGATGGCGAATTGCTTATAACGGAAGGCTGGGAAGCGTTCTTGTATATGTACGGCATTATCTCGCTTAACGCGCATCGCGACGCCGCGGGTAATATCGACTATTACGAGAGGGATAACAGCTATACCGGCGACACCACGCAGGAGGCGCTTGTTAATTACGTTTTCGCTGCCAACCTCGGCGATTTGGATACGGTTAAGAAAGCTACTTCGGCAAGCAGCATTAAAACGTACAAGAATAACCTTGTAAACGTTATCACTTATTACGGCACTGCAAACAACTTCTTCTCTTACGTAAAAGCTTCGGTCATCAGCCATGAATTCCAGGGCAATATGAAGGTATTTAACGTCGACGGTATCAACGTTAAAAAGATGTCCGAAATTCCCAACGAGAACGCCACGGAAATAATACAGCTTAAAGACGAAAACGGCAACGCCAAGGAATACGACGTTCTTACCATAAGGATAGACGGCGTAGACCCCAAGGCTGTTCAAAACTTCGGCTTCTCGGTCGCTCCCGGTCACTATTATGCCGGCGCCGAGAACTGGAATAAACGTAATACCGATATAGATGCTGCAAAAGCAAGCGGTAAGGAATCGGATTTGTTCTTCGGCGTGCCTTTTGCCGATCCCACGTTCATGCGCACGGTAAAGGAAAATCACGTACCGCTCGGCGCGGGTGCGTACAAGGCTTCTACCGATTCGTTCGACACCGATCCTAAGACCGACACCGATTTTTATCACGATAACAACGTCTATTTTGCAGCCAACGAGTATTTCTTGCTCGGCGAACCCAAAATCAAAAAGCTTACTTATAAGGTCGTTTCCAGCAGCACGCTTTACGACGCGGTAAACAAAGGCGAAGTTCACTATGCTACGCCCTCTATCGACGCCGATAAGATCAACGCTCTTGCCGCGAACAAAAACCTTCATTATGCCGAGTCGCGTAACCTCGGTTACGGTTACGTCGGTATAAGCGCGCTTTATATTCCCGATATATATATTCGTCGCGCGATCATGACGACCTTTAACGCTCAGGACTGCATCGACTACTACGGCGGCGGCACTAACGCCGAAATCATAAGGCGCCCGATGTCCAAGACTTTGGAATACTATCCCACCGAAGCAGAGGACTATTATCCGTTCGATCCCGATGGTAATGCCGCTAAGGAATGGCTTAAAAAAGCCGGAACAAAGCTGAAAGGCGACAAACTTTACACGGCCGACGACAAGCCGCTTAAATACACTTTCACGATCGCGGGCGATACGGACGACCATCCTGCGGCAGCCATGCTTAACCGCTCGGCGGCTATCCTCAATAAGATCGGTATGGAAATAACCGTTACTCACGACTCTAACGCATTGATCAAGCTTGCCGGCGGTCAGCTTACCGTTTGGGCGGCAGCGTGGAGCTCCTCGTCCGATCCCGATATGTATCAGGTTTATCACAAGGATTCGAACGCTACGAGTACGCTCGCTTGGGGCTATCGCTACCTTACCAGCGCGGAGTGCATTTCCAACGATACGAAATATCCCAAAGCCGATAGGCAAAGCGATATTCTCAATAACTTATCCACGCTTATCGAAGAAGGTCGTGAATATACCGAGTTTGATGACCGCAAAATAAAATACGATCAAGCTCTCGATACGCTTATGTCCCTTGCGGTCGAGTTTCCGACCTATCAGAGAAAGGTTTACTACGTTTGGGGCGCGGACCTCTTTGATGAGAGCACCATGTATACTTCGTCGGACGACGTAACCCCGTATCAGTCTCCGCTTAACCGCATTTGGTTGTTGGAATTCAAAGGCTAATAAAAAACAGGCGAGAAGTAAATGGTTAAATACATTATCAAACGAGTATTATACTCAATACTGATACTGTTCTTCGTATCGCTTATACTTTACCTGTTGATGCGCTGCTTGCCCATCGACTACGTAGAGCGCCATTTCTTGGCGAATGCGATGCAGGGAACGGCGTCATTGGAAGAAATGGAACGCATAAAAGAGTTATACGGCTTAGCCGATAGCTCTTTTGTGGGCATCCTAAAAGGGTACTGGGGTTGGCTTTCTGCGGCGTTTAAAGGCGATTTGGGCACTTCGTTCAAGTACAACCAGCCCGTTGCGAAAGTTATTGCCGATCATATGTGGATATCGTTCTCGGTCGCTTTGATCGCGTACATATTCCAATTCGTGATAGCGATACCGCTCGGCATAAAGGCGGCGACTCGCCAGTACGGCGTTGTCGACTATACCACGTCGGTATTCTCGATGATCGGTATTTCGTTGCCCAGTTTCTTCCTTGCAATATTGCTCATCCGTATATTTTCGGTGCAGTTCGGCTGGTTCCCGACGTCCGGTCTTTACGACTCTACGGTAGACTGGACGGGCAACGGATTCGGCAAGCTGATAAACGAGCTTTGGCACATGATACTGCCTATGATAGCCATTATTATCGGCTCTATCGGCGGTCTTATGCGCCACACGCGTACCAACACGCTCGAAGTGCTTAACCAGGACTATATCCGCACTGCGCGCGCCAAGGGCTTGTCTGAGCACAAGGTCGTGTATAAGCACGTTTTCCGTAACACCATGGTTCCTATTGTTACCATGACGGCGGGCATTATTCCCAGCCTTTTCGGCGGTATGATGATACTCGAACAGGTCTTCTCGCTCGACGGTATAGGTCAGATCGCTTATAACGCACTCAGAGAGGGCGATATACCTTTCGTTATGGGCTACAATATGTTTATTGCCATACTTACGGTAATAGGCACACTCCTTTCGGATATTACCTATATGTTGGTCGATCCGAGAATTAAGATTTCCAAGTAGGCGGGCGATATTATGGCAAAAAACGAAAAGAATAAAGCTAATATGCCCGAAACCGAGGCGGTCAAGCCCACGGTTCCCGAGTTGGAGGTAGATAACAACGCCGAAATCGAGATCGATAACGGCGTGGCAAATGCCGTGCTCGAAGATCAAACCAATGCCGTTGCGGCAGGTGTTGCGCTCGACGCAGGTCTTGTTTCCGAGGACGCTATCGACGATCGTGCCGCCGAGGTAAAGGACGAAAAAGAAGAAGCTCTTGCCGACCGCGTACGTATCGTGTCGCCGTTTAAGCTCGTAATAAAACGGTTCTTCCGCTCGCGGCTTTCGGTCGTTGGTCTTACCATGTTCTTGGCGGTGCTCGTTTTCTCTTTCATCGGTCCGTTGTTCGTGCCGTGGGGACAGAGCGAAATCGACTACTCGCCGGCAGAGCGTATATATTACAGCAATATTTCGCATACGGCAATCGGACCCGACGGCGAAGAATATACCTATTACAGAATTTCGGTCAATCAGCCCGGAATTAACAAGCACGCTCACGCATGGACGTACGGAGAAACCAACGACGGCGAACGCGCATTGCACGTTTTAGGCACCGATAACGACGGCTACGATATACTCGCTCGGCTCATGTACGGCGGGCGAATGTCGCTCATGCTGAGCTTCCTGGTAGTTTTGATATACACCGTTTTGGGTATAATACTCGGCGGTCTGGCAGGTTACTTCGGCGGCTGGGTGGATATGATCATCATGCGTGTGGTCGATATCCTCAACTGTATTCCGTCGCTGCCCATCTTGCTCATAGTCGGCGCTATATTCGACGGTACGGGCTGGAACTTGGAGTACCGAATATATATCATGCTAGGCGCATTGACCTTGCTCAGCTGGCCGGGTACTGCGCGGCTCGTTCGCGGTCAAATACTATTCTTGCGCGAGCAGGAATACATGGTCGCCGCCGACGCGCTCGGCTTTGGAGTAGGGCGTAAGATATTCAAGCACCTTGTTCCCAACGTAATGCCGCAGTTGATCGTTTCCATGACGCTCGGCTTGGGCGGTACGATACTTACGGAAGCGTCATTAAGCTTCTTAGGGCTCGGCGTTCCGTCCACTCTCGCATCGCTCGGTCAAATGGTCAGTCTTGCCACGAACAATCCCACGATCATGCAATTCTATATTGCGGACTGGTTGCCCGCGGGCTTGATCATCATAATTGCCGTCGTTGCGTTTAACTTTATCGGCGACGGCTTGCGTGACGCGCTCGATCCCAAGATGAAGAGATAGGAGGGCGATATGGCGGATAATAAAGAAAAAAAATCGGTTATAGTTAAAGTCAAAGATTGGTACCGTCACGTTACCCACAAGGACGATCCTCATTATATTTCGGGCAAGGAAGCGCGTAAAATCTCCAACGAGAACCGCAAAACCACCCGTATGTACGAAAAGAGGAAGCTTCGCAAGGTAGAGGAAAGCGAGTACGTTACGCAGATGCGCGACCCCTCGAACATTCTCGAAGTAGACGGGCTTAAAACCTATTTCTTTACCGACGCAGGCGTATCCAAAGCGGTCGACGGCGTTTCTTTCGATATTCCCAAAAGCTCGGTCGTCGGCATAGTCGGCGAGAGCGGCTGCGGAAAATCGGTCACTTCGCTGTCGGTCATGCAGCTCGTCCAAGCCCCGCAGGGTCAAATCGTGGACGGCGCGATAAGATTCAATACGCAGGACTACAAGCGCGACGAAAACGGCAAACCGATTCCCGTTTGGGAATACGAGGAAAAAGACGGCGAGCGCGTTATCAAGACCGAGCCTGCGCTCGATAAAAAGGGTAATCCCGTTCTCGACAAGGACGGCAACCCCGTAATGAAGAATGTTCAGGCGAAGGACGGCAACGGCTTCCCCGCATTCGAGCTCGAAGACAAAGTTTTCGATATTACCAAGATGCCCACCAACTCGATGCGGCGCATCCGCGGTAAAGAGATCGCCATGATCTTCCAAGAGCCTATGACGAGCCTTAACCCGCTCTTTACCATAGGCAACCAGCTCGACGAGGTCGTTCTTCTTCACACGCCCGGCGCGGATAAGGTGCTTGCAAAAAATCGCACGCTCGAAATGCTCGGGCTCGTCGGCATCGCTATGCCCGAAATCGTTTACAAGAGCTATCCGCACGAGCTTTCGGGCGGTATGCGTCAGCGCGTCATGATAGCCATGGCGCTTGCTTGCAACCCCAAGCTTATCGTCGCCGACGAGCCGACTACGGCGCTCGACGTTACGATACAGGCACAGGTTCTCGACCTTCTCAAAGATATCAAGACCAAGATTAACGGCTCGATCATGCTTATCACGCACGACCTTGGCGTTATCGCGGGCATGGCGGACTACGTCGTCGTCATGTACGCGGGCAGGGTCATAGAAAAAGGCACGGTCGAGGAAATTTTCGACACACCTTTGCACCCGTACACGATAGGCTTGCAAAAGAGTAAACCCGTTATCAATAAGGACGTAGATTGGCTGTACAGCATAAAGGGTCAGGTTCCCAACCCGATCAATATGCCGACATATTGCTATTTCAAGGACAGGTGCGAGGACTGCAAGGAATGCTGCAACGGCGAATATCCTGCGCTCGTTCAGGTCACGCCCACGCACAGCGTAGCTTGCTACTGCGCGCAAGAAAAGCTTGACGCAATCAACGCCAAGCGCGCCGCCGAGGAGCAAGCCGCAAAGGAAGCGGAAGCGTTGGCGGCAAAAGCCGATCTCGACCCGCCCGTCGAGGAAGCGGCTACTGCCGACGAACCTAAGAAAAAGACGGCGAAAAAGTCTACTGCCAAAAAGACTACGGCGAAGAAGTCGACAACGACCAAAAAGCCCGCCGCTAAGTCTGCGACCGAAAAAAAGACTACGACTAAATCGACGTCGGCTAAGACCGCAACGACAAAGACAACGGCAGCAAAGAAGTCTACGAGCTCAGCAAAAGCCGCGCCCAAGTCGACTGCGGCAAAACCGCGTACAAAGAAAGAGGAGAATAAATAATGGACGAAACGATGCAAGACCAAGAGAATACCGTTGTTACGTCCGATGAGAATTCCTCGGCGAACGGTTCGCAGTTCATTTTAGAAGTCAAAAATCTAAAAAAATACTTTGTTGCCAAAAAGGAATGGAAGATACTTAAAACGCCCGTCGAAACGAAAGACGAGAGCTTAGTAACTATCCCTTCCGCCGAGCAAACGGAAACGGCGGAGAACGGCGAACAAACCGAAACGATCGATAATGCGGAAGTGCCCGCACAAACGGACGAGCTTAAAGCCGAAGCCGAAGTAACGCCCGAGGACGGCGAAAACGAGAAGAAAACAGCCGAGCAAAAGCCTAAGTATAAGTATAAGCTTGCGCGGCAAATCACCTACGTTAAAGCGGTCAACGGCGTCAGCTTTACCATGTATCCCGGCGAAACGCTCGGCATAGTCGGCGAAAGTGGTTGCGGCAAGAGCACGATGGGCAGAAGCATTCTGCGCTTGCACGACATTACGGACGGTCAGGTATTCTTTGACGGTACGGATATAACCAAGCTCAAACCGAACGAAATGCGCAAGTTCCGTACCAAAATGCAAATAATATTCCAGGACCCGTACAGCAGTTTGCCGCCGCGCAGTCCCGTAGGCGACATTATAGGCGAAGCCGTTAAGGTCCATAAAATCGTGCCCAAGAACGAACAGCGCGATTACGTTATCGAGATCATGCGCAAGTGCGGTTTGCAGGATTTCTATTTCGACCGCTACCCGCACGAGTTCTCTGGCGGTCAGCGTCAGCGTATATGCATTGCTCGCGCGCTCGCGGTTAAGCCCAAATTCGTCGTTTGCGACGAGCCCGTATCGGCGCTCGACGTTTCGATCCAAGCTCAGGTCATCAACCTCTTGAAAGAGCTTCAACGCGATATGAACCTTACATATTTGTTCATCTCGCACGATTTGAGCGTAGTTCAGCACATTTCGGACAGGGTGGGCGTTATGTACCTCGGCAATTTCGTCGAGCTCGGTAACGAGAAGGAAATCTTCAATAACCCCATGCATCCGTACACGCACGCATTGCTTTCCGCCGTGCCCGTTCCCGATCCGCACTACAAGGGAAACCGCATAATACTCAGCGGCGACATTCCCAGCCCCGCGCATCCGCCCGAAGGCTGCAAGTTCCACACGCGTTGCTCGCGCTGTATGGAGGTTTGCAAGCACGTAGAGCCTAAGTTCAAGGACTACGGCAACGGACATTTCTGTGCGTGTCATTTATATCCGCAGGATTAATTTTTAATTCATGTCAAAAAAGAAGAAAAAATACGATGACGACGACGGCAGAACAGTCGCCGATATGAACGTCGAAGGCTTGCCTTGGTATAGCCCCAATCGGGATAGAAAGGTGAGCGACGAGGATAAACCGACCCGCAAGGAAACTTGGGCGATGATACGCGCTTGGTTCGCCGCATACGCGCCGCGCATACTTGCCGTGCTTATCGGTTTCGGCTTGACGGTTGGACTCATCGTATGCTGGCTTAACGGCTGGTTCATTAACAAATAAGTTTGAAACGCACTTCGAAAGTTGATAATAGCTTTCGGGGTGCGTTTTTATATGCGATTAAGTTTTAAGGTTCCTTACTTTCTTATTCTAAAAGAAATGTTTGGAAATTATTACTGCCCATTAAAAACGTAAAAGTTTCTTGGTTACTTCTTTTCAAAGAAGTAACTTTTCTTGCATACTTCTTTCCAAAAAGAAGTATGGGCTTGACATTTCATTGGTTGTGTTGTAAAATGTTCGTAAAAGGAAGTAAAAAGCATGGGCAAGAACAAAAAACGCTCAAAACAAGCCGATATTCTCGAAGAACCGATACGTGCCGAAACAAATAAGCTTATCGATCAGATAAATAACGACAAAGAGCTAAACGGTTGGCAAAAACATAGACGCCGTCGTGCGGTCAAGAAAACGAAAGCGTTATTCCGCGCTATCGATATTCTTTTCAGTATGCCGCAAAATTCCTGCCCGTACGTAAAAAAATCCAACGAAGATAAAATTGAGTGTCAAGCTGATATAGTGTACGACGGCGGTGAAAGCGATATTTGCACGTTCGATATGTATAGAATACCGACGAACGAGCCTCAGCCTGCCGTTATAATTATTCACGGCGGTGGATTCACGGCGGGCGATAAGAAGTACCGCAAGGGCAGGGCTAAGTTCCTCGCGCTCAATGGTTTTACCGTGTTTTGCATAAATTACGGGCTTGCGCCCGACTTTACTTTTCCGTCGCCCATACTCCATATTGTCGACGCCGCAAATTATATCCACGCTCACGCCGAGAAATTCAATATCGACGCAAGCCGCATTATTCTGGACGGCGACAGCGCGGGCGCATACTATGCGGCATTGGTTGCATCGCTCAATAATAACGAAAAGCTCAAAACTCGCATATCGCGTTCGCTCGACTTTAAAGCGTTCGGTGTATTGCTCAACTGCGGCATTTACGATATGGCAACCGTGCGAAAGGTGCGCGACCCGCTAGATATTGCGGACGGCGTTATTTTGAGCCTTACCGGTGCTAAGATTGATGAGTTCAACGACTACGAATACTCGGACTGTTGTATGCCGATCGATTTTGTAAACAGCGATTTTCCGCCCACGTTCTTGATCTATTCCTCCGCCGATATATTTTGCCGCGGTCAGGGCGACGTTCTTAAAGAAAAACTCGATAGCTGCGGCGTGTACTACGAGTATTACAACGCACGGCATATCACTTCCAACCATTGTTTCTCGCTCACGTGGAGTGGTGAGGACGCCGTCGCCGCAAACGAGTTGATGCTGTCTTTTGCAAAACGCCTTGCCGGCGATAAAATCAAGTTTAAGTAAAAATAAAAGCTATTTTTAAAGCTAAACCCAACATAAGGTTTCTTACTTTCTTATTTAAAAAGAACCGTTAGGTATTTTTATTGTGCATAAAATAACATAAAAGTTTCTTGGTTACTTCTTTTCAAAGAAGTGACTTTCTTGCCTACTTCTTTCCAAAAAGAAGTAGGTTTTAGTTGCTTTTGGTACGGTTTAATGATAGAATAGGTATAACCGCGAAAGAGGTCGGCGAAAATTCAAAATATGCCGACGATCATACTAATTCGGTTATTATACGGTAGGTGAATATATGAGTAATTGCAGTCACGATTGTTCGAGCTGTTCGCAAAGCTGCGGCGACAGAAAAGACGACGCGCCTAAGTTCGACAAGCCGCACGAGCTGTCGCGCATCAAGCGCGTAATAGCCGTAGTGAGCGGCAAGGGTGGCGTGGGTAAATCGTCCGTCACTTCGCTTTTGGCGGCGACCATGAACAAAAAAGGCTATAAATGCGCCATTCTCGACGCAGATATAACAGGCGCGTCCATTCCCAAAATGTTCGGCGTCAGCGGCGAGCTTGCAGGCGATCAGAACGGCATTTATCCCGCCGAAACGTCTAAGGGTATACGCATTATATCGTCAAACCTTTTGCTGGAAAACGAAACCGATCCCATCGTTTGGCGCGGACCCGTTATCGCAGGCATGGTCAAGCAGTTCTGGACGGACGTTATTTGGGGTGACGTAGACTATATGTTTATTGACTGCCCGCCTGGAACAGGCGACGTGCCTCTTACCGTTTTTCAGTCGATCAAAGTTGACGGCATTGTGATAGTCACAACGCCGCAGGAGCTTGTGTCCATGATAGTCGAAAAGGCTGTCAACATGGCAAACCTTATGAAGATACCTGTACTCGGTATCGTCGAGAACATGAGCTACGTGCTGTGCCCGCACTGCAACGACAAGATAACACTTTTCGGCGACGGCGAAGCTACGGCGCGCGTCGCGCAAAAATTTGGTCTGCCGTTATTGGCGCAGATCCCGTACGATAAAAATCTCGTCCAAGCCGCCGACAGCGGCAAGCTCGACGAAACGACTGTCGATTACGCGAACGCCGCCGTCGATATCTTGGAAAGCGGCTTGCCCGTAAGTAAGCATTAGTCTTGCGGGATATTAGCAAGAACGGAGTACTTCGAGATAAGCGCGTCGAGCGAAGTCGCGCAGTTCAGCGGACTTGTGGACGGCAGCGCTTGCGCGTTTCGAACGATCGAATTATCGACTGTTTTTGCGTATTTTTTGAGCAGCTTAAACGCCGCGCCGCCCGTCGTGTAAATTCGTTTAATAGACGGATAACAGGCGAGTAAGTCCACTATATCGTTAAATTCCACGTTTGTTATCGTGCTGTCCGCCGCGCCGATAATATCGCAGCTGTAAATCACGTCCCAAAGCGCAATGCCGTGATCGAGCGCAAGTTTGGACCTTTCGGCTGTATCGGTTGAATAGTTTTCGTTAAACACAGCGGCAAGCACACGCCAAAACCTGTTTTGCGGATGCGCGTAGTAGAACGAAGCTTCTACCGATTTGGGCGAGAGCATAGAGCCGAGTACGAGCGTATGGCAATGTTCGTCGATAAGCGGCGGAACTGAGTCGTGGGTTGCGTGTCTTGCGTTTTGCATAGCTATATTATACACGGCTTTTTACGGAAAGTAAACAAGGAACATACATTTATGAACGAAAAAGAAAAAATGCTAGCGGGCAAAATATATGACCCTAGCGATCCTCAGCTGTTACCGCTTAGGCAGAAAGCGCATATTTTATGCAAGCGCTATAACGATACCGTAGAGACGCAGGAGAGCGAGCGCAAGGCGATACTCGACGAGCTTTTGCCCAATCGCGGCGACGGCGCGTACCTTCAAGGGCCGATATTTTTCGATTACGGTGTTTTCACATCGGTCGGCAAAAACTTTTACGCAAACTTTAATTTCACAGTGCTCGACGTATGTCCCGTCACGATCGGCGACAATGTTTTTATCGGCCCCAACGTGTCCATACTTTCGCCCAAGCATCCGCTCTGTTACGAGGACAGAAACCCCTACGTCAACGCACGCGGCGTGGTTACCGATAAGGAATACGGCGCGCCCATTACGATCGGTGATAACTGCTGGATAGCGGGTAACGTAACTATCCTCGCGGGCGCTAAAATAGGCGAGGGCTGCGTTATCGGCGCGGGCTCGGTGGTAACGGGCGAGATTCCGCCTAACAGCTTGGCTTACGGCAACCCTTGCCGTGTCGCGCGCAAAATAAGCGAGACCGATCGGCTTGAAAATAAGAAAGAGCTTTTCTAAGCTTTGTATAGAAATTAATAATAACATTTTCCGGAGGAATTATGTCTAACATTACAAAAAGCATTAAGTACGTCGGCGTCAACGATAAGACGATCGACCTGTTCGAGGGGCAGTACGTTGTGCCGAACGGCATTTCTTACAATTCGTACGTACTCATCGACGATAAGATCGCCGTATTCGATACGGTCGATAAGCGCAAGACCGACGAATGGCTTGCCAATCTCGAAGTAACGCTCGGCGGGCGCAACCCCGACTATCTCATTATTTCGCACATGGAACCCGACCACTCGTCGAGTATCCGCTCGTTCCTGAGTAAGTACCCTAAGACGGTAGCAGTCGGGAACGAAAAGACCTTCGGCATAGCCGAGCGGTTTTTCGGCAAGCTGATAGAGAATAAGCACGTAGTCAAGGAAGGCGACGAGCTCTCGCTCGGCAAGCACGTTTTGAAATTCGTTTTCGCGCCCATGGTGCATTGGCCCGAGGTAATGTTCACGTACGAAAAGACGGAGAAGGTTTTGTTCTCTGCGGACGCGTTCGGCAAGTTCGGCGCACTCGATGCGGACGAGGACTGGGCGTGCGAGGCGAGAAGATACTACTTTAACATAGTCGGCAAGTACGGAACGACAGTTCAAGCCGTGCTTAAAAAAGCCGCCGCGCTTGATATTTCGATCATCTGCCCGTTGCACGGTCCCGTGCTCACCGAAAACCTCGGTTACTATATCGATAAATACAATACTTGGAGCACGTACACTCCCGAGGATAAGGGCGTAACGATAGCGTACGCGTCGATATACGGCAATACTGCCGCCGCAGCGCAAAAGCTCGCCGAGCTTCTCACGGCAAAGGGCGTAAAAGCGTCGGTTTTCGATCTTGCGCGTTGCGATATGGCGGAAGCGGTCGAGGACGCATTCCGTTACGACAGGCTCGTCACAGCCGGTATAACGTATGACGGCGCGATCATGCCCGTAATGGAAACGTTCATCAATAAGCTTAAAGCAAAGAACTACCAAAACCGCAAGATCGCGTTTATCGAGAACGGCAGCTGGGCACCCGCCGCAGCTAAGACCATGCGCACTATGTTCGAGGCTATGAAAAACATTTCGTTTGCCGAAACCGTAGTTACCGTCAAGTCCGCGCTGGAAAGCGAAGCCGAAAAGCAGCTCGAAGCGCTTGCCACCGAGCTTGCATAATTAATTATCGTAATAAATTAACGCACCCGTAAAAACGGGTGCGTTTTGATTTGAAAATTATTTTTTCTCAATCCCCGAAAAATCCTTGACATATCTTAAAGTATGTGTTAATATATCTATGCTCTTATGCATCCTTAGCTCAGTTGGTAGAGCAACTGACTCTTAATCAGTGGGTCCGGAGTTCGAGTCTCCGAGGGTGTACCAAAACAAATAATCCTGCTACAATAGTAGCAGGGTTATTTGTTTTGTACATTTGCGTAGTGAAATGTCACCCGCGAGTTCCGCGGGCAATCTCCGAGGGCGGGTTATTACTCCGCATAGAGGGGGACATTTTTAGTGGTACACCTCGAACAATAATAAGCAGTAATAAAATTTTTTGAAAATCATTGCAAAAACGGCGTTATTTTTGTTGACAAAATTTTCTGTTTATAGTATATTATTAAAGCTAAGCACATGGGTTATGGACCTTTAGCTCAGTTGGTTAGAGCAACCGGCTCATAACCGGTTTGTCCGGGGTTCAAGTCCCTGAAGGTCCACCAATTTGTGGCCCGGTAGTACAGTTGGTTAGTACGCCAGCCTGTCACGCTGGAGGTCGAGGGTTCAAGCCCCTTCCGGGTCGCCAAACTTTTGCCTCGGTAGCTCAGTCGGTAGAGCAAGGGACTGAAAATCCCTGTGTCGGTGGTTCGATTCCGCCCCGAGGCACCACAATCTATTTGACTGCGCCGAAGTAGCTCAATCGGTAGAGCAACTGACTTGTAATCAGTAGGTTGCGGGTTCAAGTCCCATCTTCGGCTCCAAAGCCCCCTTTTTAGGGGGCTTTTGTCGGTAAAAGGGACTTGAACCCGCAGGGCACGAGCGTTAATAAAATATGCCTGTGGCATATTTTTAGCGAGGGCGCGAGCAGCTGCGCTGCGAAGCGGGCGAATTGCGAAGCAATGCGCGCCAGTCCCATCTTCGGCTCCAAGCCCCCTTTTTAGGGGGCTTTTGTCGGTAAAAATTTATTTGAGTACAGGAGAATGGTTTATGAACAAAGATCTCGGCAGTCTTAAAATATATTTACTCGACAGAGATATAGAAATGTGCTCGGCATGGCGCAAGCATTTTTTCGGCATTAAAAACGTAGAAGTAGTGTGCATGGACTTTTTGGCGTTCATGAAAACGTACAAGGTCGATTGCGTGGTTTCGCCGGCGAACGGTT
The DNA here is from genome assembly GCA_014799665.1 of Clostridiales bacterium. Taxonomy (NCBI): domain Bacteria; kingdom Bacillati; phylum Bacillota; class Clostridia; order Eubacteriales; species Clostridiales bacterium. The sequence continues at coordinate 156,446 of JAAVHP010000007.1, forward strand.
ATGCGCTTATGGACGGGGGATACGATCAAGCGATATCTGATTATTTCGGCTGGGATCTCCAAGCCCTCGTTCAGAAATATTTAATCGAAAACCTCTACGGCGAGCAGCCCGTCGGGTCGAGCATTATACTCGATACCAATATCGAAGGCATCAAGCTCATTCACACGCCGACTATGCGCTATCCCGAAAAGATACTCGATCCCGCAGTGATCTATCACTGTATGCGCACCTGTCTTATTACGGCCTTGCAGAACGGCGTAAACACGATGGTCGTTCCCGCGTTCGGCGCGGCGACGGGCGAGGTCGACCTCGAAACTGTGTCCGATATGATGTGGTGGGCGTATGAGCAGATAGGCAATCCGCCGCAAAAGCTCGATTGGGAATACGCGCGCACTAATAGATTTTGGGTCAAGAAAAACCGCGGGTAATTCGATTGACAATTTACGACGAAAATATGTATAATTAGAGTATGAATACTCCTAAACAAATCGCCGAGAACTATAACGGCATAGCGCAAACGAAAACTACGCTGAATTGGTATAAGCTACTCATACTCGGCGTGCTCGCGGGCGCGTTTATCGCATTGGGCGGTGTGGTCGCAACGATTGCGGGCAGCGGGTTCGAGGGTGTGCAGGCGAACTTGATCAAGGGCGCGGTTTTTCCGCTCGGGCTTATGCTCGTAGTAATCTGCGGCGCAGAGCTGTTTACAGGCAATTGCTTACTTGTCGCTCCGCTCATGAGCAAGAAAATTAAGCCGCTCGGTATGCTCAAAAACTGGGGTTTGGCGTACGTCGGTAACTTTATCGGCGCGGTGCTTATCGCTGTTCTTGTAGTATACGGGCACGTTTACAGCGAGCCTGCCGCAACGGCAAGCGTTATAACCGCCGCCGCCAAGTGCAACGCCAACTTCGGCTATGCGCTGTTAAAAGGCATTCTTTGCAACATACTCGTATGCCTTGCCGTATGGGCGGCTATGGCGAGCAAGAGCGCGGGCGGCAAGATCATAGCTTTATATCTCCCCATATTCGCGTTTGTTGCTTGCGGCTTCGAGCACAGCATAGCTAATATGTTTTACATAACTTCGGGGCTTATGGCTTCCGCCGAGTACGGTATAGCCGCGGCGGGGCTTAGCTTCGGCAACGGATTGGTTTTCAGCTTACTCGCTTCTACACTGGGTAATATAATCGGCGGCGCGCTTATCGCGGTCGCGTATTGGGCGGTATACTTCCGTCCCGAAAAGGTCAAGGTCGAAGAAACCGACCCCGACCCCGAACAAAAAAATTAGGTGAATCAATGATAAAGATTTTGGTTGACAGCGCGTCGGATATAGACGCGCGCGACGCGGCGGCTCTCGGCATAGATTTTATACCTATGTTTATTCGTTTCGGCGACACCGAGTACGCCGACGGCGTGAACCTTTCCCATGAGGAGTTTTTCGAAAAGCTTATCGAAAGCGACGAAATGCCGCAAACGAGCCAAATAAACGAATACCGCTTCGAAGAAAAATTCGCCGAGCTTACAGCGGACGGAAGCGACGTGATCGCTATTACACTGTCGTCCAAGTTGTCCGGCACGTATAATAACGCCTGCGCCGCGGCGAGTAAGTTTAACGGCAAGGTGCGAGTTGTAGACAGCCTTAACGCGAGCGCGGGCGAGCGTATGCTGTTCGAGTACGCTCTAAGGCTTATCAAGGACGGCGAAACGAACGTGAATAAGCTTGCGGATATTCTCGACGAGAAAAAGCATAAGATCTGCTTTCTCGCACTTTTGGGTACGCTCGAATACCTTAAAAAGGGTGGGCGCATATCCGCCGCAGTCGCATTCGCGGGCGAAGTGTTCTCGATAAAGCCCGTTATATCGATCACTGACGGCGAGGTAAAGCTCGTCGGTAAAGCAATGGGCTCCAAGCGCGGAAGCAATCTTTTGACCCAGTTTATCGATAAATACGGCGTCGACTTCGATATGCCGTACGTGCTTGTATATTCGGGTACGGACGTTGCGCTATTGGATAAGTACGTAAACGACAGCGCGCATTTGTGGAAGGATAAAACAGATAAGCTCCATAAGTACATGATAGGCAGTACTATCGGCACCCACGTAGGACCGAACGCGATCGGCGTTGCGTTCTTTGCTAAATAATCGCGTTGAGAAATAATGAATAAAGCCGAAAAGAAATTTCATAACAAAATAGTAAAATTATTGCCGTCGAAAGATTTGCAGGCGGCTGTTGCCGAACAAGATTTCGAGTTCGGGTATTTGGATTTGCTCAGGTTTATCGAGGACTATGCGTCAACGTTCGATAAAAAAATCGAGCTGTTCGGTGAAGCGGCGGAAGTGTTTGCTGATAAACAGGAAGCAAAACACGCGCTTACGCTGATAGAACATAATAAAAATATTTACGCGGAGTTCATGGTCCCGAGCGCCGACGCGGTGTACGAAGTCGATATTAAATGCGATCCGTGGGATAAAGAGGACACTTTTATCGCCAAGACATTTGACGATTGCTTGACGATAATCAAGGCGTTTATAAAGCATTATGCGGACGTAGGGGCACACGATCACGAGCTTTCCCGATATATAATTACGAAAAAGACGGCGATCCCGCCGAGTAAACCGAGCGATATAGGCAAGAAGATAGGCTATCTCGGTCAATGCATTTTGGGTAAGGGCTTAAAGGTAAAGTCCGTCGATATTTCGAGCGTTGATTACTGCGAATATGCTTGCAAGAAAAAAGTCTGCTTCGGTTGCAAGCGTCCGTGTATATGTATGTACAGTCCCGAATATCCTAAGTTTATCGAAAAATACGATTTGGTCGCTTGGCATACGGGCGATTATAGTTTGATTGACGAAAATAAATGGAACAGCCCAGATGGGTATTCGGACTTGGCGTACGGCGTATATGCGCTCGATATGGACGAGTGCAACGAAGATAGCTACGTGGTAATGCTCGATAACAAATACGTCCGCGAACGTAAGGCGGGTGAGGGCGATCCCGAAAACGGCTATCCCGTTTATTACGCGCACGAGCACCCTTCGCTTGCAAAAGTTTTCAAGCCCAAGCTTGACGATATACCGCAAAATGTAAAGGACGATTACCTTTATCTCGTCGGTGCTCTCAAAGAAATAGATTTGAAAATCACCATGTCTAAAATAACGGATGAAGATTAGAAATCAAAAAAGAACGCCGTTAATGTGTATTTAATAGGGAAACAGCAAGGATTATCAAGTCCTTGCTGTTTATATTTAGTAAATAATCACCGTATTTCAAAACTCTTTTTGCGAGATTTTTTATTTGCGGTCGGGTAAATTTTTGCGAAATCGGTTCAATTTTTTGTGTGCAAATGGGTATCACCCTTGACAGGAGTATTCATTTTTGATATGATAAGGTTAAGCTACCTACTTCCATTTAAGGAGAGGAATGATGAAAAAAACTAAAAAGATTGCATTCAGATTGATTTTGGTGTTTGTTTGTATGATTACGGCATGCTTGACTGCTTGCGCTTCGGGCAACCATACGGACGATTCAAACGGCACGGAAAGCGCATATAAGATTTGGCTGGATAACGGACATACAGGCAGTGAGGCGGAGTTTCTTGCATGGCTTTCCGACGACGGCGTCAGCGGCGGTATTACGATTGGGTCCGTCGAAATCAACGAGGATGGCGAATTCGTCGTGAAAGATTCAAATGGAAATGTTCTCTTCAAAAAGAGTATGCCGTTATGCGAGCATACCTATTCCGGAGTTGAAACCGGATTAGAAGCGACCTGCACTTCTGCGGGGTATCGTTGGAAGGAATGTACCAAGTGTGGCGACAAGGAATACGAAATTTTATCCGCAACGGAGCACGAATGGGACAAAGGCACGGTTATAACCCGAGCCGACTGCGTGCATGACGGATTTGCGTATTATACTTGCACCAAGTGCGGCGCAACGCAAATGTACACGGACGATGCGACGGGCGAACATCGCTTTGAAAATGGCGTTTGCATCGGTTGCAAAATCACATATGCGAAGATGCTCGACAAAACTTACAATAATAATTACGGATACGAGTATTTCACTTCTCTGGAAAAGGGCGCAGGGTTGTGTGGATTGTACGATGAAATCGATAAACAGGTAATGCGTTTCCATAGCGAAACTACGGCAAACGCAGAACTCTCGGACGAGGATTACTTGCTACCCGCAATTAATTATGCGTCGTATGGTTTGACGGTGGAAGAAGCCGTCTCCGTGTGGAAGACATATCTCGACGATAAGCCGCTGTATTACTGGCTCTCCAAATCGCTCACGATTCTCGACAAATCAATCGCGCTGAACGTGGAGACGGACTACGCCGTCGGTTCGGTGCGCACCGCCTACAACGACGCGCTGTACGAAATTATCGGGGAATATCTCACGATTGCGGAGGAGGAGAGCGCCTATACCGTCGCGCTTGCCTATCACGATGCGATCATCGGCAAAATCGATTATGCTTACCGGGAAGACGGAATACAACCCGAAGATGCGGCTTGGGCACACAGTATTGCGGGTGTGTTCGAGGAACGCGGCGCAGTGTGCGAAGGCTATGCGCGCGCCTTCCAGCTTCTCTTAAACGCACGGGGCATTCAAAATGTTTTCGTCACGGGCGAGAGTCGTAAGGAGAAACACGCTTGGAATTTGGTGAAGCTCGACGACGGCGAGTGGTATTGGTACGATTTAACGTGGGACGATACGCCGGACGTTTACTGGGGAACCTCCCATACTTATTGCTGTGCGCCGGACGGGGATTTTTTGAAAACGCACACCGTCGGCAGTTCGGCGGATTGGGGCGTTTCCTTTCTCTACGATTTGCCCGCGCGGGCTGCGGCGGAGTACGATGGCGACGAGATTCTGTATTACGACGGGTTTACTCTTGATGGTACAGACTATGTGGTCGTAGGGTACGATACAGTCAACCTTTCCCGCATTACGACGGGCGGCAAGTACAGTATTCCCGAAACGGTAGCCTACGGCGGGCGGGAGTTCACCGTCGTCAGTCTCATTAACTTCGAGAATGGCGAACCGAGCATCCAGAGTGTGCTCTCGCCTGATATTAAATTCGTCTCCGTGTTCGTTCCAAAGACTGTGGTTTATATCAACGAAAATGCGTTGAACGGGTCGGGGAAATGCGATCTCGAAGCAATTTTCGTCGACGAGAAAAACCCGCGCTTCTGTTCGCAAGACGGCGTGCTGTTTTCAACGGATTTGTACACCCTCATTACTTATCCTTCGGGAAGAGCGGGAACGGAGTATTCCATTCCGGATGAAACGGTCTATCTCGCAAAAAATGCATTCGAAAATTCGCGTTGGTCGATCGATCTTCAAACGCTACGCCTTGGTAAAAACTTGCGCAACGTAGGGGTTACCAACTTTGGGGACGGCTATCCATATCCGGATAAGACGCATAGGGCGTACAATTTTATTATCGGTGAGTGGAACTATATTCTTCGCATGATGTCCGGAACACCGAAAATTATTGTCGGCGAGAACCCATATTTTAAGGTTGATGGAGGTTTGCTTTTAAACAGCGGGGAGACTGTGGTCTTTGCGGCGTTCTTCGATATTGAGAAAGCGGAAATCCCCGAAACGGTGACGGAAATTCATCCCGATGCATTCTATGGCTGTAAATTGCTGAAAAGCATAAAAATTCCTTCGGGCGTTACATACCTGTCGTCGATATTCGGCGATTGCGAAAATCTTGAAGAAGTGATTCTTCCCGAAGGCTTGCGGAAGATCGACGGGTTTATGTTCTGGGGCTGTAAGTCGTTGAAGACGCTTGTCATTCCGGAAACTGTAACCGAGATTGGAGGAAGGACTTTCTACGGTTGCAGTTCGCTTGAAAGCATCACGATTCCGAAGAACGTGACGAGTATCGGAGATGGAGTATTCGAGAACTGCTCCTCCCTTAAAGAGATTATTATTGCCGAAGGTAATACGACGTTTGTTATGAAGGGACGCTGTCTTGTCAACGTGGAAACCAAAACGCTCGTGCAGGCGTTCAACGACAGTGTGATCCCCGACGACGGAAGTGTCGAAGTGATCGGGCAATATGCGTTCCACGGATGTGACAAAATTACGGAAATCGTCATTCCCGAAGGCGTTGTATCTATCAAAGCGTACACTTTCTCGGATTGCAAAGCGCTCGAAACGCTCGTTCTTCCCGTAAGCCTTGCGCAAATCGGGAAAAGTATTTTCATCACCGTGACCCAAGCACAAATTTTTTACTGCGGCACGCGTTCACAGTGGGAAGAAATCGAGAAAGAGGGAACGAGTAACGAACAGCCGGATAGTCGTAATACCGTTTATTTCTATTCGGAGACGCGACCGACCGCACAGGGCAATTTCTGGCACTATGTAAACGGTACGCCCACCAAGTGGTAATTTAGTGCAAAGGTGATTGCACTTCGTTCCACTTTCGCGGTTTGCTTCGCAAACAAAAAAGAACGCAGTTTAGCGTTCTTTTAGTTGGAGCGGAAGACGAGATTCGAACCCGCGACCCTCACCTTGGCAAGGTGATGCTCTACCCCTGAGCCACTTCCGCATAGTTTATTAGGTTTTGCTCACAACCGAGCATAGTAAATATATCACTTATTTTATATAATGTCAAGCATTTTTCATTAAAAAATTTGGAATTGACTTAAAAATGTTTGACATTATTTTTTCTTTGCTGTATAATCGTTACTGTAAACATAAGGAGGTAATATCATGGCTGTACCTAAACATAAAACGTCCAAGCAGCGCACGCATTCGCGCGGCTCGCAGTGGAAGTTGTCGGCACCCACGCTGGTTGAGTGCAAGAATTGCCATCAGCTTGTTCAGCTTCACCGCGTATGTCCCAGCTGCGGTAGCTACGACAACGAAATCAAAATCGAAAAAAATCAAGGTAACGACTAATAAAATCTACCCCGCAATAGGTAATATTACGGGGTAAATTTTTTATATTTGAAATCGTATGCATTGCGGGATACGGGCTACGTTTGGTTCGGCGGCTCGGTCATGTAGGTGGGTCTACACTCCCGTCGCCGCCTCGCCAACTGTTGCCCGTCTGCCACACGCCTACGATTTCAAAAAGTAGGAGATTTATTCTTTATGAAAATAATTGTTGATATAGGCGCGTGCGATCATCCCGCCAAAATGGTGAACGGTGCGGTAGACGCGGCTAACGAATACAAGAACTACACGATAGTGGTCGTCGGCGACGAGGAGTTCATTAAGTCTAGCATTAGCGGCGAAAAGCCGTCCAACCTGCTCATAGAACACGCGCCCGACGTTATCGAGAACAACGACACTCCGACCAAGGCTATACGCCAAAAGCCCAATTCGTCGCTCGTTCGCGCTATCGATATTCTTAACAACGATCCCGAGTCCGTCGGACTTGTCAGCGGCGGCAGTACGGGCGCGGTCCTTACGGGCGCGACACTGCTCGTCGGGCGTATCAAGGGCGTGCACAGACCCGTTCTCGCTTCGCTTATTCCGTCGTCGATCGACGGCAAGCTCGTTTGCGTTGCCGACTGCGGCGCGAACGTGGACAGCAAGCCCGAGTTTTTATTGCAGTTTGCCAAGATGGCGGATATTTACGTGCGCGCGCTGTTCGGTACGGAAAAGCCGGTCGTAGGCTTATTATCGGTCGGCACCGAGGATCACAAGGGCGACGAGCGCAGCAAGGCGACGCACGCGCTTCTTAAAGAAACGGATCTCAATTTCGTGGGGAACATGGAAGCCCGCGACGCGCTTACCGGCAACTACGACGTTATCGTCACTGACGGGTTTGCGGGTAACGTGCTTATCAAGTCTATCGAGGGTACGGCGAAAATGGTTATGAGCGAGCTCAAAAAAGCCATGTATTCGTCGGTCAAGAGCAAGATCGGCGCGCTTCTTCTCAAAAAATCGTTGTATGCAATGAAAGACAAAATGAACTACCACGCATACGGCGGCGCGGCGTTTCTTGGCGTGAAAAAGCCCGTTATCAAAACGCACGGTTCGTCCAACGAGGTATCGACCAAGGCTTCTATACGCAACATAATAAGGATGCACGAGCATCATATCATAGACGACATTACGGCGGGGGTTGCCGCGGAACAAGCCCAGCAAACCGGCGGCGAACAGCAATAACGTGGATAACAATACTATTCAAGCAATACAAGCACGCATCGGCTATCAATTCAAAAACGTAAAGCTTCTCGAAGCGGCGTTTACGCATTCGTCATACGTGAACGAGCACGACGCCGTCGGCAACGAGCGTATAGAGTTTTTGGGCGATTGCGTGCTTAATTTTTTGGTTGGCGAGCGACTGTTCAAGGACGATCCGACCGCGCAGGAAGGCACGCTTACCAAACGTCGCGCAGAGCTCGTTTCGCGTGTGCCGCTTGCGCGCATAGTGGACAGGCTGGGTGTGATCGAATATTTGCAGGTGGGTGCGGGCGTCGATAAGAACGCATTTTTGGTAAAGGCTCGCTCCGATCTGTTTGAAGCGTTGATCGGCGCGGTGTATCTCGACGGCGGCACGAATGGACTTGACGAGTGCAGAAAACTCTTAGACGCCGTTTACTTTCCGTTTGTCGAGCCCGAACACGACTATAAAAGCGAGTTGCAGGCGATAGCGAATAGGCTTGGCTGTAAGGTCGAATATAAAGAGCTTCCCGCAGGCGAAAGCGCGCACGCCGAGGTCAGTGTGGGTGATCGCGCGTTTATCGGCAGCGGGCATAACAATAAGGAAGCGAAGGCGGACGCCGCGCGCGTTGCCGTTATTGCGCTTAAAGGTTAGGGCAACGGTTTTGCTTTTATAAAGACGAGTACTTTGTCGAAAATGCTTGACAAAACGTTCGACTATGCCATAAAATATCGGTATACAAGGAGTTTGAAATGTCCAGAAAAAGCGATCTGAAAAAACAAATTGCCGAGAGCGAGGCGGAAATCGAGGAGCTTGAAAAAAAGCGCATGCGTTCGCAGTCTGCGATCATGGAGAGTTTTCTCAATAAGACCGAGCCGAACGAGCGCGACGCGGAATATTTCCGTATTTATACGCAGCTTATCGAGGTCGAAAGAAATAATCTGCGTATGCTTAACGACGAATTAAACAAGCTGTAATTTTTTTTAGTTTTTTATTAATTTATTGTACTTGGCATTTTAAAATATTTGACAAAAAAATACCTATCGAATATAATATTCTTGTGGGGGATTATTTGTGATTTATCATAAATAATCTTTTTTGTATGTAATTTTTTCATTGCGGTGCGTGGAGATACGTATATGAATACCAAGAAAATCTCGGTTCGTTTTAAATCTTTTGCGGAGATAGGCGCGATTTTGGCGGCGTTGTTCGTTTTGGCGGGCGTTTGTTTTTGGCATGCCGAACGTGCTCGCGCCGATTCCAATCCTTCGTATACGAGTATACGCGTAACCGTTGTTTCGGGCGCGAGCTTTACGACCGATCTCACGGCACAGCAGCTTAACAGCGATACATATTTTACGGTAGAAGGCACAACGGACGGCTCGACCTACGAATCCGTCGATCGTTCGCTTTTGTCAGTCGCTATTGACGGCGGACATCTTGTTCCCAATCAGGGCAATAACGTAACGTTCACATATACTCCTACGGGCGTAAGCGCCACCGCAAGCGTCGACGGTTCGGCCATAACCAAGGTCGCTATTAATTCGGCGACCGTTGCAGTCAATTCTTCGTACACGCTCTATGACGGAAGATATTGGCGCACGCCCGAAAACTATGCGGCATTCGTCAAGGGCATGACCGTCGCGGAACTAATGAACGGGCTTGTTGTAGAAGTTACTTATCCAAACTCTACATATACGCTCGTATTGAGTTCTACGGGCAACGGCAATACATTTATCGCCGAGACGGGCGAGAGCGTGACTGTCACCGCAGGCGGTATCGGCGGAGATTCGACCACCGTGTCGGTCGATATTACCGATGTAACCGGCGCGACGACGACCGCTACGCTCGCGGATACTATTCATTTCGAAGAGAAAAAGACGGTTGGACTCGTCGTAAAGAATTTAGACGAGTATTTATCGTACTTCGACGAGTTCACTTCCTCGACCGTAATTTATGAGACCGATATCGAGGGTGCGGTGTTCCCCGTAAGCAACGACGGGCATGAGGGCGGTTATTTGTCGTCCGGAGAGTTCAGCATAGATGGAAACCTTGCGCCTAACGGAGAACAAATTTTGGCGGGCTTCGACGCGCTCGCTAAAGGTGAGGAATACTATTACACCGCGACGATTTACGTGGTGCTTTATTCAGACAGCTCGGTGCGCGCGAAAATCGAAATCGAAAATGTTAAATTCGAAGAGCCCGCAATCGGTAGTATCGGCGGATCGTTTGCGCGGCAAACGGCTTTCGGTGAGTTCGATTATTCGGGACTGACTATTGCGTTCAATTACAGCACCGGCGATACGGCTTCTATTCCGCTCGACAGCATTTCGGATTTGTGTTCGGTCACGTATTACGGCACGGACGGAAATGTGATAGACCATTTGTCGGTCAAAGTCAATAAGATTTCGCTGACCGTTCAAATCGGCGGAGATTCGCGCAAAAAAGAGCAAAATAACCTAATTAGGAATGGTAGAAATACGCTTATTTCGGCGACCGACGTCAATCTTCCCGCATTTGACAGGTCGATTTTGGTATTCGATCCTAACGGAACGTATCGTTCTATCGAGTTTGTTGACGATACGGTAAAGGACGGAGCGACTGTAACCGTCGCGCGCAAATCGGAAGGTGGCGTAACTACGGAAATTGCGGGCGCGTACGAAAAAGCCAACGATAGGATAAAATTCCCGCTAAGCGGCGAATATACCGTTACGGTCAAATTGGAAACCAACGGCGATTATCAGTGGGTGTCCGACCCGTTGCGTACGGATAACTACACGCTTGTCTATACCGTTCAAGTCAATAAGGCGACCGTAAGTCTTTCGCTTACTTATGCGAGCGGTGCGGATAGAGTATACGGCACGACAATAGAACCGACGCATACAGTTACTGCGGTCAATACGGGTACGAGCGCAAGCGTCGACGTGTTCGATACAGTGCAAAGCGGCGACAACGCGCAAAACCCTGTCTATAAGTTCTATTATTACGAAACTACGAGCTCGGCGGATAATGCTCAGGCTACACCCTTCCGCGATGTGGACAGCTATTACGTTTTTGTAAAGACGGAGGCGACCGAATATTACAACGCCGCGCAGTCCGCGCCCGTGCTCTATAATATAACAAAAAAGACGATATCGACTGCCAGTCTCGGTTCTCCGCATTTCGATAAGGACGTGACCTACAATGCGGCGAGCTTCATCAATGCGAGCGAGTTTGTTTCCGCTTACGGCGACAGTGCGGCGACCGTGCTCAAAACGCCCGTTATTAAATCCGTGACGGGTATCGACGCGGGCGTTCCCGCCGCCGAAAAGAATACGCTATTCCACGCCGGTACGTACACGGTCGAAATAGAAATAGACTCGGCGCACTTCAAAAATTATGAGTGGCAGGGCACTGCGGGCGCCAAAAAGGAAGTCACGTTCGTCATTCAAAAGCGCGCCGTAAGTATAGGCGTTTCGACGGCGACAAATTTGGTTTACGGAAGTTCGACCAACGATCCTGCGCTGGTTTCGACGGTGAGTCCCGCGGGCTACGTTGATTTCGGCACGGCGTACTATTATTCGAATTACAGCGGAAGCGGCGTGCCGACGAGCGGACTTCTTAGCGGCCCCGATTTTACTACGCTCGACGCAGGCAAATATGCCGTATATTTTAAAGACTACGCCGCTAACAATACCAATAAGGTTTATGCGAGCGATATAACGATAAGCGGAAACGCATATTCGGCGTTCGATATCGCGCGAAAAAAGATAACCAAAATAGGCTTCGGCGGCGATCAAACCTTTACTTATAACGGCTCCGCGCATAAATTCACGCTGGCCGATTGGAATGCGGCATATGCGGCTATTCTCGACGTGATGGTGATCGGCAAGCTCGTAGACGGTACGACTGCGGTAGGTTGTTCGTTCGATTACGCGACGGGAGAGGTTTCTGTTCGAGATGCGGGCACTTACACAGTAACCGTTGCGTTTAAGTCGTCGATCGATAATCACGAATGGGACGGCGCAGCTTCGGGACAGGAGCGCGCAAGTCTCGACTCGGCCGCCGACGGCAAGGTTTACGAGGTGCAACAAGCGGTCGTAACGATCGATTTCAATATCCCTACGGGCGGCTATCCGTTCGACGAGACAAAGGGGCAAGCGCCTGCTCCTACGGTTAGCGTGAGCGAGAGCGGCGTTACACTGACAGTCACTGTGGAATACTTCGCGGACGCGAGCCAAACGGCAATCGACGCGAGCAAAATCAAGGACGGCAAGCCGTTTGCCGCGGGTACGTATTACGTATTTGTAAAAGACCTCGCGTGCGTCGCCAACGCGGACGGCGCAGGTTACTCGCTTGCAGTAAACTACAGGCTGCCGGGCAGTGTAAGCGCTCAGTTTACAATACTTTCCGCCGCGCTTAAAGAGCTTAAATTCGATAACGGTACGCTTGCGCACAGCGTCGAGTATGCGGGCAGGGCGTTCGCTTTTAGCGAGTTTATTGCGAATTGGCTCGCCGTCGACGGGCAAAACGTCGATCAGCTCGACGTGACCGTAGCTTCGGTGAATAACGGAAGCGTCATGCGCAACGTCGATACGTATACTATTTCCGTAAAGCCTGCAACCAACTATAAATGGGAGGTCGGCGCGGAAGACGCTATCGTAACTCTCACGCTTACCGTTACCAAAGCGGATATCGGTATATCGTGGGATTCGGCGTATGACTTAACTTATACCGGCGCTAAAAAGACCGTTTCGCCGACAATTGTCGTCAAGTCGGGTTCGGGCGATACCGTTTCGGCTACAATAAAATATAAGTCGAGAAGCACGAGCGACGCCGTACCTACGGGCGGCGACGTCGATCCTATAAATGCGGGCAGATATTATGCTTACGTAGCGGTGCTTACGGGCGAAGCCGTCCCCAATTATAATATCCCGACGAGCGGATATTATAAAGATTTCGTCATTAAGAAAGCTGTTATCGGCACGATTTCCGTAGGTAACGTGTCCGTCGCAAGTCCTACGTACGGCGACGGTGGAAAGGTTACGTTTACCTCGTCGACTGTGGGCTGGGCGAATCTCGTCACGGCGGACGTGTCGCGTGCTCTCGACAGCGCGTGGCTGAACGGCGCGACGCCTACGGTGCAAAATAACGTTTCCGGCTATTCGAACGGCGTATTTGCGTACGGCGACGCAGGCATATATTCGATAGTGTTCACAGTCGCCGACAGCGCGAATTATTGCTTAGCCGCGACAGAACAGCGGGAGTTTGAAAAAACGGGCAGTTATACGTTGTCAATAAACGGCTTTGTCACCGTCGCGCGCAAAGAGCTGATCGCGCCCGCGCTCGGCAATCAACGCGCTATGCAGTATAACGGCGTTACCGCGTTTGCTTTCGATCTCACTGCGTATGGCGTATCAGTGAACGTACTCTACGGCAAGGGTAACGATCCGTATAGCGATGAGTCGGCTACCGTTTCGCACGGTACAGGCACAGTCGATCTTTCGCAACGCGGAAAGTATTTCGTTTCTTTCGCAATCGGCTCTAATCCGTACAATTACGTATGGAAGATTAATAGCTCCGATAACTACGGCAGCGGCTATGTGGACGGGCTTGGAAAGATCGTGTACGACGGGGAAAAGTCGGTAGTTTACTTGCACTATGCCATTATAAATCGGAGTCTCGATATTACGTTTGCTATAAATGCGGCGGGTGGGTATACCTTCGGCGATAACGGCGTTGGCGGCTCTGCCGAGCTTGATAACGTGATAGTTATGTCGGGCAGTAATATTTCCATTATCGATACCGAAAAGGAAAAGACGGGATTTAAGATAGTATACACCTTCTATAAGTTGGGCACGGCCTCTACTTCGTCGAGCGTCGGCACGGTCACGAGAACGTGGGACGGCTCGCAGTGGGCGTACGTGTCAAGCGGTGAGCTTGTCAATAACCTTGTGTGGGCTCAGGACAATTATACTGTGTCCGTCGAGCTGATATTCGGTAAATCTGACGGGGCCGCGGACGCCGATTATCAGGACCTCGGCTTTAAAGACCTTGCATTCACGGTCAAGCCGTTGGAGCTTCAAGTAACGTGGTCGGTAGCGGACGGCGACAGTGCCGTTACGGGCAGTGGCACTGAGTTTTCTTCCGTTTACGACGGTAATGCGCATACGCTCGTAGCGACGGTAGCTAATATGCCTAAGAAGTCCGATAGCGACAATACGACAGTCGGCGTTACCGTCGGGAATAGGGCGGCGGAGCAGATAAAGAACGCTAAGACTTATACAATAGAAGTAAAGAGCATAACGGACAACGACGACGGCAATTTCGTCATCCCTTCGGGCGGGCTTATCGCTACGCTTACCATATCGCCGCGCGCGGTGAAGATAAGCGGTGTGGCGGTGACAGCTCACGTTTACGGTGAAGAAATACTCGCCGAAGAAAGGGCTTGGGTATACACCGACGGCGACGATACGCCCGATACGGCGAAGTTCGTAAACGGCGACGAAAGCAAGATAACAGTTACGGTTAACGCAGATAAATCTTCTGCCGTGGGCGGCATGTATTCGGTCACTCCGAGCATAACGGACGGCAACTACACCGTTACAGTCACGCCTGCAAGCTTTACGGTAGTAGCGCGCAAGATAACCGTCACTCTAAATTCGACGGGAAAGAGCGTATACGGCGAGGTCGTCAATCTTTACAACGGTACGTATTCGGTTGAGCTTACGAGCGGACAGACAGGCGACGCGATAGTCAACGGAGACGCCGTGACTGAGGTTTTTGCGCTCGGGCTTGACGGCGTATCCGACCTGACTGACGTTACGCTTGCGGCTGGCGCTTACGATCTTACCGTATCCGCGTTCGGAAATAAAACGGGTAATTACGAAATTACGTTCGTCATTAACAATGCTACATACGAGATAGAAAAGGCGTATATTACGAGCCCTGTCGTGAACGTTTACGGCGGCATTGCGGGTGCGGAATATGATGCGAATGCTCATGCAGTGCTTATTGCGTCGAGTACGGCGGTCGTCGTTAACGGCACGACAGAAAACCCGCTAGAATGGTATATCGACATTGGTGACGGTAACGGATTTGTAAAATACGCCGCAGGTACGCACACCGTAAAGAACGCTGGTACGTACGACTTTAAATTCAAGATAACGGCGAAAAACCACTACGACCTTATTATCGGCGGTGAAACACCCACCGTGTATCAGGTTGTCGTGAACAAGGCGAAGCTCAACGTATCCGTCAATATAGCGATCACTTACAGCGAGCAAAATCCTGTGGGTAAGGATTACCGCATGACGCTCGCAGACTTGACGGCGGGAGACGGTATGTATACCGTGAGCGGCTTTAAGACGGGTGACAGTGTAAGCAACCTTTCGGGACTTGCGCTCGTTGCGGGACAAAAGCTGTATACGATTGCTGGCTACACTTCGTCGAGCGACGCGACCGAGGACGGATATCTTATCGAGTTCAACGAGGGCGCGGTAACTTCGGATAATTATTCGTTCATTAATGTCGACGGCAAGCTTACGGTAAAGCCGTTCGAATTTAACGTGGTGATTTCCGACAAATCGTCAGAGTACTATAAGGACGGCGATTATCACGCTGCTACGGCGATAGTTTCCGTTGTGTCAAAATCTTTGTACGACGGTGCTACGCTTTCCGTGCCGAACGGAGTCGATCTCGACGCGCTGTATACTTTAAGCTGTGAGGTCGTAAGCGACGGTGGCAAGGTGACGAAGCCCGTTAAAGACGGGGGCTATGCGATTACCGGCGCGCTCGAAGCCGTATATGCGACTAACTATAAGGCGAATTTCACCGACGGTGTTTACACTGTCACGCCCGCGGCATTCGCGTCGGTCACGGCGAACGGCTATAACGCGCAATACGATGAGACGATGCATGCGCTCGCTACCGTTAATGCGATCACAGTAGACGGCAGTTCGGCTACGTACGAGTATTATGTTTCGGCGGTCGTGCTCGGAGACGATGAGCTTAAAGAAGTATCCTTGTGGACGGTCGACGCTCCCAAGTCGATAGACGTATGGGCGAAAAAGTACGTTTATATTCGTATCAGCGAGGAAAATCACGCTACCGAGTACAGGGAAGTTGAGTCAGAGATAACAAAGGCTACGGCAAACAACCTTACAGTTAACTTTGCGTTCGATAACGGCTCGGTCAAAACGAATAGAGACGAAGTAACTACGGACGCGTGGACTTACGGCAAGTTCGACGGCAACACAGCTTCCGCATACTATAATCCCAATGGCTATGATCATACAAACGGACAGAGCGTAATTGAACCGTCTGCGGCGTTTAACCGTATTGAAATCGGCGATACGGCGTCTGAGCAGTATTTGACCGTTGCGGTGTTTAACGGATCGAGCAAGCTCGACGAAGTAACGCTTTCTTCGGGTAATACCGTCGGCGCGCTTATTAAGAGTCTGTTCGATTTGGGAGTGTTCGGCGCGGGCGATTATACCGTTACAGTACATATGGACGGCACAAATAATTATCCGGCGATCGATCAAACCTATTATTTTCGAGTAGGCAAAAAGGTGCTTACGATTACCGGCAACCACATAAACGTTGTTTACGGCGAGGACATAGCGGCGAGTGTGTATACCGATTCGGCTAAGGTGAGTCTTAATTATTCGGTCGGAGGCTACGTTGTAAACGGCGCGACAGCAGATACGTGGAGCAGCGCTGTAGTCGGTGGAACTTTGCCCGTGTTTATCACGACTTACGTTAAAGGCTACGAGAACGGCTCGGTTGGTTTGTATGATATAACGGCGAACAACACGAGCAGTATTTCTTCGAATAACTACGATCTTACATTTGTAAAGGGTGTGCTTTCAGTTACAGAACGTACCGTTACTATCAAGATCGACGATAAGGAAAACAGCTACAACCTGCGCGACGACGATCCGAGCGAACCTAAAAAGCTTTCGTTTACGGTGGTTGCCGTTAACGGCTCGTACTCGTTCTACGACGATAAGGACGAAGTAGTTAAGCTTAAAACGGACGCTCTTACCAATTCCAACGCGTCTATAAAGACTAATAACGTTCGCGTTGATGGCAACGGCAATGTAATACCTTATCCTATATATGCAACGTTCGGCACGTACGGCGAGGGCGGAACGAGCTTTGGCAATAACTATATAATAAAGTTCAGCGGCTGTTCGTACGACGCCGCTAAATACGGTGCTATCTCGGACGAAAACGCGATAACCCAAAATGGGGTAAACATAGCGGGCTCGTTTACCATAACTCCCGCTAAGCTGTCGATGAGCGTTACTTCTCCCGACTTTACGTATAACGGCGTAGCTAAGACCTGGCAAATCAGCGCGGTGGGAGACTCAAACGTTTCGTTCAATATAGTGTACAAAAACACTGACGAAGATCGCGTGCTCGCGGGCGCGCCGATAGACGTAGGCAACTACTCGATAACGTATTCGTCGAGCGATCCCAACTACACCGCAGGCGGCGAAATCACGCAGCCGTTCTCCGTCACTAAGGGCACGCTGACTATAACGGTAAGCAATGCCAGCGTTCAGTACGGCACGGAGCTGTTCGGCGACGGGCGCAAGATAGTAGAGAACGGCGAGACTTTGTTCGACGGCGTTACGGCGAGCTATGAATTCAGCGCGGACGGCGAGTTCACTACGGGCGACGACATCGCGCAAAAAATAATCGCGCGCGAAACCGATAAGGGTGCGCTCGACCTCACTAAGCTGTATTTTAAGTACGGCAATTACACCGTTCATTCCGCACCGTCCGAAAACGGCTATAAAATGTCGGTCAACTTCGACGGAACGGATAAGATCCCGTCGGCAAACTACAATATTGTTATGTCGGTAGATACTTCCAAAAACAACCTTACCGTAGTAAAACGTAACGTGACCGTCACAGTTCATGGCTATAATTTCGACGGCTCGTCGACTACGTACGAGGGCGCCAAGGGCGAGTATACAGGTCAGGATCACACTTTCGCGATCAACGCCAAGCTTGCGGACAGCGCGGTGTTTAACGGATATTTCTCCGCGCCGAACGGTTGGGCGGGGCAGTCGGGCGATGCTCTTAAATTACTCAATCTTACGCTCGAACTCGAAAATGCCGTAAATAACGAGTATGACGTCGGCTATTACGCTATGTCTGCTAAGTATTCAAACGTAAACTATAACGTTACGTTCAAATACAACGATGACGGCAACGGCGCATATTATCGTATAACGCAAAAGAAGCTTACAGTGTATGCGCAGGGCTTGCAGGACGGCGTTTACCGCAATCAGTTCGCATTTACGTACGGAAATACGGAAAACTTCATTATAGCGTTTACGGGCTTCGTCGCCGATGAAAATTTCGACTCGCTGTGCCACGGCGGCAAGGCGGGCGGCGATTATAAGTTCGATACCGATTACGTAGCGTGGGTAAGCGGAGTGGGTACGGACGCTTATTACGTACTTGTTTCGGGCACGACGGATGGCGACAGCGGCATAGCGCTGTGGTTCAAAAACTACGCTATCGAATATGCGTCGGTTAATTTCTCGGTAGTGCCGCGCGTTATCACCGCGTCGACGACTGACCGCGTATACACTGAGGATATCGTCGGCGGTGTTGTCGATTACCACGGCGGCTCGTACGGCGCAACGTTAAAAGCGATAATATCGTTCGGCAATATTCCCGCAGACAAGATTTCGACTTATGCTCCCGTATATACCGACGTATATAGCGGCGCGGGAACTACGCCCAATAAAGCGGGTAAGTATACCGTAAGCGTAACGCTTGCCGCTAACGGCAACTATAAGTTCGCGGACGGCTATACTTGGACTTACGGCGACTATAATATCACCAAAAAGTCTATAAGCGTGCTTTGGAACAGGTCGACCATAAACTTAGACGACGGCGAGACCGAGCGCACTATAACGGGCTATATCGCCGACATTATGGAGTTCGGCAATCGCGGCTTTACGCTTACCGCAAATGGACTGACAGAATCCGTCCCTACAAGCAAGTATACCGTAAGCAACAGCGGGCTCGTGCTTACCGTTACCGATAACGGTACCTATTCGGCGCATATCGCGCTCAATGCTGCGGCTAGCGCCAACTACTACCTGTCCAATACAAATACCGACGACGGTACGGTAATTCTCAACCTTATAGCAACAACCGATTACGTTAATCTCCAAGTTTCGATTATCGGCTGGGTGTACGGCAGCGCGGAAAACGATCCGCACGCTACGGTTGACGGCGAAGAAAAACAGGGTATAACGTTCTATTTCGCTACTTCGAGTATGGACTATGCGAGCCTTGACGGTAAGTTCAAGGACGGCAGCTTCGATAACGACGATTGGCTTATAGAGCTCGGGCTTGTCGGCGGGTTTGTTTCGCGTAACAATTGGCGCGCAAACGCGGGCACGCACGTCGTTTACGGCGAGTATGCGGCGACAGGTCAGCGCGCGTACTTCGTGTTCGAGATAGAACAGAAGGAAGTTACCGCGCCCGTCGTAACTTCGGACTCGACCAACGATACGTACACAGGCGGACAGCTCGTGCTCGAAGTCAAGCTCGACCGCGACGAAATATTCGTTACTGCCGACGGTTTGACTATACAGAACACGACGGACGGCATTTCGCTGTATGCGCTCGATGCCAAAACGTATGAGGTGGTATTTACTCTCGCGTCAAACAATTATAAGTGGAGTGCCGAATCGGGTGCGGTCGACGGCAAGGTCATCAAGCAATGGATCGTCGGTAAGGCGGACGGCGAGATAACCGATCTTTCCGTAAGCGATATAACGTATGGCGAAAGCGTTGCGCCTACGGCTTCGGCTAAGTTCGGTGCAAGCATCAGCTTTGTGTACAAGGCAAAAACCGCGGACGAGGTGAACAATAACGCTGCTTTGCCTGCCAGCGATACAGGCTGGTCGAGCGCCGCTACAACTTATAAAGAGTTTGGATATTGGGTAAAAGCAATATCGTCTGGCACGAATAACTATTCCTCGGCAAGCGCTTATGCGTCGTTCTTTATTGCCAAAAAGGAAGTGCGCGTTACGGCGTACGGCGGCTTTATTTACGGTGCGACCTTCTCGGCAACAGGCAATTATAACGGCTATGAGTTTAATGCGGCGGACTTCGTGCTCGGCAACGGCGCGTCGCGCATTAACGTGGACGGCTCGGCTATACGTTACGAGCTGGTCGACGCGCCGAGCAAGCTTCCTTACGGCACGTACGGCATAACGCTCAAAGCGGACGCAGACGGCTACGTTATCGGTATGACAGCCGAAAACTACGTGGTTAAAGCCGTTGTCGGCGAGTTCAGCGTTTCCAAGCGCCCGATCGCCGTTACGGTGGGCAATGCGAGTTCGTACTACTCGCTCACTCCTAATCTGTCGAACGTTAGCCTTACCGCCGATGCGCTCGCTTTTGACGACACCGTAGCAATGCTCGGTATATCTCTTTCGACTACGGCTAACTCCAATAGCGCCGTCGGCACGTATCTCATTAATATCGATAGCTACAACGCGGACAACTACGAAATATCGTTCACGCCCGGACTTCTCAGCGTGCAGGCGCTGCCTATATTCGTAAGCGTAACGCAGGGCGGCGGAGAATACGGCGGCACGATCACGGAGCCTAAGCTCGGTGCGCCGAGCTCGACCGTATCGGGCGTGGATATGCAACGCGTCTTTAACGAGCTTACTCTTACGTTCCGCTACGTCGGCACTTCCAACAGCGGAGTTTCGTGGGACAGCGAGGAAATGCCTACGCTCGCAGGCAACTACACGGCGCGCATAACCGGCGTCGGCAGTAATTTCCGCCTTGCAAACGAGCAGTCCGCGGTCGATTTCGTCATCGAGAAGAAGCTTATTTCGCAAAGTCTTATCACCGTACGCGACGCGGTATATGACGGCGCGAATCACACTCCTGTAATAATCGACGATACCTACGGCGACGAATACTATTACGTAGGCAGCGGAATTTATATCAATGCCGGCACGCATCAGGTAATTCTTACGCTCACAGACGAGTATAACACTACTTGGGATGGTATCAGCGTTAGCTCGTGCACCGTTCCGTTCGTTGTCACGAAAGCAAATAACGAGCTTATAACTGGCATACTCATGAACAATTGGACGTTCGGCGATTCGTCGTCCGTCCCTCAGGCGACAACATTGTACGGAGCGGAAACACAGTATATTTGGCGTTATTACGACGAGGCGGGCAAGCAGCTTAACGGCGTACCGTCGAATGCGGGGCGCTATTACGTGTCGCTGTACGTTCCCGAGGGCGATAACTATAACGCGCTCGCCGAAACGCGCCAAACGTTCACCATACTTAAACGCGTGCTTGACGCGCCGAAGCTCACTCTTTCGAGCGATGGCGAGAACAAGAACGATATATATACGGGCGGCGAACTCTATTCGGCGGTTGTCGGGTTTAATAATGTGCTTATGAGCATGAGCTATGCGGGAAGCTCTATTATAAGCGGTGATAGCATTACGCTCATTGCGGTCAATGCGGGCACGTATACGGTAATTTTCGGGCTTGCCGACAGCAATAACTACGCATGGGAAAATGTCGATGCCGATAGCGTCGAACTCGAATGGACGGTTGCGCGTAAGCGCATAGCTAAGCCGACAGCAGATGGGAATACGTTTATTGTCAGCGGCAAGCCTATCGAATATATCCCGAACGGTTTTGACGAAAACACAATGATCGTCAGCGGCAACGTTTACGGCTATGGCGGCGAGTTTACGGCTACGGTATCGCTTACCGATCCCGATAACTACGAGTGGGAGGACGGCACGCAGGACGATATCGAGCTTGGTTGGAAGATAGTCGGCGCGCACGTTGTGTTCAATACCGTAGTGGGCGTTCTCGGCGGCGCGGCGGCAGTGGCGGCAGGTTTCGCGGTTGCTCAGGTTATTATCCGCAAACGCAAAAAGCGGCTCGTCGAGCAGGCTATGAATGCTATGGACGCGGGGGTGTAAGATGAACGGTATGATCTTTTTCGCCGCAGGCATATTTTCATCGGCACAGATCGCGACGATAGTCGTTATATCGGTTGTGCTCGCGCTTCTCATTGCGCTGAATATCGTAGTATGGTACTTGTTCCGCAAGCGCTACGTGCGCAGGCTTTGCTCCAAGCGGTTAGAGGATAAGCGCGACGAGCTCAACAAACGGCTCGACGCGCTTAAAGCCGGTACGCTAGAAATATCTTCTACAAAAACTCCCGCTGCGGCGATCGAAGCGGAGGGGGACGAGGAAGACGATACCGAAGCGCAGACCGACGAGGACGAGGCGGACGACAACAGCGACGCCGATAACGATACCGAAACGGACTCTGCCGATCGAACCGATCTATCGAGCAGGGAGATTTTGACCGTCGCGTCGCTCAAAGACGAGGCGAGGGAAAAACTCGGGTTTGCGGGCAGTGAGTATTACAGAAAACGCTATTATGTGCGCTATTCGTACAGCTTCGAGGGCAAGCTGCGCACTGCGGACGACGAAGTCAAAAAACGCTATAAAGAGTTTATGGACGATATCGGGCTGTATAACGGCGTAAAGGTAGCCACAAGCTTCAAGCAACAGCGCATTTATAAGGGGCGCAAAACGCTCGCTATCGTTTTGTTCAGAGGGAACACGCTGTGCGTTGCGTTCGCGCTCGATCCCGCCGAATATGCCGATACAAAGTATCGCGGAATAGACAAGTCCGATAAAAAGCGGTTTGAGAAAACGCCCATGCTGTTTAAGCTGACTTCGGCTAGACGGCTCGAATACGCCAAGTATCTGGTCGTTCAGCTTGCCGATCGTTTTACGCTGCTTTTAAATATCAAACCTACGCGCGTCGAGTACGACCTCAAAGAATTAAAGCGCGACGATTTGTATTTAAAAGATATGTTGCGTATAGCGATACTCGGCGAAGCTCCCGACGCGGACGACGAAGAACTCGATTCGCTGCGCAGAGCGGCGCTCGAAGAAGCTGCGGCAACGAACGTCGATAGCGTAGACGACGAAGACGATCGCGACGATGAAGAATTCGATCCCGACGATGAGAGCGACGACGAAATGAACGTTACGGTCGGCGGCGAGAGCGCGCCGTCGGGCGAAACGCAGGTGCGGTTTAACAGAAGCTTTACGGCTAGGCTTATTCTTGCGGACGAGGAAGTAAAGGTTAGGTATTCCGATCTTAAAAACGAGCTTCTTTCGTATAAGGGGATGCGCAGCCGTATCAGCTGGAAAAAGGAAGCGTTTCGTATCGGCAGAAAAGGGGTCGCGGTGTTTGCGGTTCGCGGCAAATCGTTGTATATGTATCTCAATGCCGAGCCTAAGAATTTCGACGGCACTAAGTATAGGGTCGAGGACTTCTCGCAAAAAAGCCCGAAAACCAAAACTCGGTTGCTGTACCGTATAACAAGCGACCGCAGAGCCAAGTACGCTAAGGATATAATCGCGCAGGTCATGGCTGATTATAAAGTTCAAAAGATTGACAGACAGCCTATGAACTATATAATGCCTACGCAAACCATGGAAACGCTTGTCGATAGCGGACTTGTGCGCGTTTCCAAGGTTACGATATAGGGCGGTATATATAACGATACGAAGCTAATTGGGCGTAACGAACTATTTATCGCCTAAGTAAACACACAACACTAAAAGTTTTCTTGCCTACTTCTTTTTCCAAAAGAAGTAGGTTATATAAATTTCGTCCCGTTTCGTCTTAAATCGATTGATTTTTTATTGTGTATATAGTATAATGTACGTAATACCATTATACACGGTAGTGCGGGTACATAACGTTGAAGTTCAAAAAACTGACCCTAATAGGGTTCAAATCCTTTGCGAACAAGCTCGAAGTCAAGTTCGGCGAAGGCATAACCGCGATCGTCGGTCCTAACGGTTGCGGCAAGAGTAACGTCGCGGACGCTGTGCGCTGGGTGCTTGGTGAGCAGTCGGCTAAGCTTTTGCGTGGCTCGAATATGCAGGACGTTATCTTTAACGGTACCGCCAAGCGCAAGGCTTTGTCGTATGCCGAGGTTTCGCTCACGTTCGACAACCATAACCGCTCGCTTTTCCCGTCGTACGACTACGAGGAAGTAGTCATTTCGCGTAAGCTGTTCCGCTCGGGCGAGAGCGAGTATTACCGCAACGGCAGTCTTTGCAGGCTCCGCGACATTTCGGAAATGCTGCGCGACGCAGGCTTCTCGGTCGAGGGCTATACCATAATCGGTCAGGGCAGGGTCATGGAGATAATCAACTCCAAGCCCGAGGACCGTCGCGCTATCTTCGAGGAAGCGGCGGGCATAACTAAGTACAAATACAAAAAGACCGAAGCCGAGCGCAAGAACGCGCGCACGCGCGACAACCTCGTTCGGCTAAACGATATTCTGAGTAACGATACCGAACGGCTCGCGCCGCTTGCGCGCCAAGCCGAAAAAACTCGTACCTACCGCGAGCTTAAAGAAAAGCTCAAACAGCACGAGATCAACCTGTATATGCACAGGTACGAAACGGCTTCCGAGACCAAGGACAAGCTCAGCGAGGTAATAGCCGGCATAGACGGCGAGATCGCCAAAAAGCAAGCCGAGTACGCGCAGGCGTCGAGCGACTATAACAGCGCAATGGCGGAGCTTCAAGCGATAGACGGCAACCTCGAAAAATACCGCGAGGAGCTTTTGGAGCTTTCCGTCGACAAAGAGAAGATCTCGGGCGAGATTCAGCTGTTAAAACAACAGCTCGAAAGCTATAACAATCAAAATCTCTCGTTGATGTCGACCAACTCGAACCTTAACGAGAATTACGCGAATATAACGGCAACTACCACCCAAAAGCAGGACGAGCTCAAACGCAAGACCGACGAGCTCGAACTTATTCTCCAAGAATACGACCGTATCAACGAGGAATACGCCGTTCTTGCCGACAAGGTAACCGCCGAGGAAGCCAAGATAAACGCCGCGCGCAAGGCGCTTCTCGACGCAATGGAACGCCGCGCCGCAGTCAACCGCAGTGTGGGCGAGCTTACCGCCGAACGCGCGGCGCTTGCCGAGCAGCTCGAAGAATTCGCTGCGCGCATAGATAATCTTACCGAGCGCATAAAGTTTGGCACGGACAGCTACAACGCTAAATCAGCCGAGCTTGACGGGCTTCAAAAGGAATGCGCCGAGCTTACTTCGCAAAAGGACGAAGCCGCCGCGCGCAATACGGCGTGCGCCGAGCGCATTAAAGTGCTTACGCCCGAACTGAGCCAGCAGAAGCAGGACTATTCGGCGCTCGTTTCGCGTAAAAAAGTGCTCGAAGATGTTCAAAAGGACGCGTACACGCACACCGTGCGCAAGCTTCTCGACGACGCCAAAACCAATCCGCGCATAGAAAAGGCGATTGTGGGCGTTGTCGGTCAAGTCATAACCGTAAAGGACGGGTTCGAGGCGGCTGTCGATATGGCGCTAGGCTCTGCCGTCAATAATATCGTGACCAAGAACGAGGATGACGCCAAGCTTCTCGTCGAGCATCTTAAAGCGAACAAGTACGGGCGCGCCACGTTCCTACCCATAACTAGCTTTAAGCCGCGCGCTATCGACGGTGCGCTCATGCCGCTTCTTAACCGCGCTGGGTGCTACGGCGTTGCGACCAATGCCGTGACGTATGACGAAGTGTTCGATCCCGTTATGCGCGGACTTCTCGGCGGCACCGTTATTGTCGATAACATGGATACTGCGGTCGAGCTTGCGCGCGACAGCAAGTACGGCTTCCGCATAGTCACGCTCGACGGCGATATCGTCACTACGCAGGGCGCGATCACGGGCGGTAGTAAAAAGTCCGACGTTACCAACGTTTTCTCGTACGAGCGCAATATTAAGGATATTACGGCGCAGATCGACGCGCTCAAAACCAAGATAGAAACAGACCAAGCCGAGCGCGACGCACTCGTTAAAGATAACGAAACGCTCACCAGGCGCGTGAGAGAGCTGTTAGAGGATATCCACGAGTACGAGCTCGCTATAACAGCCAAGACCGCCGAGCTGTCCGCGCTCGAAAACCAGCTTAACTCGCTCAAAGAGAGCAAGGCGGAGGACGAAGCGGCGCTCGCGCAAGCGAAGGAGCGGCTCGATAATATCGTCGCCGATCTCGACGCTGTGGAAAAGAAGCAGGACGATATTTCGGCTAACGCCAATACCGAGGAAAACGACGCCAAGACCCGCGCGTTCGAGGAACTGCGTATTAAGCGCGACGAACTGCGTAACGCGGTCATGGATAAGAATATTAGAAAAGTCGCGCTTACAAAGGACGTGGAAGCGCTAAAAGTCGACGTTTCGCGGCTTAAATCAGAAGCTGTTGCGATCGCTAAGCGCGTAGAGGATAATAATTTTATCATACTCGGCAACAACCGCAAAATGCAGGAACTTGACGACAAGATCAAGCACCTCGCCGAGAGCACTACGGACGGCAACGCTAAGCGGCGCGAGGAGATCCAAGCCAAGCTCGACGGTCTGTCGCAGTATAAAGCCGATCTCAACTTTAAGACGGTGGAAAGCGACAAGGCGCGGCTTGCGTGCAACGACGAGATTTCGCGGCTCACCGAGGGCAAGCACGAGCAGGAGATATTGCTCACGCAGGTGGACGTGAACATGAGCAATCTTCAAGAAAGCGTTTACACCGAGTACGGCATGGTATACGAAGATTGCTTGCCGTTCAAGGAAGAAAACTACGACGCCGAGAGCGGCGAGATCGAAATAGCCAAGATCAGGCGCAGAATACAAAACCTCGGCTCAATCAACGAGAACGCTATCGAGGAAGCGCAGGAGTTGTCGCAAAAGGTGGGCGCAATGTCCGTTCAGCGCGACGACATGATGAAAAGCCTCGCCGACGAGGAACGCATCATAAAAGAAATGTCCAACAATATGCTGCGCGACTTTAACGAGTGCTTCGAGAAAATTCGCGCTAACTTCCGCGAGCTGTTCTCTGAGCTGTTCAACGGCGGCACCGCCGACCTCGAACTTACCGAGAACGAGGATCCGCTTCTTCGCGGTGTGGAAATTAAAGCGCAGCCGCCGAGCAAGGTTTTACAATCGATAACGCTTTTGTCGGGCGGCGAAAAAACGCTCACGGCGATTGCGATACTGCTCGCTATCATGAAGCTTCGCCCCATGCCGTTCTGCTTGCTCGACGAGATAGAGGCAGCGCTCGACGACGCCAACGTAGGCAGGGTTGCGGCGGCGCTCAAAAAGTTTTCGAGCGATACCCAGCTTATTGCCATCACGCACAGAAAGCCGACTATGGAACAAGCCGACTGTCTGTACGGTGTTACTATGGAAGAAAAGGGCGTTTCGTCTATCGTTTCGGTACGGCTCGCCGACGCTATCAAGAACGCCGAAACCGTACCCGCCGAGGGCTAAACCGTTTAGATAAAGGTACTACCTATGGGATTTTTTTCTAAGATAAAAGAAGGGCTTAAACGCACTAAGGAAGCTATTGCGTACAAGCTCAATAAGCTTTTTACGGGCGGCGTGCTTACCGACGAGTTCTACGACGAGCTCGAAGACACGCTTATTACGTCCGATATCGGCGCGGAAACGACCGATACGATAATGGAAAGGTTAAAGGACGAGATCGACGCCAAGCACGTGCGCGATACGGCGACGGTGCGCGATATTTTAAAGAATATCCTCGTCGAGCTGCTCGAAGAAAACGAAAAGCCCGACTACGAGTATCCGCTCGTTATCATGCTTTCTGGCGTGAACGGCGTGGGTAAGACCACGGCTATCGGCAAGCTCGCCAAAAAGTTCAAATCGCAGGGCAAGTCGGTCACGATTGCCGCCGCAGATACATTCCGCGCCGCTGCCGCCGACCAGCTCTCCGTATGGGCGGACCGTGCGGGCGTGCGTATTATCAAGCATTCGGAAGGCGCAGACCCCGCCGCCGTCGTTTACGACGCTGCGCAGAGCGTTAAGAGCAAGAACGGCGACGTACTGCTTATAGATACCGCAGGGCGGCTTCATAACAAAAAGAACCTCATGGAGGAGCTGAAAAAGATTTCACGCGTTGTCGGTAGGGAATTGCCCGACGCGACCGTGCTTAATTATATCGTGCTCGACGCTACCACGGGACAGAACGCTATTTCTCAGGTCGATATTTTCAACGAGGCTATCGATATTGACGGTATTATTCTTACTAAGCTTGACGGCACGGCTAAGGGCGGCGTGGTGCTTGCCATAGCGGGCGAACTCGGCGTGCCCGTCGTGTACGTAGGCGTGGGCGAGGGTATCGACGATCTCGAGGACTTCGACGCCGAGGATTTCGTCAGCGGTATAATGGGCGACGAATAAGTAAGTTATTTTCCCTTCTTTCTTGTGAACAAGAAAGAAGCAAAGAAAACTTTAAGTTTAAAACAGTACGGTGTAAAAACCGTACTTTTTTGCATTAAAAAACCGATCGAGTAGATTAAAACTGTTCGGTCGGTGGTTTTTATTCGTCTTTAAGTCCAAGTAAATAATCAGCCGAACATCCAAAAAACTCCGCAAGATTACGTATATATGTTGCCTTTGGCTCGTTTACCTCTTGTTCCCAAAAAATGATTGCGCGTTTGTCGACTCCCACAGCGTCGGCAAGTTTTTTTTGGCTGATATTGCGCTCAGTTCTCATTTCTTTTATTCTTTGCCCGATAATCATATTAATATTATATGAGAAAACTCACTAAAACACATAAAAAGTGAAGAAATCTCATCAAAACGCTTGACATATGAAGAAAACTCACCTATACTATATTTAGATCGACAATATTTAACAATTGTCGACATAATTCTACGTCGATAATGCGGTCCGTATTAAATATAACGGCGTTGGATAAGGTGGTATTGTGGCGTTGCATAGAATAGAGTCTGTAAATATCAGGGGTGTGTTTGGGGACAAGTGGTTATTAAGGTTGCAGAAGAAAGCGTTTGGTTGGGTGTATTACGGTACGGAAACGGAAGATAACCCATATATTGATGCAAATAGTAGTGGAAAGGTTGAATTAAAGCACAAATACGTAGATTGGTTAGAGTTTCGCAGAAAAAGCCCGTTTACAGGTAATTTTTTATTTAAGCTTACCGAAGTGCTTTGCAATATTATATCGTTTTTCAGAAGACTTTTTTGCTCGTTTATAATACCGGCAATAGTCATTTGTCTTATTCTTGCCGCTGTCTTGGAAATGGATCAATTGTACAACGTTGCTACATATGTGGCAATAGCGTACTTCGGCGGTTTGTTTGCGCCGACTTTGATATTATCACTGCTTGGAGTATTATGGAGAAAGGTATTCAAAATCGATAAGCGTCTTAAAGCTTCGTTGCTTGCCGACGGATACTCCGACGATCTGACGGATTGCACAATGAAAGGGGAATAAAAAATCTTTGACTGTTTTTTTGCAGTCAGAGATTTTTTTTGTTAAAACAGTTGCAAAAATAAAATCTTTGTGCTATACTAACGGTGTAAAGTAAATTTATTTTACACCGTTATTTGTTTCTATGGCTAAGGACTTGGAAATAAGTAGGCTGTGCGACGCTTACGGCGCGCTACTGACCGACAATATGCTGCGCACGGTACGCGAGTATTACGATTACGATTTGTCGCTTGCCGAGATAGGCGAGGAATGCGGCGTTACGCGGCAGGCAGTGTTGAGTAGATTACAGCAAGCCGAAAAAAAGCTTCGCGAATACGAGCAAGCTATCGGTATAGTGCAAAAGACGGATAAGGTTATTTCCAGATTGCAGACCGTAGCGGACGGTATTCCCGACGGACAAGCAAAGACGGCGCTCGATAGCGTAATTACAGACTTAAAGGAGTGGCGGTACTGATGGGTTTATTTTCATCGCTTGCCGAAAAGCTCGGCAACGTATTTTCAAAGATTACCGCTCGCGGCAAGCTGACCGAGGGTGATATCAAGCAGGCAATGCGCGAGATTCGTATTGCGTTGCTCGAAGCCGACGTCAACTATGCCGTAGTTAAAGATTTCGTTTCTCGCGTGTCCGAAAAGGCTGTCGGCGAGCAGGTGTTAAAATCGCTCACGCCCGGACAGCAGGTCGTTAAAATAGTCAACGACGAGCTTATCGAGCTTATGGGTTCTACCAATTCCAAGCTCGAAGTTGCGCCCAAGCCGCCCACCGTAATTATGATGTGCGGACTTCAAGGCGCGGGCAAAACCACGTTCTGTGGCAAGCTCGGCACGTATCTTCAAAAGCAGGGCAAAAAGCCCATGTTCGCGGCGTGCGACGTGTACCGTCCCGCGGCTATCAATCAGCTTCAAGTAGTAGGTAAAAAAGTCAACGTCCCGGTGTTTGAGCAAGGCACGGGCAATCCCGTAAAGATCGCGGCAAACGCCGTGGAGCAGGCGATAAAGCTCGGTTACGATACCGTAATTATCGATACGGCGGGTCGGCTTCATATCAACGAACAGCTCATGAACGAGCTTAAAGATATCAAGGCTAAGACCAACCCGACCGAAATTTTGCTCACGGTCGACGCAATGACAGGTCAGGACGCCGTAAACGTTGCCAAGACCTTTAACGAAGAACTCGATATTACGGGCGTAATTCTTACAAAGCTCGACGGCGATACTCGCGGCGGTGCGGCGCTGTCTATTCGTTCGGTAACGGGCAAGCCGATCAAGTTCTGCGGCACGGGCGAAAAGCCGACCGACATCGAGCCGTTCTATCCCGACCGTATGGCGTCGCGTATACTTGGCATGGGCGACGTGCTCACGCTTATCGAAAAGGCGCAAGAGGCCGTTACCGAGGAAGAGCTCAAAAAGATGGAAAAGCGTATGCGCGAGAACAAGTTTACGCTCGAAGACTTCCTCACGCAGTTCAAGTCGCTTGCCAAGATGGGCGATATAAACGAAGTAGTCGCAATGATCCCCGGCATGAACAAAGCCAACGTCGATTCCAAGCAGATAGACGAGCGCATTAACAAGTATAAATCGATCATCCTCTCCATGACGCCGTACGAGCGCACCCATCCCGAAGTTATCAAGTCGTCGCGGCGTAAACGCATTGCCGCGGGCAGCGGAACGAGCGTTCAGGAAGTAAACGCGCTTCTTAAACAGTACGACCAAACCAAAGAGATGATGAAGATGGCGAGCTCGGGCAAGATGCCGCAAATGCAACAAAAAATAATTCGTCAGAAAAGGCGTTTTAGATAACAATAAAAACCTATTTTAAGGAGAAAACATATCATGGTTAAAATCAGACTTACACGCTTGGGCGATCACAAATCCCCCTTCTACCGTATAATCGTTGCCGACGCGCGTTCGCCGCGTGACGGCAGGTTTATCGAAGTGCTCGGCACGTACGATCCGCACCTCGAAGACGGGCTTAAAGTCGACGTAGAAAAGTCCAAGCAGTGGATCAAGAACGGCGCTCAGCCTACCGATACCGTTCGCGCATTGCTCGTTAAGGCGGGCGCGCTCGAAAAGGGCAAGTCTACCCAGAAAACCAAGGTAGAGAAGAAGAAAAAGGCTGAATAATTAACATGACCGAATTAGTAAAATACATCGTTACTGCGCTTGTTGACGATAAGGAGCAGGTATCGGTTACCGAGGACGGCGACGTGGTCGTAGTCAAGGTAGCAAAGGACGATATCGGCAAGATTATCGGCAAGCAGGGCAGGATAATCAAATCAATCCGCTCGGTTGTTAAAGCCGCGTCGGGTAAGCTCGGCAAGAACTATTCTGTCGAGATCGACGAAGATTGATTACCGTAGGACAAATAAGTAAACCGCAAGGCGTGCGCGGCGAGGTTAAGGTCAGAGCAATGACCGACGACCCGTCGCGCTTTAGCGTGCTTAAAAGCGTGTTCGTCGGCAATACGCCCATGCGTATCCAATCGGTGCGCGTTTCCGGCGCGGACGTGTTTATAAAGCTTGTCGGCGTGGATGATCGTAACGCTGCCGAGAAGCTTCGCGGCGAGTTCGTTAAAATCGAGCGCGCGGTTGCCGTTCCGCTCGATGACGGCGAGTTCTTTATTGCCGATCTACTGAGTGCGAAGCTCGTCGCGGTAAAGGGCGAGCAAAAAACGCTTATCGGTGTAGTTAAAAATATTCAGTCGTTCGGTGCGGCGGACGTGTTCACGGTAGCGCTCGAAAACGGCGGCGAAATGACTTTTGCGTTCGTAAAAGCGCTTAACGCGGCGTTTAACGAGCAAACGCATGAACTCGAAGTTGATGGCGACAGGCTGAGCGAAGTGGCGGTGTACGATGAGGATTAGAGTGCTTACGCTTTTTCCCGATATGTTCGCTTGCCTTAACGACAGCATAATGGGTCGGGCTATAAAGAAGGGTATTATCGATTTTAAAGCCGTGGATATTCGAGCCTATTCCGCCGAGAAGCACGGCAAGTGCGACGACACGCCGTACGGCGGCGGTGCGGGCATGGTAATGACTCCGCAGCCTATTTACGACTGCATTCAAGCGGTCGACCCCGATCACGAGTATTTGCGAATCTATATGTCACCCAAAGGTCAAACGCTCAGCGATAAGGTCAGCCGCGAGCTTGCGACGCATAACGATTTGCTTTTGCTGTGCGGTCATTACGAGGGGATCGATCAGCGTATAATCGATCTTTGTATCGACCGCGAGATCTCGATCGGCGATTACGTGTTGTCGGGAGGCGAGCTTGCGGCGATGGTCGTTATAGACAGCGCGATGCGGTTTGTGGACGGCGTGCTGGGAAGTAGCGAGTCGTATGCCGACGAGAGCTTTTCGGACGGTATGCTCGAATATCCGCACTACACGCGCCCGCTCGAGTTCATGGGGCTTAAAGTTCCCGAAGTTTTGCTTAATGGCAACCATAAGGAAATAGCTAAGTTTCGCAAGGTCGAAAGCGAAAAGATTACGGCGGCGCGCAGACCCGATCTTTTGAAAAGATCTGGCGAGGGGGTGAACGGTGGAAATTAACTGGTTTCCCGGGCACATGGCTAAATCAACGCGCGAGATCGAGGCGAGTCTATCCGCCGCCGATTGCGCGGTGTACGTGCTCGACAGCCGCGCGGTTCGGTCGTGCTTTAACCCTAATTTCGATAAGATGATAACCGTACCCATTGTCTACTTATTAAATAAGACGGACACCGTCGAACAGTCGGTCGTTGACGAGTGGGTAAGCAAGCTGGAAGGTAACGGCAATATCGCATTGCCGATAGAAGGCACGAGCAGCACTTGCCGAAAAAAAGTGCTGTTCGCCATAAAAAAAGCGTGCGTAAAAACTCTCGAACGCCAGCGTTCGCGCGGGCTTAACGAGCACGTTCGCGCCGTGGTTCTCGGCGTGCCCAATACAGGCAAGTCGACCGTAATAAACAGTCTGTGCGGCAAGGCGCGGCTCGTGACGGGCAATCGCGCGGGCGTTACGCGTACGGCGCAGTGGACGCGTGTTGATAATTCGCTTGATATTCTCGATACGCCGGGTACTTTGTATCCTAAGATCACCGATAGGCGCGTGGGCGAAAACCTTGCTATCATAGGAAGCATTAAGGACGAAGTTCTAGACCCGACAGAGCTTGCGATTGCGCTTATTTCGCGGCTGAACGCGATCGATGAGAGTATTTTGAGCAAGCGTTACGGCTCTGTCGTGGAAGCGGACGGCGGGCTCGAAACGGTAGCGAAAGCGCGCGGGTTCAAGGCGCGCGGCGGTGAGTTCGACGTAGACCGCGCGGCAGTCGCGCTTTTGGACGACTACCGAAAAGGCAGGCTCGGGAAAATAGCGTTGGAGCGGGCTAATGACTGAAAAAAAGATAAGGCTTACGCCGCTCGAAAAAGTATCGCGGCTTATAGAGTTCGATAAAGCGTTCGGTGCGTTAAGGCTCGCGGGCGTGGACGAGGCGGGGCGCGGTCCGCTTGCGGGACCTGTGTCCGTTTGCGCGTGCGTCATGCCGCTCGATACGCCCATTCTCGGCATTGACGACAGTAAAAGGCTAAGCGAGAAGAAACGCGAAGAACTGTTCGAAAAAATCACGGCGGTTGCCGATTACTGCGTAGTGCTTATCGATAGACAGACTATCGACGAGATCAATATCCTCGAAGCTACAAAGCTCGGCATGAAGCGCGCTATCGAGGGACTGAAAACACCGCCCGATCTTGCGCTTATCGACGCGGTAAAAAACCTCGATATTGCGGTCAAGTACGAGCCTATCGTTAAGGCGGACGCCAAGAGCTATTCCGTTGCCGCCGCTTCGATCATTGCCAAGGTAACGCGTGATAGGCTTATGCGCGAGCTCGATATTAAATATCCGCAGTACGGCTTTTCTAGCAATAAAGGGTACGGCACGGCGGAGCACATAGCGGCGTTAAAAAATACGGGCGCGTGCCCCGAGCACCGCTTGACTTTTATTAAAAATTTCGTAAACGTAGGTTAAACGACGATTAATAATGTTCGGCAGACAGCGTAAAAAACGAATAAACGCGCGAGGGAAGGCGGGCGAGGACCTCGCCGTCAAGTATCTCGAAACGCACGGATACAGGGTGCTCGACCGCAATTACACCACCGATATAGGCGAGGTGGATATTTTCATTACCGACGAGCATACGTTAATTGCCGTCGAGGTCAAGTCGCGGCTGTCGCTCGAATACGGCACTCCTGCCGAAGCGGTAGGGCACGAAAAGGTCAAAAAGATTTCGCAGGTCACTTCGCAGTACGTTAAGCAGTTTCGATTATTCGGCGTGCCTATCCGCTACGACATAGTGGAAGTGTATCTTAACGATAAAACGGTCAATCACATTGTAAACGCCTTCGATAGTTATTTGAATTATTAATAATCGAGTAAAACTTGGATAAGGTAGCTGTTTATTACAAAACAGTTGCTTTTTTTATGCTACGGTGATATAATAAAATTGATGGAATTCGAACTTCCCGCCATTGCGCCGCGCGTAGTAGCTACCGTAGGCGACTTCAATATAACCGAAACAATGCTGTCGACCTGCATTGTAACGGTCGCGCTGATCGTCTTTGCGGCAGTCGTGCGTATATTCTTTATTCCGCGCTGGAATAAGGATTTTAAGCATATTTCGGCGTTTAGAATGTTCTTTGAATGGGTAGTTGGAATTTTCGACGGCAACGCCGAAGAAATGACCGAGAAATATTCGTACCCCGTGGGTTCGCTTTATTTCGGCTGTTCGGCGTTTATCATGTTTGGAATACTGATAGAGCTTTTGGGTTTGCGGTCGCCGATGTCGGATCTTAACTGTAATCTCGTACTCGGTCTTATCACGTTCTTTACGGTATTGATATTCGGGTTTATCAAAAACAAGAGCAGGCGACTGTTGCATTACGCCGCGGTTATTCCGTTGATCACCGATTGTATCGTTCCGTTTTCAATGGCGTTAAGGTTATTCGGCAGTGTGTATTCGGGATATTTGATTATGGATCTCGTGTATCAAACGGCGCTCAGAAATATTCTGCCCGTTATTCTCGAACCGGTATTTACGCTGTTCCATGCTTTAATTCAGTCATTTATATTCATGTTCCTGTCAATGAATTTCGTAAACGAAGCTATCGAATAGCTGGGAGGTAATTATGCAATCTTTTATCACAACGATCTTGCCCGTATTAACGTTTTTGGGCGCAGAGGGCATGACGGCGCTTGCCGCAGGCTTGGCGTCTATCGCGTGCGTAGGCGCGGCTATCGGCATGGGTATTTCCACCTGGAAAGCCGTGGAGAGCATGGCGCGCCAGCCCGAGGCGGCTAAGCAGATCCGTTCGTCGCTCATAATCGGTCTTGCGTTCTGCGAAACTACGGCGTTATACGGTTTGCTTATTGCTATCATGCTGATAGTTATGTAATCGGTTTATCAGTTATGACGACTTTTTTAAGCGCTAATCTTCTCGAAGTATTCGGGCTCGACTGGAAGTCGATGCTCTTTTACCTCGTCAACTTTATTTTGTTGATAGGGGCGTTAGTCGGATTGGTATATATTCCCGTCAGGAAAATGCTCAGGGCAAAGCGAAAAAGCCTTGACGACGTTTATCAAGAGAACGAAAAGCTGAAAGCCGAGACCGAATCGGTCAAAGCCGAGTACGAAAAGATCACCGCCGACGCAAAGGCGGAGAGCGCCAGGGCAGCTGCCGAGGTCGCGCTTGCCGCGCAGGAAAAGGCGGACGCCATTATCGACGAGGCACAACAAAAGGCTAACGCTATCGTAGACGGCGCAAAGAAGGAAGCGGCTATGCAGTCGGCGCAATTAAAGGGCGAGTACCGTGAGAGCGTGAATACTCTTGCAGTTCAGGTCGCGGAAAAGCTTTTGGAGCGCGAGATAACCGAGAAGGACAACGCCGATCTTATCGAGCAGGTTTTGTCTGATTGGGAGGATAACTGATGGCTCGCGTTATTGAGGTAACCTCGGCTGTCGAGCTTAACCCTTCGCAAATCAAAAAGATAGAAAAGGTTTTTTCGGCTAAGCACAAGCCCGAAAAGGTCGAGTTTGTCTATAAAATAGACAGGGATATTTTGGGCGGTTTGCTCGTCGTAGACGGCGAAGACTATTATGACGGCACTATGCGCTCGCAGCTCGGCACTCTTAACTCGCAGCTTCACGCAGAGGAAGCCGCAGCGCCCCCTAAGCGCAGGCGAGGACAAAAGCGCGCCGACGATGAGGACGTCGCGTCCGATATAATCAAGTCGACCGATAAGCTTTTAGCGCGCACGGTCGGCGATTTCAAAAAAACGTTTGACGTTCGTCCCGCAGGCAGTATCGAGTTTTGCGGCGACGGCGTTATCATGTGCAGCGGGCTTGCTTCCGCCGAGTACGGCGAAATGCTCGAAGTCGAGAACGGCGTTCAGGCTATCGTTTTGAGCCTTACGGACGGCAACGTGGGCGCGATCGTGCTCGACGACGAGGACAAGGTAAGCGCGCGTATGCTCGTAAAGTCTACGGGCATGATAGTTTCGGTGCCTGTCGGCGAGCAATTGCTCGGGCGCGTAGTTAATCCGCTCGGCAAACCGATCGACGGTGCGGGCGATATTACGACCGAAAAGTTTCGTCCCATAGAAAGTCCCGCGCCGGCTATCAAGGATCGCGACAAGGTGAATACGCCTATGCAAACGGGCATACTCGCGATTGATTCCATGATACCGATAGGCAAGGGTCAGCGCGAGCTCATTATAGGCGATAGGCAAACGGGTAAAACCTCGATCGCTGTCGATACCATTCTTAACCAAAAAGGCAAGAACGTAATTTGCGTTTACGTTGCTATCGGGCAAAAATCGTCTACCGTGTCGAGCATAGTAAACACGCTCAACGAACACGGCGCAATGGACTATACCGTTATCGTCAGCGCGACTGCACGCGACAGCCCGCCGTTACAGTATATTGCGCCGTACGCAGGTTGCGCCATTGCGGAAGAATTTATGTATGCGGGGCGCGACGTTCTTATCGTTTACGACGATCTGTCCAAGCACGCAGTGGCGTACCGCGCCATGAGCCTGCTTCTTAAACGCCCGCCGGGACGGGAAGCTTACCCCGGGGATATTTTCTATCTGCATTCGCGGTTGTTGGAGCGCGCGGCTAAGCTTAGCGGCGAGCTCGGCGGGGGATCGATCACGGCGCTCCCCATAGTCGAAACGCAGGCGGGCGACATATCGGCGTATATCCCTACAAATATCATATCCATAACCGACGGTCAAATTTACCTTGAAAGCGATCTCTTTAACGCGGACGTCCGTCCTGCCATAAACG
The DNA here is from genome assembly GCA_014799665.1 of Clostridiales bacterium. Classification (NCBI taxonomy): domain Bacteria; kingdom Bacillati; phylum Bacillota; class Clostridia; order Eubacteriales; species Clostridiales bacterium. The sequence goes on from JAAVHP010000007.1 coordinate 194,266, forward strand.
TAGGACTTTCGGTGTCGCGCGTGGGCGGCAGTGCGCAGACCAAGGCTATGCGAAAGGTGTCGGGAAAATTAAGGCTCGATCTTTCGCAATACCGCGAGCTCGCTGTGTTTGCGCGGTTCGGCGCGGACCTCGACCAATCGACTACGGCAATGCTCGAACAGGGCAAGCGCACGACCGAGATAATCAAGCAAGACGTACATTCTCCCATGAGCGTGGAGAATCAAATCGTGCTTCTCTATGTGACTACCAAAGAATTGTTAAACGATATACCCGTAAACCGCATAGGCGAGTTTAAGGATCGGTTTGTAAAGTTCTTTGAAATGAACTATTTCGAGATAGTAAAAGAGCTTCAAGCGGGTAAAGAGCTTTCCATGGATATGTGTATAGCGATCGAGGACGCCGTTCGCGAGTTTGAACTGTTCTTTTTGAGCGACGGAGAGAAATGAGCAATCTTTCTGAGATAAAACGAAAAATAGCGTCCGTCAAGCAAACCAAAAAGATAACAGGCGCAATGCAAACGGTTTCGGTATCCAAGCTTCATAAGGCGACCGAGCTGTACGCAAACGCCCAAGCCTATTTCGCCGAATTGGACGAAGTAATGTCTATGCTTATCGGCAGCCCTGCGGCAAGGAGTTTGAGCGTAAAACCGAACGGGAATAAGCTCGTTATAGTGATCACGTCGGACCGCGGACTGTGCGGAAGCTTCGACGACGATATACTCAAATTTGCCGACAGCGTTATTTCTAGCGACGATATAGTAATGCCTGTCGGTTCATTCGGCGACGAGCATTACAGGTCTCGACCCAATACCGATCTAAGCTTTATACATTCTTATTCGGCGTCGTACGGCGTGGCGCGGAAGATGGCAAGCAATATACTCGAAAGATACGGCAATGATATTAACTCGGTCAGTATCGTATTCGCAAAATCTGTATCGGGCGCGCAACAGCCGATCGAGCTCGATATCTTGCCGTTAGAGAGCACATCGCGTGAAGATGTGGAAGTAGATTGTTTCGAGCCGTCGGTCGATGCTGTATTTCAAACGCTTTTACCGTTGTACGTTGCGGGGAAGATATATGACGCGCTATGCGAAATGAATATCGCCGAGCACAGCGCGCGGCAGTCGGCTATGTCTACCGCGACCGACAGTGCGGATAAGGTAATATCTGCGTTATCGTTGGAGTACAACCAGGCGCGGCAATCGGCTATAACCGAGCAAATAGTCGAGATCATAGGCGCGACTTCTGCGCTCGGCAAACAAGGAAACGGTCAATGAGAAAAGACTACAATATGGGAATAGTATCCGTCGTTCTCGGTCCCGTCGTGGACGTTAAGTTCAACGTGAAGCTCCCTAAAATCTATGAAAAAATCGTCGTAGACACACACGACATGATAGCGTCGAGCTCGGTCAATACATCCGCCGCCGACGGGTTTATCGTGCTCGAAGTTATGAGCCATATCCCGCCGTCCACGGCTCGGTGTATCGCGCTCGAACCGACAGAGGGTATCGCTCGCGGCATGAAGGCGTATGGGACGGGGCATCCTATTTCGGTGCCCGTCGGCACGAGCGTTTTGGGTCGCGTTATGAACGTTCTCGGCGACCCGATCGACGGCAAGGGCGAGATCAAGTCAGAGACGCACCGCTCCATTCACAGAAAAGCCCCCGAGTTTTACGAACAGAAATCGGGCGCACAGGTCATAGAAACGGGTATTAAGGTAATAGATCTTATCGCGCCGTACCAGCGCGGCGGCAAAATCGGTTTGTTCGGCGGTGCGGGCGTAGGAAAGACCGTGCTCATTATGGAGCTTATCCACAACGTTGCGACCAAGCACGGCGGATATTCGATTTTTACGGGCGTGGGCGAACGCAGCCGCGAGGGTTACGAAATGATTTGCGACATGACCGAGAGCGGAGTTCTCGATAAAACGGCGCTTGTTTTCGGGCAAATGAACGAGCCGCCCGGCTCGCGTATGCGCACCGCCATGACGGGGCTCGCCGTCGCCGAGTATTTCCGCGACGAAATGAATAAAGACGTTCTTTTGTTTATAGATAACATTTACCGCTACATTCAGGCGGGATCCGAGGTGTCCGCGCTGCTCGGCAGGCTTCCGTCGGCGGTTGGCTATCAGCCGACGCTCGCAACCGAGCTGGGCGCGCTCGAAGAACGTATCGCAACGACCAAGAACGGCTCTATTACTTCCATTCAGGCGGTGTACGTGCCCGCTGACGATTTGACCGATCCCGCGCCCGCCGCTATATTTACGCATTTGGATGCGACGACGGTGCTCAGCCGCAAGATAGTCGAGCAGGGCATTTATCCCGCGGTCGATCCTTTGCAGTCTACGAGCCGTATGCTCGAAAAAACGATCGTCGGCGCTAAGCATTACGACGTGGCGCGCGGCGTGCAGGCGACCTTGCAGCGCTACGAGGATTTGAGCGATATTATTTCCATACTCGGCATGGACGAGCTGAGCGAGGAGGATAAGGCAATCGTATATCGTGCGCGCAAGCTTCAACGCTTTTTCTCGCAGCCGTTGTTCGTCGCAAAGAATTATACGGGAATGGACGGACGGTTCGTGCCGCTCAAAACTACGCTCGAATGTTTCGACGCGATACTCAAAGGCGAAGCTGATAAATATCCCGAGTCGGCGTTCTATATGGTCGGCGATCTCGACGAAGTAAAGGAAAAGGCTAACGATTGAGCACGTTCGATCTTAAAATCGTCACGCCAAAAAGTGACTTTTATAACGGCGAGATAGAATATTTATCGTTCAATACCACAGACGGGAGCGTCGGCTTTATGCGCGGCGCGCTGCCGCGAATTACCGTCGTTAAAGAGGGTAAGCTCGTTATCAAGTCCCAAACCGTCAACGAAACATTTTATTGCGGCGACGGCATTGTCCGCGTTAAAAACGACGGCATAACGGTTATCGTTTCGTACTGCTCGAAGGACGGACCAATGGTTTTGAACGATGACGAGGCTTTTGGAAACGGCAAGAAAGGTTTTAGCGAAAAGGACTATAAATATCTTAAAGCCAGACTGGTTTCTACGATCAGAGATATTAAATAAAAAGACGGGCGGGAGTGACGAATACCGTTTGAACCGCATACATAAATTATGTTATGCAAACGGTAGTCAGCTTGTCGCGTATGCGGCATAATATCAGGAAGTTTCGCGCCGCGACCCGCAACGCGTTTTGCGCGGTCGTTAAGGCGGACGCGTACGGTCACGGCGTGGCGGTGTGCAAGTATATAGAGCCGCTCGTCGATTGTTTTATGGTCGCTACGGCGGACGAAGCGGTTACGCTTTTGGCGCTTACCGATAAGCCCGTATTGGTGCTCGGCGGCGATATTGCGCCGTTTACGCGCGTTTACGAGCCGCAAATCGTGCCTACGGTGTGCGACGTGCAGCAGCTCACCGCTATTCTCGGCGCGGGATACAAGCGTTTTTCGGTCGCGATCAACACGGGCATGAACAGGCTCGGCGCCGACGAATACAGGCTAAACGAAATAGTCGCGGAGTGCAAAAGCCGTGATATTATGCCGTGGTCGGTATACTCGCACTTGTACGGCGGCATATCGTCCGCGACCTTGCAAGCGTCGGAATTCGAGCGGCTCACCGTCGAGCCGATTCTGAGAAAAAATCGGCATTTGTATTCGTCGTGTGCGCTAGATCTACCGGGATTCGATATGTTCGATATGACGCGCGGCGGGATAGCCATGTACGGCTACGGCAAGGGCATGGAACAGGTAATGAAGGTTCGCGCCAAGATTGTGAGCGTTTCGCGCGTGAGTAAAGGCGAGCACGTTGGGTACGGTGATTACGTTCTAGACCGCGACACTACGGTCGCGACCGTCAGGTGCGGATATGCCGACGGGCTTAGGCGGTGCGATAAGCAGTTATACTTAAAGGTGCGCGGCATTAAGTGTCCGGTTATCGGTCAGCCGTGCATGGATCTGACTATGATAGACGTAACGAATACGCTTTGCCGCGTGGGCGAGTATGCCTACCTTATAGCCGATAAGGACGATGCGGAGTATCTTGCCAAGTGTTACGGAACGATAGTTTATGAGGTGTTGACGGGCTTTAATGGACGGAACGAAAGATTTTACATATAGCGATAAAGCGGCGGTGCGAAGCGAGCTTCTTCGTATCCGCGCCGAAATAACGGACAAGCTTTTAAAGTCGACAGAGATCGCACGGCGGGCATTGACGCTTGTGCGCGGAAACGTTATGACCTATATTTCCATCGACTCTGAGGTCGATACCGTCTACCTCAACGACGAGCTGTTAAAGCGAGGCGATATTGTTTTATTTGCGCCGTATACAGTGAATGGAAAAATTCTGCCGCGGCGCGTAAAAAGGTTTGATAAACCCGATAAGTACGGAAATATGCCGAGCGACTGTTATTTTGCTTCGTGTAAAATTAAGGGTATTTTTCTCGATTATTGTATAACTCCGCTCGTCGGTTTTAACGACGGCGGCTACCGCATAGGATACGGTAAGGGGTGCTACGACAAATTCTTTTGCGATTTTTCGGCACGGAAGGTCGGTTTGGCGTTCGAGAGCCAGCACGCAAATTTTTCAGAGCAGGCGCACGATATACCCCTCGATTGTTGCGTTACCGAACAAAAGGTGATATACTTTTAGTATGCGTGTAATTGCCGGACTGTACAAAGGAACTAAGCTTATATCGCCGCGCGGCGAAGTGCGACCTACGACCGACTTGGTTAAAGGCAGTCTTTTTTCCGTGCTTCAAGCAAAGGGTATTCTTAAAGAGGGCGTTAGGTGCTTGGACGTGTTTTGCGGCAGCGGCTCGCTCGGTATAGAAGCACTGTCGCGCGGAGCGAAGGATTGCGTATTTGTCGATATGAATACCGATAACGCAGCTGCTAATCTGGACAAGCTTCGGCTCAAAATGCGGCTCGTTCGCGGCGATTTTCGCAAAAGTTTGAGATTGCTCAAAAACGAGCGATTCGATATAGTGTTTTGCGATCCGCCGTATAAGAGCGGGTTCGGCGAGCAAGCGCTAAAGCTTCTTGTTAAGTACGGAATGCTCGGCGAAAACGGCGTTGCGGTTATCGAACGTGCGATCGAAAATAGCTTGCTTAAAGTCGATAAAACGTGTATAATAGACAGTAGGTCGTTCGGCGCTTCGGCGTTCGACATTGTGCGAGGTGATAATGAAGGCGATATTTGCGGGAGCGTTTGATCCGTTTACGCTCGGGCATTTGGACGTTGCGGCACGTGCGGCGAAAGCGTTTGACGAAGTGGTGATCGCTGTTGCAAACGTTACGGACAAGGTCACGGCGGATATCGACAAGCGCGTAGCGATAGCTAAATTATCGGTGAGCGCGTTGGATAACGTTATCGTTATGCCGTTCGACGGGCTGCTTACCGATTTCGCTAAAACGCAGGGTAAGAGCGTGATAGTTCGCGGCATACGCAACTCGGTAGATTTCGAGTACGAGAGCGACCATTCGCGCGTATACGACTTGCTCGGCGGCGTTGATACGGTTTGTTTTATAACCAAACCCGAATACAAGCATATATCGTCCTCGGTAGTTCGCGAGATGGTAGGGCTTGATTGTGATATAAACGGGTACGTATCGACCAAAGCAGTTAAATTGATCAAATCGACGTATTCGATAAAGGAGACTTTATGAAAGAACAGGTAGACGCACTCGAAATTTTGGCTCAGCTCCGTGACGAGCTCGATAACGGTCACGGTTTTTTCTCCAAAAAGCCGGACGTCGATTTATGCTTGGACCTTTGCGACAAACTGTCTAAGGCGTTGCCCGCTTCGCTCGACGAAGCCGATTACGTTAAGCAAAAGCGTAAAGAGATCTTATCCAACGCCGACGTGGTGGCAAAGAATACAATTCGCGCAGCCGAGGAAAAGGCGAATACGCTCGTGTCCGAAACGGAGATCGTCAAGAACGCGCAGATAGCTTCCAAGCAGATCATAGAAAACGCGTACGCACAATGCGACAATCTTATTCTTCGCACTAAGGCGCACCTCGATAATCTCTTTAAGGAGACGGAAAACTTCCTTTGCTCGACGCTCGCCGTCGTTCGCACCAACCGCGAGGAACTGCGCTCGGCGCTCGACGGCAAAAAATAATTTCGATTACTTATGATTGAGAGGATAAAACCGATAATATCGGTTGAATAATCGTAGATAAAATAAGCGATTAGGTCAATCTATTACCGATTTGTGTTTGAGTTTTGCCGAGATCAAGTGGCTATTGTGCGCTGTTGCGGAGAGAGTTTGATAAATATTCATCTATCGTTTTGCGTAAACGGACGAGTTTGGTCTTAATAGGTCGAATTTAGGCGCATTCATGCCAACGCTTTATTGATATGGTATACTGAACTGGTAACGGAGGTATACGCTATGGCACGTAAAGCGGGAGAACTTAAAAAACGTTGTTGGTTGGCTAAGCAAAGGCTTAAAATGGGGTATTGGGAAGCAGTAAAAAGCGATCGGTTACAGCAAAGCGACGTCGCCGCGACAAAGGCTGTGTACGCCGAGGATCGCGCGAGATACGCGCCTAACGATACGCGTCTGTCAGTTCTCGACGAAAAAATGTACCGCAAGGTGTGCGACATTTTAGACAGCGACGAGGTCGCGACCAACCCTATAGGTCAGCTTATCGACCGCGAAGTGTACGAAGGACTCGATGCCGGAGGTAAACAGCGGTATATATTGGAGCTGTCCGAAAAATTCCGCGAACTGAAAGCGCGGTATTATAACGAACATACGGGCGCGTAAACTTTCTGCCCGCGCATAAGAGGAAATATGTATAATCTCGACGAACTAAACGAAATACAAAAGATGGCGGTACTCGATACCAACGGCGCAGTGCTCGTTACCGCCGGCGCAGGCAGCGGCAAAACGCGAATGCTTACGCACAGGATAGCGCACCTTATTCAAGATCTTCACGTGCCGTCGTATAACGTTCTCGCCATTACCTTTACCAACAAAGCTGCTAATGAAATGCGTACGCGGTTGGAGGGTATGCTCGGCAACGTAGACGGCGTTTGGATATTTACTTTCCATGCCGCGTGCGTACGTATTCTTCGTAGGTTTATCGATTGGATTGGATTTTCTAAGGACTTTACCATTTACGGCGAGACCGAAACAAAAGCGGTTATCAAGCGTATTTGCAAGGATAAAGAGCTTAACGAGGAAATGGTTAAACGTGTGGCGGCGGAAATATCCAATGCCAAAAACAAGGGTTTGTCGCCCGACGAATATTGCGGAGTCTACAAGTATAAGCAAGACGCAGAGGATATAGCCGACGTTTATTCGCTCTATCAAAAAGAACTGAAACGCAACAACGCGCTCGATTACGATGATTTGCTTAACTATACGCTGCACTTGCTAAAAACGTGCGAGGAAGCGCGCAGCTTTTATCAGGAAAAATTCAAGTATATACATATCGACGAGTTCCAAGATACAAATATAGTTCAGTACGAAATCGCAAAGATTTTGGCGGGTAAGCATGGCAATATTTTTGCGGTGGGCGACGAAGATCAGTGTATTTACACTTGGCGCGGCGCGTCCATATCAAACATATTCGATTTTCAAAAAGATTTCAGCTGCAAGGTTTATAAGCTCGAACAGAATTATCGTTCGACCGCTAACATTCTTAAAATCGCAAACCGCATTATTAAATGCAATACGCAGCGACTTGATAAAAAACTTTATACCGAGCGCGGCGACGGAGAAAAGGTCGTTTGCTTCGGTGCGGCGACCGACGGATTCGAAGCCGACTACGTTGTGCGCACCATATACGAGCTTATTCACGAGGGAGAGTATAATTACCGTGACTGCGCCGTGCTGTTCAGGCTAAATGCTTTGACGCGACAATTCGAAGAACGGTTCTTGCAGTACGGAATATCGCATAAGGTGTACGGCGGGTTTAAGTTCTATGACCGAAAAGAGGTTAAAGATGTTTTGGCGTATGCGCGGCTATCGGTCAATACTTACGACGACGAAGCGGTTTTTCGCGTGATCAATTTCCCGCGTCGCGGCATCGGCGAAGCTTCTATCGAGAAGATACGCGAGTACGCGGCGCAAACTAATCAGAGCGCGTTTAGTGTTATAACCCATGCGGAAATCGCGCCTTTTCAGTCCGCGCTTAAATCCAAGCTAATAGAGTTCGGTTGCGTTCTCGAAAGACTTCACGTCGAGGCGGCGGGTGAGGTTACCGCTTTCTTCAAATACCTCATTTTCGACGTACTTAATGCCGACGATTTGTTTTCGGAAAACGATGAGGACAGAGCGCGACTCGAAAATATATACGAGCTTATTAACTCGGTGCGTGAGTTTGTAAAAAGCAATCCCAATTCTACGGTGTCTGATTATCTTCAAACAGTATCGTTGTACAGCGATACCGACGAAATGAACGATGACAACTGCGTAACGCTTGCAACCGTTCACAGCGCAAAGGGCTTGGAATTTCCGGTCGTATTCGTCGTAGGCTTAGAGGACGGCATATTCCCGTCGCTTCGCGTTAACGCCGACGTTTCCGACCATATGGAAGAGGAGCGACGGCTCATGTACGTAGCGGTTACTCGCGCCAAGCGCAGGCTGTTTTTGACGTATTCCAAATCGCGTTTTCTGTACGGCGAAACGCGATACTCTATACCGTCGCGCTTTCTTACCGAGTGCGGACTTGTCGAGCGGCAGGCGGACAGCCGCGACATTTACACTTCCAGCCCGTCGTATCGCGGCGTCGGCGAGTTTGCGCGCGCTTCGGCGACTACTCAATACCGAAGCGCGCCGTCGTACGGCAGCGGGTCCGCGCCAAAGCAGGAGTTTACGGGCGAAAAGTTCAGCGGTTCGTATAAGAGCGATTTCGGCAAAACGCTGGGTGCAAAAAAAGAAGAACACGCCGTTGTTGCCGATGACTACAAGGTCGGCGCTACCGTCATGCACAAGCGATTGGGCAAGGGCAAGATAATAGGCGTCGAGAATATGGGCAATAATATTTACGCGAAAATTGATTTCGAGCGCGGCGGAGTTATGCAGCTTGCCGTAGGGTTTGCGCCGCTGACCGTCATAAAGGAATAATAACATGGATGTCAATGTCGAAATGAAAGAGCTTGTCGACAAGCTCAACGATCTTGCTTACAGATACTATGTCTTGGACGAGCCGATCGTGTCAGATAAGGAATACGACGCGCTTTACGATAGGCTTGTTACGCTCGAAACGCTTACAGGCACAGTACTCGATAATTCTCCGTCGCGGCGCGTAGGTGGCGAACCGCTTAAAGAATTTTTGCCGCATACGCATATACGGCGGCTGTACAGCTTGGATAAATGCAACAGTTTCGACGCGTTGCGCGCATGGTTCGAAAAGCTGAAAAACGCGCTCGGGTTTGCGCCCCAATGCACGCTCGAATACAAGCTCGACGGGCTTACCATTTGTCTGACCTATAAGGACGGTATGCTCGTAACGGCTTCTACGCGCGGCAACGGCGAAACGGGTGAGAACGTCACCGAGCAAATAAAAACGGTAAAGTCCGTTCCGCTGTCTATTCCGTATAAAGGCACGGTCGAGGTTCAGGGCGAAGGCATAATGCGTATTAGCGCGCTGAATAAGTACAACGCAACCGCCGCCGTACCGCTCAAAAATCCGCGTAATGCGGTTGCGGGCGCGATACGCAATCTCGACGTAAAGGAAACGGCAAAGCGCAATCTCGACGTTATTTTTTATAATCTGAACTACATGGACGGCGACAAAACGATGTCGCAAACCGAACAGCTCGATTTTATCAAGCAAAACAGATTTAAGACCGAAATGTGCTTTACGTCCGACGATATAGAGCAGATCATCGACAAGATAAAATCGGTGGATAGAAGCAAGCTCGATTTTGCGATCGACGGCATGGTAATCAAGGTCGACGATGCGGAAGTGCGCCGTAAACTCGGTTATACCGATAAATTCCCCAGGTGGGCGATCGCGTACAAGTTCGAAGCCGAGGAAACTACTACCGTACTTGACGATATAGTATGGCAGGTGGGGCGAACTGGTAAACTTACTCCGCTTGCATTGTTGGAGCCTGTCGAGCTGTGTGGCGCAACTGTCAAGCGAGCAACGCTTAATAACTACGGCGATATTTTGCGTAAGAACGTGACGATAGGTTCGCGTGTATTCATTCGCCGCAGTAATGACGTTATTCCCGAAATTCTCGGCGTGGCGCAGGAAAGCGAAAAAGCCAAGCAAATCGAAAAGCCTACGAAATGTCCGTGCTGCGGGAGCGAGCTTGTCGAGGAGGGGGCAAACCTTTTTTGTGAAAACTTTTACGGCTGTCGTGCCCAGGTCGTTGCGCGTGTAGAACATTTCTGCACCAAGGAATGTATGGATATTGACGGCGTAAGTATTAAGACTGCCGAACAGCTCTACGACAAGCTTAACGTTCGGTCCGCCGCCGAGCTTTACGAGCTTACTGCAGATATGCTTTCTCAAATCGACGGATTTAAGGACAAGAAGATCAATAATTTTTTATCCGCCGTGCAAAAATCGAAAAACGTCGACCTGCCGCACTTTATCAACGCGCTGTGTATAGATAACGTCGGGCGAGTGACGGCGCGAGATCTTGCGTCTCACTTCGGTTCTATCGACGCGCTTATGCAAGCGAGCGAGGAAGAACTTACAGCTATCCCCGATATAGGCGGTATCGTGGCGCAGTCGATCGTCGAGTATTTCGCACGCCACGCCGACGTAGTCGCTAAGTATAAATCGCTTGGAATCGATCCCGTATATAAAAAACAGTCGGGCGGGAAATTCGACGGCGTTAAGTTCGTGCTTACCGGCTCGCTGACCGAGTTTACGCGCGACGAGGCGCGCACGCTTATAGAGAGCAACGGCGGTATCGTTCAGTCGAGCGTGTCTAGGCTTACCGATATAGTAATTGCGGGCGAGAGCGCGGGTAGTAAGCTTCAAAAAGCACAATCGCTCGGTAAAAAAATTATCGACGAAACCGAGTTTAAAAATATGCTAAACAGTTGAAATATGTCTTAGAGTATGATATAATGTATAAGTTAAATTAGAGGTGCGTATGAAAAGCATGACAGGCTACGGCAAGGGTGTCGCTTCGAGCGGCAAACGCACCGTGACCGTAGAAATCAAATCGGTAAACAATAGATTTGCGGAAGTCAATTGCAAGCTTCCCAAATCTTTAATGTATATCGACGACGTCATTCAAAAAACGATCAAAGGTTTTGCGTCGCGCGGTAGCTTTGATGTGTATTTTTCATATGAGAACCTTTCGAACAGCGCAAAAAAGGTTACGGTAGACAATGCTCTTGCCGCAGAGTACGTTGCGGCGGCAAAAGCGCTTCGCGCAGAGTTTAGGTTGGAGGACGACTACAACGTTACTGCGCTTCTGCGTACGCCGGACGTTGTATCTGTAACAGTTCCCGAGGACGACCGCGAGCTTGTAGTTGATCTTACCAAACAGGCGACGACCGAGGCGCTCGGTAAGCTCGATGAAATGCGAAAGATCGAGGGCGCGGGCATTCTTAAAGATTTGCTTTCGCTTATAAAAAATCTTCAAAAATATCTCAATAAAGCAATCGAGCGCGCGCCGCTCGTTGTTACCGATTATAAAAAGAATTTGATTTCGCGCGTTAAGGAGCTTTTGGACGGCTACGAAATAGACGAAAGCAAGCTTCTCAACGAGGTAGCGTTCTTTGCCGATAAAGCGGATATAAACGAAGAAATCTCGCGTCTATCATCGCATATAGAACAGTTCAAGGCTATTTGTGCCGAGAACGCACCGCAGGGCAGGCGGCTTGACTTCCTATCGCAAGAGATGGTGCGTGAGGTCAATACAATGGGCAGTAAGTCGAACGATATTACGCTCACCGGCTACGTAGTAGCAATGAAGAACGAAGTCGAAAAAATCAAAGAACAAATAAGGAACGTAGAATAATGGATAAAGGTATTTTGGTCGTCATTTCGGGTCCGTCGGGTGCGGGCAAAGGCTCGATCTATCAACAGGTTATCGAACGCACGGGTATGAAACGTTCGGTGTCGGTCACTACGCGCGCGCCGCGTCCCGGCGAGGTTGAGGGCGTAAACTATTTCTTCCGCACCGAAGAAGAATATCAGCACATGATAGCCGCGGGCGAGTTTTTGGAAACTGCCGCTGTGTATAATAACTACTACGGCACGCCCAAGGCGCCTGTTTTCGAAAACTTGAACAACGGTTACGATGTTTTGTTCGAGGTGGATGTTCACGGTGCAAAATCGATCAAAAAGAAATATCCCGAAGCAATCGCGATATTCGTCATGACGCCCGATTTCGAAACACTCGAAGCGCGGCTCAGAGGTCGCGGAACGGAGACCGAGGACAGTCTTAAGACTCGGCTCGGCGCAGCTAAGCGCGAGCTCGCCCAATACGATCTGTTCGATTACATAGTGTTCAACGATAACTTGGACCAAGCAATTGCGGACGTTTTGGATATCATTAACGCCGAAAAGAGCAAGGTCAAGAACAACACTACTGCGATAAAAAAACTGCTTGACAGTCGCAAATAAATTCTTTTGTTAATTAATCTTTCAAAGAGGTAAAAAATATATGTTAGTAGATCCGCCTATCGATAAGCTTGTAGAAACAGTCGGTAACAAGTATGCACTTGTAGGGCTTTTGAGCAAGCGTGCACGCACGCTCATGGACAAGCGTCACGACTATCTCGAACAAGAGGGCATTAACCCCGTATCGCTCGCTGCTGCCGAAGTAGTAAGCGGCAAGGTCGAGGGCGTAGAAGAAGGCTAAGCCGTTGAGCGCACTATCGGGCAAAACGATATTAGTGGGTGTGAGCGGCGGTATCGCCGCGTATAAAACGTGCAGCTTGGTGTCACGGCTTGTTAAGAGCGGCACGGTCGTTCACGTAATGATGACCAAAAACGCTACCGAGTTCGTAACGCCTATCACGTTCGAAAGTCTTTCTCACAACCGCGTTGTAGTCGATACGTTCGACCGAAATTTCAGTTGGGAGGTCGAGCACGTTTCGCTTGCTAAAAAGGCGGACGCCGTTATCATCGCTCCCGCTACGGCTAACGTTATTGCCAAGCTTGCTTGCGGCATTGCCGACGACTTTTTGACTACGACCGTTCTTGCTTGCAAACAGCCGATAATAATAGCGCCCGCCATGAATACGGCAATGCTCGAAAACGTTGCTACCGTATCTAATATCGATACGCTCGCGTCTCGCGGGTATAAGATCGTTTACGGCGAAAGCGGTAATCTTGCTTGCGGCGACGTAGGCAGGGGCAGAATGGCTGAGCCCGAAGTTCTTTTCGATAATATCGAAAAGCTTTTTATTAAAAAGCAAGATTTGATCGGAAAAACGGTGCTCGTTACTGCGGGTGCGACCCGCGTCGATATCGATCCCGTTCGGTTCATATCCAACCGCAGCAGCGGCAAAATGGGTTTTTGTATAGCGCAAGCGGCGTATGAGCGCGGCGCGAAGATTGTGTTTATAAAAGGCTTTACCGATAAGTTCGATATTCCGAGCGCGTGGACTGTAGAGAGCGTTCAGACCACGGCGCAAATGCTCGATTGCGTTAAAAAGCATTACAAAAAAGCAGATATATCGGTAATGGCGGCAGCGCCCTGCGATTACGAGATTACGGCTCAGCCGCAAAAGATAAAAGATAAAACGCTCTCGCTGTCGCTTACTAAATCGCCCGATATTGCGGCATGGGTAGGCGAGCATAAAGGTGGGAGTAAACTCGTTATTTTCGCCGCCGAAACGAACGACTGCGAAAGTAACGCCAAACAAAAGATCAATGCCAAGAAAGCGGATATGGTAGTTTTAAACGACGTAACCAGGTCTGGCGCGGGCTTTGACGTAGACACGAATATAGTAACTCTTATTACGAATGATGATAGTGTTGCGCTTCCGCTTATGAAAAAACGCGAAGTAGCCGACGCATTGCTCGATAAAATAATCGCGCTATGATAGCAAAAGTCATCGTCGATATATCGGCAAGCGACGTCGATCGCGTGTTCGACTATATAGCGATTGACGGCGTGGAGCGCGGATCGCGTGTGAGCGTGCCTTTCGGTCGGCAAAACACCGAGGGGTACGTTATTGATTTGAGCGAAACGACCGACGTTCCGCCCGATAAGCTAAAAAGCATAACTTCGCTACTAGACGACCGACCGATAGTGTCCGAAGAATTTTTGAAGCTGTGCGACTATATGACGAGTCGCTTCCATTTAAGGAAGATAGACGTTTTCAGATTGTTCTTGCCGGCAAAGATGCGCGGCGGGCGAATAAAGGCGCTCGAAAAAACGATAGTATACGTAAACCCCGATTACCGCGAAGTCGATCCCGCGTTGTTCATAAAGAAGTCTGCACACTCGCAAATGGAAGTATACGAGTGCTTGCTCGATAACGACAGCGCCGATCTAACCTATTTAAACGCTAACTTTTCGGCGGCAGCGATACGTAATCTTATTGCGCACGGGGTATTCCTTACTCGGCGCGAAAACGTGCTGCGCACGCCCTATAAAAATATCGTTCAAAAAGACAGCGCGGTCGTTTTGACTGACGAACAGCAGAATGCCGCAAGTTCGATCATGTCGAGCGATAAGCCCACGCTGTTGTTCGGCGTTACGGGCAGCGGCAAGACCGAAGTGTACCTTAACTGTATACAAAAAACTCTCGAAGCGGGCAAGACTGCTATCATGCTCGTTCCCGAAATATCGCTCACGCCTCAGGTAATGCGCATTTTTCGTTCGCGGTTCGGTGACGACGTCGCGCTTCTCCATTCGGGGCTCAGCGACGGCGAACGCTTCGACGAATGGCGCAGGCTATTGACGGGCGGCGCGCGAGTGGCGGTAGGCGCGAGGTCGGCTATATTCGCGCCGTTGACCGACGTTGGGCTGATAGTCATAGATGAGGAGCACGACACCTCATACGTGTCCGAAAGCAATCCGCGCTACATAACCCGAGAGATAGCTTTTTATAGAGCACGGTACAACGGTGCGAAGGTGGTTATGGGTTCGGCAACGCCGTCCGTCGAAAGCTATTATTATGCCGAGCAGGGCAAATACAATCTCGTGCGCTTGCCGCACCGCGTGAATAAGCGCGAAATGCCTAAGATACAGATCGTCAATATGTGCAACGAGGTCATGTACGGCAATTCGGGTATGTTTTCCGCGACGCTTGTCAATGCGCTCGACGAATGCCTTAAAGCGGGCAATCAGGCTATTCTGTTCCTTAACCGCCGTGGATACAGCTCGTACGTTATGTGCAAAAAGTGCGGATACGTGGCTAAGTGCGAGGACTGCGATGTG
Source organism: Clostridiales bacterium (assembly GCA_014799665.1). Lineage (NCBI taxonomy): Bacteria > Bacillati > Bacillota > Clostridia > Eubacteriales > Clostridiales bacterium. Next base: position 209,595 of record JAAVHP010000007.1, read on the forward strand.
TCGCTCGTTTACCACAAGGACGAGAACGTTCTCAAATGTCACTACTGTCAGCGCAGATATTCCATGCTCGATCTTTGTCCCAACTGTAAAAGCCCGCATATCAAGCAAGGCTTTTTGGGTACGGAGCGCGTAGTCGAGCAAATCAATAAAATGTTCCCGTCGGCGCGCATCATACGCATGGACAACGACACCACGCGAACGAAAGACGCCCACCTTAATCTTTTGAGCGACTTTGCAAGCGGTAACGCCGATATTCTCGTCGGCACGCAAATGGTTGCGAAAGGTCACGACTTTGCCAACGTTACGCTGGTTGGTATTATCGACGCGGACATGAGTTTACATTTTTCGGACTTCCGCGCAGTGGAGCGCACGTTCCAGCTTATTACGCAGGTCGCGGGGCGCGCGGGGCGCGAGAAGAAAGCGGGCAGCGTTATACTTCAAACGTATACGCCAAACCACTACGTTTATAAATACGCTTGCGCGTACGATTACGAAGGCTTTTACGGTAAAGAGATTAATCTGTTGCAAACCACCGGCTTCCCGCCATTCACCGATATAATTCGAATACTCGTTTCGTGCGAGGACGAGCAAACGGCGCTCGACGCGACCAAGCTCGCAATCGATGGCGTAAGGGAAGTGGTGGGAAAAAAACCGCAGTCGTTCGTTTATCTCAACGCAATGCGCGCACCGAAAAAGCGTATTCAAACCAAATACAGAATGCAGGTGCTTATGCGAATCAAGCCGAACGAGGATGAGCTGCGCGCGCAGGTCTATGCCGTCGCCGACGAGGTATTAAAAGCTTATCCAAAGGTATCGTGCTTTACCGAAATCAACCCCAATGATTTAAGTTAGAGGAGTTCACATCATGGCAAGACGAAAAATTGTTCAGGTCGGCAACGACACGTTAAGACAGGTCAGCAAACCTGTTACCGAGTTTGACGACAAGCTGTCAGAGCTCATAGACGATATGATAGATACGCTTATCTACGCCGACGGCGCAGGGCTTGCCGCGCCGCAGGTCGGTATATTAAAGCGTATTTTCGTCGCGACCTTCGACGGCGGCAAAACCATAATAGAAGCGGTCAATCCCGTTATAGTCAAGGCTAAGGGCAAGCGCGTCGCGCCCGAGGGCTGCTTGTCCATTCCCGATATCCGCGAAAAGGTGGAACGCCCGCGGCACGTGGTCGTTCACGCGTTCGACCGTCACGGCAACCCCATCGAGCTTAAAGGTGACAATTTCGACGCGTCATGCTTTTGTCACGAGATAGACCACCTCGACGGCATACTTTTCACCGATAAATCGTTCAAATAAAAATGAAAGTATTATTCCTTGGTACGCCCGAGTTCGCTGTAAAAAGCCTCGACGCGTTAATGAAATCGAACCATACCGTTGTGGGCGTAGTCACTCAGCCCGACAGAGCGGTCAAGCACGGCAAGACCGAGCCGTGCGCGGTAAAAAAAGCTGCGGAGAGCTACGGCTTACCCGTTATTCAGCCGATAAAGATCCGCAACGACGTGGATAGCTTAAAGGCGTTCGGCGCCGATATAGCCGTTACGGCTGCGTACGGTCAAATCTTGACCGCCGCAGTTCTCGACGCTTTCCCGTGCGGCGTAATAAACGTTCACGGCTCTTTGCTCCCCAAATACCGCGGCGCGTCGCCCATACAGTCCGCGATCGCCGACGGTGAAAAGCAAACGGGAGTTACCATAATGCGTACCGAGCTCGGTATCGATACCGGCGATATGCTTTTAAGCCGTGCAATAGAAATCGGCGATAACGAAACGGCGGGCGAGCTTACCGAGCGCCTTGCCGTGCTCGGCGGCGAATTGCTCGTGGAAGCGCTGGATAACTACGATAATATCACGCCCGTTAAGCAGGATAATGAGAAAGCAACGCACTGCAAAATGATAACGAAAGCCGAGCAGTATATAGATTTCGACTGCGACGCGCGCACTGTTGTAAACCGCATTCGCTCGTTATCGCCAGTGCCTTGCGCAAAAACTGTGATAGAGGGCGAGACCTATAAAATATATAAGGCAATCGTCTGTGGCGAGCCGTGCGCCGAGAAAGCGGGTACGATAACGTGCTCAACCGATAAGCTCGTTATCGCTTGCGGAAGCGGCGCTATCGAGGTGCAAACGATACAAGCGCCAAGCAAGCGCGCACTCGAAATAAAAGAGTTTTTGCGCGGAAGAAAGTTTAACGTCGGGGTGGTGTGTGCAAAGCCGCAATTATAATAAAACCGACCGTGCCGCGACTGCCGCGGCGACTATGGTCGATATAGCGTTATATAACGCGCTCCGCGCGGTGTTCATAGACGAAGCGTTTTGCGCGCAGGCGCTTACAAAGGCGTTAAAAGGGCTTACGAATTTGCGCCAGCACCCGTTCGTCACGAGCGCGTTTTACGGCGTGCTCGATAACAACGTTCGGCTCGAAAAGATCATTAAGTCGCTGTGCGACCGTGCGCCCGATAAAAACACATCTGTCGTATTGAAGATAGGAATGTTCTACTGCAACTACGCCGATATGCCAAGCTACGCCGCCGTAAATAGGTCGGTCGAGCTTGCAAAAAAGGTGGGAGCGTTTAGTGGCTTCGTCAATGCCGTGCTCAAAAAATCGATAGGCTTCGAGCCGAAATTCGACAGCGCACTCGAAAAGTTTTCATACGATTGCAATACGCCCGAATGGCTGTGCAAACAGCTTATTTCGGACTACGGCGAGGATAGGGCAAAGAGCATACTAACGGCTAAGCTTCCGCTTAAAACGCATATACGCCCTGTTAAAGGCAAGATCACAAAAGAGCAGTTCATGAGTGCGGCAAAGGGCGGCGAGTTCACCGATTATGGTTGCTATGTGGATAGGAATATGCTCGACCGTTTCGACAGCGCGACCGTCGTCGTGCAGTCGGTTTCGTCCATTCGTGCGGTAAACGCGTATACTGCGAATTTAAGTGGCGGCAGGGCGATCGATCTTTGCGCCGCTCCGGGCGGCAAATCGGTGTATTTGAGCGAGCTCGGCGATTATAAAATAACCGCCTGCGATATTTACCCGCACAAGCTCGATCTTATGCGCGGCTATGCAAAAAAGCACGGCGCGAAAATTGAGGTTGCGTTAAACGACGCGACAAAGCGCAACGATAAGTTTGTTGACGTGTTCGATCTGGTTATTGCGGACTGTCCGTGCAGCGGTACGGGTACGCTTAACACCAAGCCCGATATTTTGATCAAACGCAAGCCGAGCGATATAGCCGAGCTTACTAAGCTTCAATTCGATATTTTGAACGTAGCGGCGGAATATTGCAAGATCGGCGGTGTTCTGTGCTATTCGACTTGCTCCATACTTAACAGCGAGAACGAACAAACCGTACAAAAGTTTTTGAGCGCACACGATAATTATACTTTGCTCGATACTACAAAGCTTTTGCCAGATACCGATAAATGCGACGGGTTCTTTATAGCGCGGTTAAAACGGGAAAAATAATGAAAAAGCTTCTTGCCGATCTTAATCTCGACGAGCTGACCGAGCTTATGGCTTCGTTCGGTCAACCGAAATACCGCGCCAAGCAAATCATGGCGCATATCGTCGCGTACGACAGCTTCGATGAGTATACGGATATTCCCAAGGCGCTTAGAGCCTCTCTTGCGGAAGAATATGCCGACCGCGTTCTTACCGAGAATACGCGCGTGACCTCGTCGGACGGCGCGATCCGTTATTTGTTTTCGACTATGGACGGCGACTTGATCGAGTCTGTGTTTTTGCCGCACGGCTACGGTAACAGCGTTTGCGTGTCTTGCCAGGTCGGGTGCGGCATGGGTTGCGTGTTTTGCGCTTCGGGTTTGTACGGGCTTAAACGCAATCTTTCGGCGGGTGAGATTTTATCGCAGGTGCTGTATATTGCACGCGATAAAAAGGACGCGGGCGGAGTGAATAAGATCGTAATGATGGGAAGCGGCGAACCGCTAGCAAATTACGATAACACGCTAAAATTTTTAAAGCTTGTAAATGCGCCGGCAGGTATCAATATAGGTATGCGGTCTATATCGGTTTCGACCTGCGGACTGCCGAGCGGAATAATGCGACTTGCTGAGGACGGGCTTACGCCTACGCTGTCGCTTTCGCTCCATGCAGCCACCGACGTTAAACGCAAAACGATCATGAAAGTCGCCGAGCATTATTCGGTCGCCGAACTTGTTTCTTCGCTAAAAACGTATTTCGATAAAACGGGCCGGCGAGTGATAATCGAGTATATCTTGATAGGCGGATTCAACGACACGGACGGCGATATCGCGGCATTAAAGAGCTTGCTGAAAGGTCTTTGCTGTCATATCAATCTTATACCGCTCAACCCCACCGATCACTGCGATTTTAAGCCGCCCTCGAAAAAACAAGCCTACGCTTTTTGCGATAAGCTTAACGGGGCAGGGCTGTCGGCTTCCGTTCGTCGGTCTATGGGCTCGGACGTTGCGGGCGCGTGCGGTCAGCTTAAAAACCGAACGGTGGAGCAAAAGCGTAGAAAATCTTGACTTTTTTTGATAAAAAGTTGTCTAAAACATATTAAATTCACTTGCCTAATCCGTTTTGTTATGATATAATTTATAAGAAATATGTATGTCACTTCGCAATTGCGGTTTTTTGCGGTGCGGAGTTTTTTAACGACATTGGAGGTATCATGAGCAATATCATTGCCGAAATCGAAAAAGAGTATATGAAACCCGACGTTCCTAAATTCGAAGTGGGTGATACCGTTCGCGTATCGGTTAAGGTCAAGGAAGGTAACCGCGAGCGTATTCAGGCTTTCGAGGGTATCGTTATCGCCAAAAAGAACGGTTCGGTTCGCGAATCGTTTACCGTACGCCGCGTTTCGTTCGGCGTAGGCATCGAGCGTACGTTCCCCCTTCATTCGCCGCGCGTAGCGTCGATCGACGTTATCAAGCACGGTAAGGTTCGTCGCGCCAAGCTTTACTACTTGCGTAACCTTTCGGGCAAAGCCGCTAAGATCAAAGAGAAATAAATCTCTGTTTAAACAGCAAACTCAAATCGACGGTTCGCCGTCGTTTTTTTTGTGCCGAAAATTCGAACGGCATTCAGTAAATTATATATTTTTAATATGTGGCAATAATCGTATGCGTGGAAGTGTTTTTAATTGTTCTAGCTATATTTTCCGCCGTGCTATTGGTATTCCGTTATGCAGTAACGCCCAAAAAGCCCAAGCTCGGCGCGGGCGAACGGCTCGGTTCTGGCGCGCTCGATATGCGCATACAATTGCTTGCCAAACGTTGTAAAACGACCGTAAACGGTTTCGGTGTATCGGCGCAAGCGCTTAAAATAAAAAAGCTTTTTAACAGAATACAAAAAAGGATAGAGCGTGGCGATACTTTATACGGCTACGAGTACGAGCTGATAAATTCGCGCGAGCTTATTTTGCGTGCCGAGCGGCTCGCCAAGTCCGCCGTTAGGCTAAGCTATACTTGGGGGCACGTCGATGGCTATCCGCGGTTGTATTTGCTTTGTCACGAAATCGTTACGGGAACGCAAGGCGACGTAACCGCAGAAACGCTTGATAACGCTTTGTCGACTTGTGAAAAAGCCGCGCCGCTGTCGAACGCCGAAAAACAAAGTTATACGGACGTTATTCGGTTTTGCCTTTGCATGATGCTGTATTACATCGTGTCGCGTATTCATAAGCCGTGCGACGTTTATTCGAACGGGCTCGCCGACGGCAGTGCGGGCAAGGTCGATCTAGATAGGATAACAGATATTTTCTACGTTTGCGGTGTTATCGACGGCACAGAAACAGATACCGAAACGTTGAATAACTTGCTTGAAATAAACGGCGTCGATCGCGAAAGGGCGAAAGCCGTTCGTGCCGAAAAACTTGCACGCGTTTATGCTCAAACGAAAAGCATAATATCTTCGCTTAACGTGCTCGAAAAATATAAAGTAGTCGTTCCCGAAACGGTGCAACGTGCAAAGCTGAGTAATTGGGCAATACGTGTTTGCAATATCGCGCCGCTAATCGGTATTGTAGTTATCGGTGTGCTTACTTGTGTATTTATTAAATATAATTATGCGGCTGTGTTCGCCGTGTTATCTATTCTTATTTACGCGGGATTCAGACTTCCCGTACTTATTTACGCGCCGACGACGTACGACTTTAAGCTTGATTTTTTTAAAAAGCTTGTGCGGCGTAATAAAAAAGAGTTGATCGTTCACGAACGCGTTCCTGCGGAGATCGCATATTTTGGCGGCGAGCCTGAGTTGATCGAACATGAAATGAGCGGTAAAGGCGTTAAGGTGAATGTCGATAACCGCGGATGCGTAACCGTACGGAAAAAGGGCGCGGGCGAGCTTGCATTCGATGTAGAGCTTTTTTTATCGGGCGAATGCGGAACGTTAAGCTTATGTCAGGCGGACGGCATACTGCAAAAGCATAAGAGTGTGTATTCTGTATGCGACAGCGAAAAGCAAATGACAGTAGGCGTCGTTGCTTCGCCGAACGCTTCGTGCTGTTTATTCGATATTACCGTCATAAACCGTACCGCAGAGCCGCGTGCGTTCATGCTTGCCGCCGCCTGTACGCCCAAAGACAGAGTGGATAATATCGGTGAAGCTATATCGTTAAATCACGCCGTAGCATTCTGCTGTGAAAGCGGCGTTTCCGCGCTTTCGTTCGATACCGACGGCGAGTACGGTTGCGATTTAATAGGCGCAAAGTGTAACGGAGTATATAATAATTTCGGGGGTGCGCTCGTCGGTATGACGGGGGAGCGCGCCGTGAGTATAGGCGGGTTTTCCAAAATAGTACTAAAGCTTGTAGTCGTATTCGGTAACAGCTTGCGCGAGGCGGAGCGAATAGCCGAATATTCGCTTGCAGGCGGGTATGCGCGTTACGCCGCCGATTGCGCAAGCGAGCTTGCCGATTTTGGAAATGATGTTTTGCCACAAACCACGCTCGACCGATTTGTTCGTTCGAGCGGCGCGGATATTGCGCCGTGCGCACCGCCGCGCATATTCGAGCCGAACGCTCGGTTGAGCGTTGGCAACGGATTGTTTCTCGAAGACGGATCATATAGCCAAGCGGCAAACCGATTCGAGCCTGCGCCGATTTTTAACAATATTATTTGCGGTAAAAACTCGTTTATCGAGTGCAGTACAAACGGCATATCGAGTCTTAGTTTTTCGGCGTTTGGCGGTACAGGACGAGGAGCGATCGACCGTCCGCTGGCATTTGCCGTTATCGGTGAAAACGGCGTGCTGTGGTCGCCGACCAATATGCCGCTCGGCAGAGGAGAACTGCGCGCGATCCACTACGTAGGCGGAACAAGATATGAATGCGCGTTTAACGGCTGTGTATGCGCGATGAATTGTTTTACTCTGCACGATAAAAGCGCCGCGGTGTTCGAGCTTAAAATAAACAACCGCGAGGAGTTTTCGCGCTATTTCGATATAATGTTCTCGGTGGACGGAATGATCGGCGAGAATGTGTTTATAAGCTCATCGGAGGATATTGTCGATAGCTGTAAATTTAAGGAAGGTTATTTCGTTTACGGAAATATCGATCGTGTAAACGGTTTTAGGTCGGGCGGTAGCACGGCTATGCCGACGGTATCTGTAAGCAAAACCGTGCCGCCGTGCACCGAGCGATCGATTTTATTCGTCGTTACGGACGGGGGGAATCAAATCGATGATATCGAAAACGTCGTACACAAGGAAAAAGCTTGGCTTAATAAATTCGCTAAAATCAAGCTGCATTGCAGCGATCCCGCGCTCGAATATTTATTTGGCTGGTCGCTGTATAAGGCGTATTCGGCGCTATTTACTCAAAATGATATATTAATAAAAAATACCGCAATTATATTGAGCGCACTTAAATACTTTGACACCAAGTTAGTGCGGCGCATGCTAATCGATACTTTATCCCGTCAATCGCGTAGCGGACGGTTTGAATTCGATACGCGGGAAAGTATTTTTATTTTCGGCGCGGTGTTTGATTATTGCGAGTTTACAAAAGATAAATCGTTGCTGAGCGAGCCCGTTAGCTATGCGCCGAGTGAGTTCGGCGGTATGACCGTCACGGAGTGTGAAAGCGTTATCAGTCATTTTCTTCGCGCGGTATTCGCATACTTAGACGTAATATGCGCCGAGCCGCATGGGGTCAATACCGCAATATGTGTTTGCCGTGATTACGTTTTTCTTAACCTGCTGCACAAAAGTATAGATTACTGTAAAGCGGACGAAAAAAGGATGGAGCTTATCAAGGCTTTGAGCATTGTTGCTTCGCGTTATTCGAATAGCGTGCATCGATTAAAATCGCATAAATTCCTCGATAACGAAAGCTTTTACGACGGTTTGGTTTGCGCTCGTGCGCTCTATCTTACGGGCGAATACGAAAAGGCTTATTCCGTTCTAAAACGGTGTAATATTATTACTTATGCGCCGATTACAGAACCTCGCGGCGAGGAGTACGCGCTATATTATATTACGGTTGCGGAAATGCTGCTCGGTATTAGCGTAAAGGGTAAGCGCATTAAGCTTAACCCCGGACTTGCCGCTTCTTCGCCGCGGTTTAAAATCGATCTATCGTTCGGGCGGACCGTTCAAGTCGATATTGATAACGGAAATTCAAGTGGCGAGTGGAAGCTACGCATAGGTGATATAAGCTATTCGGTAAACACCGTAGACCTGGATAATCCGCTTAGCCGTCACGTGCTTTTATTCAGAGAGTAAGATTAGAATTTAATTATAATCGCATTAAAAGTATTGTGCAACTTTTGTAATTGTGATATAATGAACGAAATCACAAATTCGAAAAGAACTATACGTATCGACATGATGCAAAGAAATCGAAAAATCAATCTGTGATTGTGCTATACTTGTAAGCGAAATGGATCTATTCGATTTGACAAACAATACCGAAAAATCGGCGCCGCTCGCCGAGCGTATGCGCCCGCAGTCCTTGGATAAGTTCATAGGACAAAAGCATTTATTGCACAGCGGGTCACTTTTATTGCGCGCAATTCAGGTGGACAAGCTGGGTAGCTGTATATTCTTCGGTCCGCCGGGAACGGGGAAAACGACTCTCGCCGGCATTATCGCTAACTCGACAAAGAGCGAGTTTGTAAAGCTCAACGCCGTTTCGTCGGGCGTTTCCGACGCAAAAAAAGTTATCGAGGACGCTACAGAGCGGCTCAGAATGTACGGCAAGCGCACGTTCTTGCTCCTCGACGAGTGCCATAGATGGAACAAGGCGCAGTCCGACTGCGTGCTTTCGGCTATCGAAACGGGCAGCATAATTTTTATCGGCTCGACTACCGAAAACCCGTTTATTTCCATGACGCGCGCTATCGTGTCGCGGTGCAGGGTGTTCGAGCTGAAATCGCTCACCGATGACGAGATCGTGGACGGACTGAAGCGCGCCGCCGTCGATCCCAAGGGCTTGGGCGAATACAAGCTGGAAATCAAGGACGAAGCGTATCGGCATATCGCTTGGTCGAGCAATGGCGATCTTCGCAACGCATATAACGCGCTCGAACTTGCCGTGCTAACGACTCCGCCGTCAGATAACGGCGTTATCGTGATCGACGAGCAGGTCGCGCAGCAATCGACGCAGCACAGACTTCTGTCGATTGATGACAGTATGTATTACGATATGCTTTCGGCGTTTTGTAAGTCGCTCCGCGGCTGCGATCCCGACGCGGCGCTTTACTGGGCGTTTCGATTAATAGAAGCGGGTTGCGATCCGTTGTTGCTTTTCAGGCGTATGCTGGCGCACGCGAGCGAGGACGTGGGTATGGCGGACACCTCGGCGCTTATAACCGTTACCTCGGCGCTTACAGCATACGAGCATATAGGCGTTCCCGAAGGGTATTTGTCGTTGGCACACGCAATAATTAAGGTCACTACCGCACCGAAGTCCAATTCGGTGTACCTTGCGAAAGCGGCGGCGCAACGCGCCGTTAAATCTCATGCCGACGACGTTGTGCCCGATTATTTGCGCGACAGAACGTACAAAACGCCCAACGACAGCGGCGCGGCGTATATCTATCCGCACGACAGTCCCGAGTATATAACTCAGCAGTATTTGCCTAAATCGCTTCAAGGCGAAGTTTTTTATAAGCCGCAGGACAACCCCAACGAGCGCAAAATAGAAGCGTTCTTGGACGCGTTACGAAAAAACAGAAAACAGTAGTATTGTTTTTGTAGAGTTAAATAAAAGATATAGGCAGGGAATTATGTTAGAAATTGATCACGTATCTATGGCGTATGCCAGCGGCAAGATAAAAGCCGTGGACGATTTGTCGTTTTCGCTTAAAGAAGGCGAGATCTTCGGCTTTCTTGGTGCGAACGGTGCGGGCAAGACCACTACCATAAAAATGGCGACGGGAATACTTCCCGTTAAGTCGGGAAGCATATCGATTTGCGGTCACGATATAACGAAAGACCCGATTGAAGCAAAACGGAATTTCGGGTTTGTTCCCGATAGTCCTATTATTTTCGATAGGTATACGGGGCGTGAATATATCGACTTTTTGGGTGATATTTACCGCGTAGACAAAGCCGAGCGCGAGCGTATTACGCGCGATCTTCTTAAACGGTTTTCGCTTGAAGACGCGTTCGATAAACGAATAAGCGGCTACTCGCACGGCATGAAGCAAAAGATCGCGATTATCGGCGCGCTTATACACAGCCCCGCGTTGTGGATACTCGACGAGCCCATGATGGGGCTCGATCCACCCAGTGCATTTGCACTCAAAGAGCTTATGAAAGAGCATAAGGCGCAGGGTAAAACGGTTTTCTTTTCGACGCACGTTCTCGACGTTGCCGAAAAGATTTGCGACCGTGTTGCAATTATAAACCACGGTAAGCTCGTTTTGTGCGGAGATATGGAGGAAATAAAGCGGGCTAAGGGCGACGAAAGCCTTGAAGAAATATTCATGTCGGTGGCGGGTAGCGATGAGTAATTACTTGACCGTTTTAAAAGCGTTGTTTAAAAATAAGCTACGCTTCGAATTGAGCGCCAAAAAGCGAAGCAAGATAATGCTTTTTGCGGCGCTCGGATTCGCGTACTTGCTTATAATGTTCTCGCTTATATCCGTCATTGTAGCGCTTGGGGACTTGCTTACGATTTCGATATATTCTATGGCGTGTTATTTCTTTTTGCTGATAACGGGTGCGCTTATCGTACTTATTTTCGGTATTATAAATCTTGTAAACACGTTGTATTTATCAAAAGATACCGATTTTTATTCCATGCTTCCAATCAAATCGTCGACGGTGTTTGCCGCTAAGTTGTCGTTCGTTTATATTTCTGAAGCGGCTATAATCGTGGCAATACTGTTGCCGCTGTTTATTGCTTTCGGTATCGTCGTTCATGCCTGGGCGGCGTTCTATATAATTACAATACTTACGCTTTTGATAGTGCCCGCGCTTCCGCTGGTGCTTGCGGCGATATTCGCCGTGCCCGTAATGTATATTGCGTCGCATCTTAAAAACCGTAGCTTAGTGACGCTTATATTTTATATCGTGCTTTTCGGCGGAGGTATGGCAGTATATATTTACTTCATGTTTGCATCTTCGAACATGGGCGAGGACGAGGTCATAACCGAGGAAACGCTTAACGCAATGGTCAACGCGATACAAGCGGTGCTGTATATTCTGTATCCGTACACCGCGCTCTCCATGGCGGCGTTCGGCATTCGGTCATACGGGCTTAACGTGGCAGGCTCGATCGCTGTAAATTTACTTATCTTTATAGGCTGCTCTGCTGCGCTTATCGGCATACTCATGCTGCTTGGAAAGTTCATGTACTCGCGGTCCGCTAAGGCAAACAATCAAACGAACGATAAAGCAAAAAAGGGCGAGTTCAAACAGGGAAGTGGAATCCGCTCGCTCATAAAGCGCGAATATATTTCGTCAATGCGTACGACTCAGGTCGCGTTTCAGTGTTATGCCGTGTTCCTGCTTCCTATTATTTTTGCGATAATGTTCGGATTATCATTCGGCAATCTCGCCAATTCGATGAGTGAAGAAGGTATTGCGTTGGATAGTCGTTTCTCATCTCTTTTAACTTTTGCGACTTTTCTTGCAATGCTTATATGTATAAATAACGCCGCGGCAACGTCCTATTCGCGGGAGGGTACTGCTCTCGCTTCGCTTAAAATTCTGCCCGTAAACGCAAAGACCGTGCTTAACGCCAAGGTTTTGGCATGGACGTTTATTGCCGTGCCCGTTACGGTGATCGGCGTTATTATAATAAACGCATTCAATTTCAGAGTAGATTATTTCTTACTGTCATTATTCTCGTTCGTTCCGCTTAGCGTTGCGTTCATGGTGTTCGGTGCTCTGTGGGATCTTTCCGCGCCCAAGCTTAAATGGACGGACCCACGACAGGCGGTCAAACAGAATTTGCACGTTCTGATCGGTCAGGTGTTTGGAATGATAAGCGGACTGGTTTTGATTGTGTTGTTTATCGTCCTTTTGAACTTTGATTTAAGTTTCGACATTTTATCCGCAGTATGCTGGGCGTATATTTACGCGGTATTGATTATTTTCGTCGTTATCGACATATTATTATATAGAAAAGCCGAGGAATATTACCGAAGAATAGAAATTTAGTTGTAGAGGTGGTTTTTTGGACTACTTTAATAAATCGGCAAATGAAGTATTAGCCGAGCTGAAAACTTCCGCGCAGGGACTGACTGACGGCGAAGCGGCTATGCGGCTTATTTCGAGCGGAGAGAACAAGCTCGCGGAACCCAAGAAAGAGAGCGTAGTTAAAAAGTTCTTTAAGCAGTTTACCGACGTAATGGTTATCGTACTCATAGCGGCGGCGATAGTGTCCGCCGTTATCGGCGTTGTCGAAAAACAGTACGAGGACTTTATAGACGTAGGTATTATACTGTTTATCGTTATTCTTAACGCCGTAATCGGTACAGTTCAGGAATGTAAAGCCGAAAAGGCGATGGCGTCGCTCAAAAGCATGACGGCGCCCTATTGCAAGGTGCGACGCGGCGGCGAGGTGAAAAAGGTAGCGACCTCGGCGCTCGTAAAAGGCGATATAGTTATACTCGAAGCGGGCGATATTGTTCCTGCCGATCTTCGGCTTATTTCGTGCGCTTCGTTAAAAGCCGAAACCTCGGCATTGACGGGGGAAAGCGTTGCAGAGGATAAATTTACTCGCGCAATAGACGGCGAGGTTCCGCTCGGCGAGCGGGATAATATGCTGTTCGCTTCGAGTACCGTGACATACGGGCGCGGCGAGGGCGTTGTTACGGCGACCGGTATGAACGCCGAAATCGGTAAGATAGCGACCATGCTCGACAGCGGCGAAAAAACAGTTACGCCGCTTCAAAAAAAGCTTAACGCAGTAGGAAAGTTCATTTCCATTGCGGTACTCGCTATCGCGGCTGCGGTGTTCGTAATGGGCATACTTTGCGCGGCGGGTACGGGGTCCGTCACCGTAGACAGCGTTATCGATTCGTTTATGACGGCTGTCGCGCTCGCCGTTGCGGCAATCCCCGAAAGTCTTACTGCGGTTATTACCATTATTCTTGCGCTCGGCGTTCAGCGGCTTTCCAAAAAGAACGCCATAATAAAAAAGCTTCCCGCCGTGGAAACGCTCGGCAGTACCAACGTTATCTGTTCGGATAAGACGGGCACGCTCACCATCAATAAAATGACGGTGACGGATATTTATGCGTGCGGCTCGTTCTCGCCGAAGAAAGGCGAAGCGGTTGAGCGGCTATACAAGTGTATGTGCCTTTGCAACGACACTACCGTGAGGTTGGAACGCGGAAACCCGCTCACTATGGGCGACCCGACCGAAACCGCGCTCGTGGATTACGCACATAAAAACGGCGTCGAAAAACTCGATCTCGATAAGGATTGTCCGCGCGTCGACGAGATACCGTTCGACTCCGATCGCAAGCTCATGACTACCGTTAATCGCGAAAAAGGCGGCGATACCGTTTATACAAAAGGCGCGCCAGACGAGCTCATCAAACGTTGTGCGTTTATATTCGACGGTAGTTCCGTGCGTCCTATAACTCCCAAGGATAAGGCGGACATTATGTCTGCGAACAAGCAAATGGCGGATAGGGCGTTGCGCGTTTTGGCGTACGCGTATAAGCCGAAGAATGGAGCGACGGCGGGCGATTACGAGAGCGAGCTTATATTTGTCGGGCTTTCGGGCATGATCGATCCGCCGCGCGAGGAAGTAAAGGACGCCGTAAGACTATGTAAAAGCGCGGGTATAGAAGTCGTTATGATAACGGGCGACAACCCCAATACGGCGTTTGCAATTGCTTCGGCGCTCGGTATTGCGAGCGATACGCGCCAAACGATAACGGGCGCGGAAATTCAGAAACTGACCGACGAGCAGCTTATCGGTAAGGTCAAAAAGCTGCGCGTGTACGCACGTGTTTCGCCCGAGCATAAGGTCAGAATAGTCAAGGCGTGGCAGGCCAACGGCATGATAGTCGCAATGACGGGCGACGGAGTGAACGACGCGCCGAGTATTAAGTCCGCCGATATAGGCGTAGGCATGGGCATTACGGGCACGGAAGTAACCAAGGACGCCGCCGATATGGTGCTCAGTGACGATAATTTCGCGACGATCGTCACCGCCGTTAAGGAAGGTCGAACGATCTTCGGTAATATGCAAAAGACCATTCAATATCTTTTGGCTGCGAACCTGTCCGAGGTGCTGTCGTTATTTTTCGCGACGATAATCTTTGCGTTCTATAAACAGCCGTACGTTTTTTTACTGCCTATACAGCTATTATGGGTAAACCTCGTGACGGACAGCTTGCCCGCGCTTGCGCTCGGCATGGAACCGCCCGAAAGCGACGTAATGGCGTACCCGCCGCGCCCCGCGAGCGATAGCTTGTTCTCGGGCAAGGTGGGAGTAAATATAATCTATCAGGGCATATTCCAAACGATAATCGTGCTCGGTGTGTTCCTTGGCTGTACCTTCACGGGCTGGGGACACGAGGTCGGCACGACTATGGCGTTCCTTTCGCTGTGCCTGACCCAGCTTTTCCACAGCTTCAACGCCAAGAGCATTACGGGCAGTATCTTCAATAAGAACTTCTTTAAGAACAAGCTTATGTTCTTATCTTTCTTAGTCGGCGCGGCGCTCACCGTCGGGCTTGCGTTGCTGCCCGCTACGCACAAGATATTCGCGTTACAGTGGCTTAACGGTATGCAGTGGCTTACGGTCATACTTTGCTCGGCGGCGATCATTCCCGCGGTCGAAATCGTCAAGCTGTTTATGCGTATATTCGACAGAAAAAAGTTATCCGCAAAGTAAAAGAAAAATTCAAAAATATATTGCAATGCGTTTAGATATGTGGTATACTTTGTATTGTTAAATTCAAACGGAAAACAGAGGAAACGTATCAATGGATAAGTGGGACGCGCGCTTTATGGAAATAGCGCATACGGTTGCGACTTGGTCGAGCTGCTATCAGGAAAACCGCCAGGTCGGCGCTGTTATCGCTAAGAATAAGCGCATAATGACGACAGGCTACAACGGCGCAAGCTCTGGCGTAAAGAGTTGTAAAGAAAAGGGTGTTTGCTTGCGCAGGGAGCTTAATATTCCGTCGGGCACGCGCCACGAGGTGTGCTACGCAACGCACGCAGAACAAAACGCTATTATTCAAGCGGCGAGAATGGGAATTTGCATAGACGGCGCGACCTTGTACTGCACGCATCAGCCGTGCTCTATCTGCACTAAAATGATCATCAATAGCGGAATAACCCGAGTGGTGTACGAGGACGGTTATCCCGACGAGTTCTCGCTCGAACTTTTTGCGGAAGCGGGAGTTGCGATAGAGAAATTCGATAAGAACGGCGCACCCGATACCGTTACCAAATCGGGCAAATAATCAGGTAAAAACATAGGAATATGGAGGAAAATAAAATGGCTAATTGTAAGCATTGCAGTCAGGAAGTACCGTCTTACGCTAAATTCTGCCCTAAGTGCGGCATGGCGGATCCCGTCGATAATCCCACTACGCTGCCCGAAAACCCGCCTGCAGCAGCGCACGCCCCCGCGCCCGCGCCGAAAGCGGAGAAAAAGCCGCTTGACTTCGGCTGGTTTAACAAAAGCTTCATGGTTTTGTTTGTAATATTCGGCGCTTGTGCTTTTACTTTTATGCAACTTTGCGGTGTTTACACACCGTTAGTATCGTTTGGCTTTGGAATAACGCTCGGAGTGTTCGCATTGCTTTTCGCCTTAGCGTTCCTTGCCTGGGGTATCATCAGATTTATGTTATCGTTAGGCGAGAGCATAGAGCAAAGGAAGCTGACTCGTACGCGTGATATTATTTGCTTGGCAATTTCCATAATAGGATTTTTGTTCGTGCTTTTAATGTGCATAGCAATATTTATCTTGGGCGACGGAATGAACGATTTAGCCGGAATGCTCGGTTGATTAAAAATATAGGTTAGTATAAATTTTATAAATCGTGGATGAAATACTCCGCGATTTTTTATTTAAAAAATTTCTTAAAAATAATTAAAAGTGCTTGACAAGAGAATAATAAGGTTATATAATTCATTATAGAGTTTGACTATCTTTGACTTTTGACTTTTAGGTCAAAGCAGTCTAACAATTGTAAGGAGGTGCGGCGTGACGCTGAGCGATATAATAGAGCGGTTTTTGCTGGAAACGTTGGGCGACGAGTTGTCGGTCAATTTTAACCGTAACGAGCTTGCGACATATTTTTCGGTCGCGCCCAGCCAAATAAACTACGTGCTTGCCACGCGGTTCACGCCAGAGCGCGGGTACATTACCGAGAGCAAGCGCGGAGGCGGGGGGTCGATCACGCTCATTCGAATTAACGAGAGTGCGGACGACACGCTTATGCGGTATATCGATCAAACGCTTTCAGAGGGCATAGACTACGTTAGAGCGTGTCAGATATTGGATAGGCTGACTGCCGACGGCGTGTTCACTACAACGGAAGCTACTTTGATCAAGGCGGCAATTACCGACAAAGCGCTTTTGGCGCCTACCGTTACCAAAAACAAGCTGCGCGGATCTATTCTGAAAAACGTTTTGCTTGAAACGCTGAAAATGCACGACGATGACGGGCAATAATAATTGACGTAGCTTATCAGCAGTGACCAACCGATCAATGATTATAAGAGGTTATTATGAAATGTACTAAATGCGGGCTTAGAGAAGCCACAACGGACGTTTACGTTCGGCACAACGATAACGTTGAAAAAATGTGTTTATGCAGCGAGTGCGCCAAGAGCTATACTCCCAATATGGGGTTTGATAATTTCGACATGCTCAGTAAGCTTATTAACGGATCGCCGATGGGGCTTTTGTCTAATCTTAACGGGTTATTCCAAGCGCCGAAAACCCGCGCGCTCATTTGCCCCAATTGCAAAACTACGAGCGAGGATTTTATCAAGACGGGGTTTGTCGGTTGCCCGCACTGCTACGATGTGTTCGAGCCGATCATAACCCAGTCGGTCAAACGTTTACAGCAGGCGGATAGGCACGTAGGTAAAGTACCGCAGGGCGAAATCGACACGGCGACCGAGGAAGCGAGATTAAAGTCCGAGCTTCAAGCGGCGATTGACAGCGGCGATTACGCCAAAATCGGCGAGCTGGGCGAAAGGCTCAAAACGCTTGTCGGCAACAAGCGCGGCAATTGATTTTGCGGGGTGAAATAAATGAACAGTTTAAATTCGACTATTATTTCCACAAGACTGCGGCTTGCCCGCAACATAGACGGGCTGCCTTTCCCGCACAAGATAGCGAAAGAGCCGGCAAAGCAAATCGTAACTACGGTCGAGCAAGCGTTATCCGGTTACGATAAATTCACGCGCTACGATATAAGCAATATTTCAGAAACGGAAGGCACGAAATTACAGGAAAAGCATTTGATAAGCCCCGATCTTCTCGAAGACTGTCCGTACGGTGCGGCGCTTGTGAGCGCGGACGAGAACATTTCGGTTATGGTCAACGAGGAAGATCATATCCGCGAGCAGGTCATTCTTTCGGGGCTTGCGCTCGATCAGGCGTACGACCGCGTGAACAGATTGGACGACGTTCTCGGCAAGAGTATCAAGTTTGCATTCGATAATCGGTTCGGGTATCTTACTTCCTGTGCGACAAACCTCGGCACAGGTATGCGCGCGTCCGTCATGATGTTTTTGCCCGCGCTTACAATAGAGAATATGATCGACGCTTGCATAAACGAAGTCGCGCGCATCAACATGACTGTGCGCGGCGTGTACGGCGAGGGCAGTAAAGCCGACGGGTATCTTTATCAGGTGAGCAACCAGCGCACGCTCGGGCTCAAAGAGAGTGATATAATAGAAGCAGTCAAGGGTGCTATCAATCATATTGTAGACGCGGAGCTGCGTGCCCGTCAGCTATTAAAGCGCGATGAAACGTTATTAAAGGACAAAATCTACCGCGCTTGGGGCATCGCGACCAACGCCTACAAGCTCGCTACTTCGGAAGCAATGCAATATTTGGCGCTAATTAGGCTCGGCGCATATTACGGGTATATCGATATTTCCGACGAGAGTAGCTTTCAAAATCTCATTTCGGCGGTACAGCCCGCGAGTATGCAAATATTGAGCGGCGACAGTATGAACGTAGAAGAACGCGATACTTTACGCGCTAAGTATCTTTTGTCGGCGCTTAATAATCTTTGCAAACGCAAACAGTAATAAGGGAGGGTTTTAATTATGTATTCAATGGACGATAACGCGCAAAAAGCGTACGAAATAGCAAGGCAAACAGCTAAATACTATTCAAACGAAGTTACGGGTACGGAGCATTTACTTTACGGCATTCTCAAAGTAGATTGTTGCGCTTCTAAGATTTTTTCGGCGAACAAGCTTTCGCCCGACGGCATGATCGCGTTGTTCCGCGAAGAAGCGGAAACAAACAACACAGTGTCGACTGATCCCGTGGATTCGCCGCGTATCAAAGAAACGATACCGTTTGCGGCGTACAACTATGCAACGCAGTTCGGCGCACCGCTCATTACACCCGATTCTTTAATGCTTGCGATACTCGAAGATCGAAACTGCGTGGCGGTTGATGCGCTGCTCCATATTTTCAACGTAGATACCGCGCTTTTCCGTCGGTCGATCATATCGCTCATTCAGCGCGATATGCAAAAGCAATCGTCTTTTGGCGAAAACCCGTTCACTATGTTCGGCGCAATGTTCGGCGCGCCGCAGTCGTTCGACTACGAACGCCCCGCAGACGGTTCGGGCGTAAAAGGTCCGTCTAACAGGCTGCCGCAGCAGCTTGCCGATCTCGGCGTGGACGTTACGCAAAAGGCACGCGAGAACAAGCTCGATCCCGTTATCGGCAGGGAGAGCGAAGTCGAGCGGCTTATCGAAATTCTTTGCCGCAAGACCAAGAACAATCCGGTGCTTATCGGCGAACCGGGCGTAGGTAAGAGTGCGATAATCGACGGGCTTGCCCGAGCGATCGTCGACGGCAAGGTGCCGCGCCAGCTTCAAAACAATATCATATTCTCACTCAATATCGGCTCGCTAATGGCGGGCACAAAATACCGTGGTCAGCTCGAAGAAAAGCTCAAATCGGCTATCGATATTATAATCAACAGCGGCAATATAATTGTGTTTATCGACGAGCTTCATACGCTCATGCAGGCGGGCTCTAAGGAAGGCGAGGTTACGCCGTCTGATATTTTAAAGCCCTATCTTGCGCGTGGCGAGCTGCAAACGATAGGCGCGACGACTACCGAAGAATACCGCAAGTATATAGAAAAAGATAAGGCTATGGAGCGTCGTTTCCAGCCGATAACTGTCGAGCCGCCCACCGTAGATCAGACGATAGAAATTCTTAAAGGCTTACGCACCAACTACGAGAACTTCCATAAGGTAAAGTTATCAGACGAGGCGATCATTGCCGCCGCTAAGCTTTCGGATAAGTATATTTCGGACAGGTTTTTACCCGATAAGGCAATCGACCTGATCGACGAGGCGATGAGCTGCGCTAAGGTCAGTATTTCGGGCGAGCCCGAGGATATTAAGGATTTGACCGAAAAGCTTGTCGAAACTTCGAGAAAAATGAACGAGAGCGCGGCGCGTAAAGACTTTGCGCAAGCCGAGGAATACAAAAAGCAGTGTGAGGAGCTCGATAAAAAGATCAAGTCGCGCACTCTACAAAACGCCGCGGCGCAAGAGAAGTGCACGCTTACCATTAACGCCGAAAATATAGCCGACGTGGTGTCGCGCTGGACGAAAATACCTGTGAACAAGCTTACGGCAACCGAAAGCGAGCGGCTTAAAAACCTCGAAGAAATCTTGCATAAGCGCGTTATCGGTCAGCATAACGCCGTAGAAGCTGTATCAAAAGCGATACGCCGCGCTCGCGCAGGGCTTAAAAGCGACGGCCGGCCTATCGGCTCGTTTATATTCCTCGGTCCTACGGGCGTAGGCAAAACCGAGCTTACCAAGGCGCTAGCCGAAGCTATGTTCGATAACGAGAACGCTACGATCCGCCTTGATATGAGCGAGTTTATGGAGTCGCATTCGGTGTCTAAGCTTATCGGCGCGCCTCCCGGATACGTTGGGTTCGATGACGGCGGGCAGTTGACCGAAAAGGTGCGGCGCCATCCGTATTCGGTGGTTTTGTTCGACGAGATAGAAAAAGCGCATCCCGACGTGTTCAATATTCTGTTGCAGCTATTGGACGACGGTCGGCTTACCGACGCGCAGGGGCGCACGGTTTCGTTTAAGAACACGATAATAATAATGACGAGTAACGCAGGCGCGACCGACGCCGTGACCAAGCGCGAGATCGGCTTTAACGCTGTAGGCAAAAAGGATGCCGACGTTCAAAACGATGCGTATATGAAAGCATTGAGAGCTACATTCCGTCCCGAGTTCCTTAACCGCATAGACGTGATTTGCG
Source organism: Clostridiales bacterium (assembly GCA_014799665.1). NCBI lineage: Bacteria > Bacillati > Bacillota > Clostridia > Eubacteriales > Clostridiales bacterium. Next base: position 230,522 of record JAAVHP010000007.1, read on the forward strand.
TATTTGATAAGCTGTCCAAGGAGGACGTTACCAAAATTGCGGCGATCATGCTCAATAAGGTGGAAGACTCGCTTAAAGACAGGAACATTTCGCTCACTATTTCGCAAGCTGCGCTCGAATGGATCATCGACAAGGGCTACGACGCCGAATACGGCGCAAGACCGCTGCGCAGAGTGATCGAGCAGAACGTAGAGGACGAGATAGCCGAGGCGATCATCGACGGCAAGATAAAGAACGACAGCACCGTTCGCGTGGACTGTGTCGACGGAAAAATAGTTGTAGGATAAATAACTAAGTTTTTTCAAAAAGGCATTTACAATCGCGCATTAATTTGGTATAATATAACTACAAAGCATACGAATAGGAGGCAAAATCATGACAATTGAATATCTTTGCAAAGGTTACGACGCAAGCGACAAGCTTAAGACGATTATCGAAAAGAAAGTTCAAAAGCTCGATAAGTTTTTCGACGACGATACCCGCATTAAGATAGGGCTTAAAAAGGGTAATACCCGCAGTATAAACGATCAGTACACGCTCGAACTTACCGTTTTGCTCGACAGCACCGTGCTTCGCGCCGAGGTTACGAGCGATAATATGTACAATAATATCGACTTGGCACTGCCTAAGCTCGAAAAGCAAATCATTCGTCATCACAAAAAGATCGCTTCCAAGTCCAAGAAGTTCCGCGCCAAGGGCTTGTCGGTAGAAGAAGAAATCATAGAGGAAGGCGAGAAGGAAAAGACGGTCGTTCGCTCCAAGAGCTATACGCTAGTTCCCATGAGCATTGACGACGCGATAGAGGAACTCGAACTCGTCGGGCATAATTTCTACGTATTTCTTAACAAATCGACCAATTCTATCAACGTTTTGTACGTTCGTAACGACGGCAACTACGGTCTTATCGAAACGGTCGTATAATCTATTATAGTTTATACCAAAAATGTCGGCAAAATTTGTCGGCATTTTTGCTGTTATATAGGTATCGTATCGCTTGATTTTTTGTATCGTAAATGCTAAAATATATACGATAAAAATCTTATTTGAACGGAGATATACATAATGAAGCTCAAATTCGACTACAACAATATGATGGAAAAATCCATCGGCTCGCACGGTATTAAAGATGCTGACATTACCGGCGCAAAAGCCGCTCACGCCGCCGCCTTTAAAGAGGTTATCGATAACAGCGGCAAGGGCTGGCAGGAATGGACGGACAGCCCGCTCATCAGCGATAAAGAGGTCGCCGAGCTCAATACGTTCGGCAAGGCGATTCGCGACAAGGCGTCGAGCTTTGTCGTGCTCGGTATCGGTGGATCGGCGCTCGGTCCAATTTGCGTGTTCAACGCACTTTTGCACCTGCATCATAACGAGCTGCCTAAGGAAATGCGTAAAGCTCCTAAAATCTACGTAGAAGACAACGTAGACCCCGAGCGTATGGCGTCCCTTCTCGACGTAGTCGATATTAAAACCACCTATTTTAACGTTATAACCAAGTCGGGCGAAACGAGTGAAACGCTCAGCCAATTCCTTATCCTTTACAGCCTGCTAAAAAAAGCGTTGGGCGAAAAGGAAGCCAAAGAGCATATCTTTGTTACGACCACTATCGGCAAGGGCGCGCTTTATAACTGCGCGCAGAAGGAAGGCTTTAAGATTTTCGGTATTCCTGCAGGCGTCGGCGGCAGGTTCTCCGTCCTTTCCAACGTCGGTCTCGTGCCGTTTGCCGTTATGGGTATCGATATTGCCAAAATGATCGCCGGCGCGCGTGCAATGCGCAAAGCGTGCGAATGTGCGGATATCACCAAAAACCCTGCGCTCATGACGGCGTTTTTGCAAGTCAAGTCGATGGAAGCGGGCAAGAATATTTCGGTCATGATGCCTTACGCCGACGGGCTTAAAACAATGGCGGACTTCTACTGCCAAATCTGGGCGGAGTCGCTCGGCAAGGCTGTCGACAATGCGGGAAAAACGGTAAACTGCGGTCAAACTCCCGCTAAATCGCTCGGCGTTACCGATCAGCACAGCCAAGTTCAGCTGTATACCGAGGGCCCTTACGATAAAGTAGTTACCTTTATCGGCGTAGAGAACTACGGCGCAACGGTCGATATACCCAAGACCGAGAGCGCGGAAATAGGCGATTTCTTAAAAGGTCACACGCTTAATGAGCTTATCACTGCCGAGCGCAAGTCGACCGAGTATGCGCTTACCAAGGCGGGCAGGTCGAACTTTACGATCATTATGCCTGTAGTGGACGCCGAAACGGTAGGCGAGCTCCTTATGTACTATATGTACGAAACCGCGTTTGCGGGTGCTTACCTCAATATCGATACTTTCAACCAGCCCGGTGTTGAGGAGGGCAAAAAGGCTACCTTCGCCATGATCGGGCGCGCAGGCTACGAGCAAAAGCTTAAAGAACTTAATTCGATAAAGAAAGACGATAATTACATAATCGGCTAAAATCTTAAATTAAATTTTCGAAAACGTATTGCAAAACCCTAACAATTATGTTACACTTTTAGTAATTAAACCCAACGGAGGTTGTTATGAAATCAGTTCAAATTAAATTCCCCACCACCGAGAGCGTAAAAGAGTTCGTCAACGTGGTATCGCGCTATCCCTACGAAATAGACTTACATAGCGGGCGTTACGTCGTAGACGCAAAGTCGCTTTTGGGTATTTTCTCGCTCGATCTTGTAAAACCCATTGCTTGCGAGATTTATAACGATAACTGCGACGAATTATTGAAGGATATCAATAAATTTATTGCGAAATAAGTAAGTATTGGCTACTTTTCGGGTGAAATAAATGCGACGCGATTATATCGACAGTATGAAAGCCGACGGGTTCGGTGAGTTTTTGACTGCGTGCGAAAATTTAAGGAATTGTAAGTTTGTTATTGCGGAAACCAAGATTACGGCTCTGTTAAAGGCGATTGCCGATAACAAACAGCTGTATTCTATGTTTGGCATGGCACTATACGGGTTCGATTACGAACTTACTTTTTCCGAATGTATAAGCACTAATAATATTTTTTCACTGCCTACCGAACCGAAAAAGGCGATTGCGCTCGTATTCCGTATACTTTTGGATATTGACGCGGGCAAAATGCCGTTGCAAAATTTCCTGAGCGCGTACTTTCACAGCGCGTCGCTCAATGAGTCGTATGCTAGGTTTTGCCTTGAAATACTCGCGCCGTTCGAACGGTACTGCCGAAGCCTGTTCGCGCAGGCCGACGCGCTAAAAGACGTTGCAGCGTTGCGCGATGAAAAGGTAGCTTCGTCGTTAAGAGCGGACGCAAAAAACTGCGTTAATATCATAATCGAGATTGCAAATGCGGAAATTTCGGCGACCATAGAACGCGCCGAATTCGCGGCATGCGTTAAGGGCTTGACTCGAGCGCTAGATTCTAACGATTACGATCAGATAATTTCGTCCTTTCTTGGCGTTAAGTACGGAGTCGCGTACTTTTTTAAATCATCCAAAACAGTGCTTGATATCTTCAAGAAACTCGAATACGATATTAAGCATTTAGCCGACTGATTAATATTACGGTAAAAATAAAACCCTGTAAGTTGTTTCTTACAGGGTTTTATATTTTGTTGGGTTTTTATAGGTTTATCGTGTTTTCGTCGTCGCGAATTAAATCTACGTTGAAAATGAACAAACGGCGGGTGATAAAGTTATATACGAATACTATCAGCTGAACGATAAGCTTGACTAACCACATATTTCCGCCGATTACATCGTAGCCGATCCAACTGCCGAATGAGGTTAATCCGAGTCCGATTGCCGAGAATATCATGAACTTGGCAAATCCGCGCTTGGTTTTGCCTACGTTGCCGTACTTGTAAACAAATACGGACGAAAGAATGTAATTGACGGCAACCGACGCAACAAACCCTATCACCGTTGCGGTTATATATACCGAAACGGACGGCGAGTAGGGAATTCCGTCCTTGGTTGCGCCCGAAAACACGCCCCAAAAGCCCGCATAGTGTTCGTTACCGTACGCATACAAAAATATCGCCGTCAATAAAAAATCGACGGCGTTCGACGCCCAGCCCACGACGATCGATTTTAAAAATTCAAGCGTGGTTTGCTTATTTTTGAATACGCCGAACAAATGAAACTTCATTTTGTTTTATCTACGGTGCGTTTAGTCGTTAGTCGTTTTGGGAATGAACCCTTCGAAAATATAGTTGCTGCAAAATTCGAGTACCTTTTGCGCGGCAAGCTCGCTACGTACAGTCCAAGCGACTATCGGCAGCCCCGCATTTTTAACGTATTTGTTAGGCAAATAATGTGCATTGTACGCAATAAAATCGGGGTGGGATATGTCGTTGAACTTCAATTTTTTAAGCTTGGATCTTATCCGCCGAGGTCTGTCGAGCTCGGAATGACGGAAGTACGACGAAAGCTGCCCGCGCATGATTTGCGGCACGTTGTTATGGAAGTATTCCAGCGAAGTCGGATCGAACGACTCGACTGCGTAATCGCCGTTGTACGATTTAAGCATATCGATAAGTCGTTCTTCGAGCGCGAACGATTGTTCGGCCTTTTTGATTTCTATAAGAATTGGAACTTTGCCATTTACCGTTTCGAGCACCTTCTCAAAGGTGGGGATACCGAACTCGGTTTTGGCAAGTTTGATTTCATTCAAATCGGCGGCTTTAAGGCTGGATACGTAGCCGTCCTTTCCCGCCATGCGGCTCAATTTCTCGTCGTGAAATACTACCACCGTGCGGTCATCAATAATACGAACGTCGAGTTCAATAGCGAACCCGTGCTTAACTGAATTTTCAAACGCGGGCAACGAGTTTTCGGGCAATTCGAACGTGTGCAGTCCGCGGTGCGCTATCGGGTTACTGAGAACCCATGAAGTTTTAGTTTCCATAATAAACCTTTTTGTAAAGTTGCCCGTTTGTTCGTTTATCTAAAAACAACAATAGGCAATACAATTATATCATCTTTCAAATTTTTTTTCAATAGATTTTACCCACAAATAATAAATTTAGTTATTTTTTGACCTATATATTGATTTTTATTGCTGTTTTTCAAAGATTATGCTATAATTTTCGTATGGATAGGCAAAAGTTTATTCGCAATTTTTGTATTATTGCGCACATCGACCACGGCAAATCAACGCTCGCCGATAGGCTTATGGAAGCGACGGCTACGCTCTCCAAGCGCGAGCTGTCCGATCAAATGCTCGATAGCATGGATATTGAGCGCGAGCGCGGCATTACGATCAAGCTGACGCCCGTTAGAATGTTTTACCACCATAACGGCGAAAAGTATACTTTTAACCTTATCGATACGCCCGGGCACGTGGACTTTACCTACGAGGTCTCGCGGTCGCTCGCGGCGTGCGAGGGCGCTGTTCTTGTCGTGGACGCGGCGCAGGGCGTAGAAGCGCAAACGCTTGCCAACGTTTATCTTGCGCTCGATAATAATCTCGAAATCGTGCCCGTTATCAATAAAATAGATTTGCCCGCGGCACGCCCCGATGAAGTTAAAAAAGAGATAGAGGATATTATAGGCTTGCCGGCCGACCAAGCGCCGTGCATTTCGGCTAAGGAAGGCATTAATATAGACGAGGTGCTTAAAGCGATCGCCGAACAAGTTCCGCCGCCGTCGGGCGACGAGAGTAAACCGCTTAAAGCGCTCATTTTCGATTCGTACTACGATAACTATAAAGGCGCGGTGTGTTTGGTGCGCATTGTCGACGGCTCGGTCAAGGCGGGCGACCGCATAACGATGATGGCTAACGGCAAGTGCTATGATGTTACCGAGGTTGGCGTGTTCCAGCCTAAGCCCGTTGCGATCGCCAAGCTTTCGGCGGGTGACGTAGGGTATATTTGTGCTTCCATTAAATCGATAGCTGATACCGCGCCCGGCGATACCATAACGTTTGCCGACAACCCGACTGCCGAGCCTTGCCCCGGTTATAAAAAGGTCAAGCCCGTAGTTTACTGCGGAATTTATCCCGCCGACGGTTCACGCTACGAGGATTTAAAAGACGCACTCGAACGACTCAAACTGAACGATGCGTCGCTGTTCTACGAGCCCGAAACTTCGTCGGCGCTTGGATTCGGTTTTCGTTGCGGATTTTTAGGGCTTTTGCATATGGAGATTATCGAGGAACGGCTCGAACGCGAGTTCGATCTCGATATAATCACGACCGCGCCGAGCGTTGTGTATAAGGTTTATACAGCAAACGGCATGACCGAGGTGACCAACCCCACAAATCTCCCGCCCACAGGCGAGATTGAGCGCATGGAAGAACCCGTCGTTACTGCGTCGATCTATACTCCGCCCGAATATATCGGTCCTATCATGGATCTGTGTCAGGACAAACGCGGCGAGTATATCAATATGACTTATATCGAAAAAACACGTGTTTTGCTCACTTACACTATGCCGCTGAATGAGATAGTATACGACTTTTTCGACGGGCTTAAAAGCCGTTCGCGCGGTTACGCGAGCTTCGACTATGAGCAAGCAGGCTACCGCCCGAGTGATCTCGTCAAGCTCGACATACTTTTAAACGGCGAGGTTTGCGACGCGCTCAGTATTATAGTGCACCGCGATAAAGCGTACGGCAGGGGACGAGCCATGGCGGAAAAATTAAAAGAGGTTATTCCGCGTAAGCTGTTCGAAATACCTATTCAGGCTGCTATCGGCGGCAAGGTAATTGCCCGCGAAACGATTAAAGCGCTCAGGAAAGACGTTCTTGCCAAATGCTACGGCGGTGACGTTACGCGCAAAAAGAAGCTTCTCGAAAAACAAAAAGAGGGCAAAAAACGTATGCGCCAGTTCGGTACGGTCGAAATACCGTCCGAAGCGTTCATGTCAGTCCTCAAACTGGATGACAAGAAATGAGCTCCGCCTACGGTGTTTATATTCATATACCGTTTTGTAAAGCTAAGTGTAAATACTGCGCTTTCGTATCGGTTTCCGATTTTTCGTTGCAACACGCTTACGTAGATACGCTCATAAAAGAAATTCGTTCCGCACCCGAGAAGGGAAGCACCGTCGATACTATATACATAGGCGGGGGAACGCCGTCGTGCTTGTACGGCGGAGCGCTGCTCGATATAATAAACGCCGTGCGCGAAATGTTTTCCGTAGATCCATGTGCCGAAATAACAGTGGAATGCAACCCCGAGAGCGTAAATGAACGATTTGTAAACGAATGTATAGAGTGTGGCGTTAACCGCGTAAGTATCGGCTTGCAGTCGGCTGATGATCGCGTATTGAACGCTATCGGCAGGGTGCATACCAAAGAGAAGTTCATTCGGGCAATTGAATTAATAAGCTCGCGGTTTGATAATATTTCGTCCGATTTGATTTTGGGTTTGCCGCACCAAACCGAAAAAGATATAATAAATTCTATCGATATATTTGCAAAATACTGCACGCACGCGTCGGTCTATGCGCTGACAGTTGAAGAAGGCACGCCGCTTTTTAAAGATGGCTACGCAACAGACGATGATCGAATAGCTGATCTGTACGACCTTGCACGGAATAGGCTAAGCTTATACGGCTTCGAACGGTACGAGGTGAGTAATTTCGCCAAGCCGAATAAGCAAAGCAAGCATAACGGCAAATATTGGTTGTGCGAACCGTATCTTGGATTCGGCGTTGCGGCGCACGGCTACGACGGCGGAACGAGAAGATACGGACATACGGACCGTATAACCGATTATATATCCGCGCCCGAGCGAAGATACGTAAGCTTAACGCCCGATGACTTATATAATGAATACGTTATGCTGAGGCTGAGGACGGAGCGGGGGATAAACCTAAAAGACTTTTTGTCTCGGTTCTGCTACGATTTTATCGAGAAGAACAAAAGTGCGGTCGATCGCTTGATAAACGATAAGGCGTGCCTAGTACAGGAAGGTCGATTTTTTATTGCGCCGAACTATATGTTCGTCATGAACGGAATTATCGAAGAACTTATGGTGTAGGAGAGAATATGAAAAACGTTTACGAATATAAAGCGGTGTCGCGACTTAATATGTTAGATCCCAGACTGCGTTTGCTTCACAAGCTTAATACTTTTGCGGTAATAGCTATCGTTTTAAGCTGTTTGATCGGCGCGGTTCTAAATTACTGTTTGAGAATGCTTGGTGAAGCATTTGGAATGTATATCGTTTATATCTTATGCGGGGTGGTATTGTGTCTTATATATCCGTACGTTCACGAGTACGCTCACGCCTTTGCGATATTGATAACGACAGGCAAAGCGCCGAAGATCAGGTTTGAAAAGCTTGCCGCATACTGCGGCTCGCCCGATATTATGTTTAACAAGGCGCAATATTTTTTCGGCGCGTCCTTTCCGTTTATATTTTATAACGCGGCTCTTATTCCGCTGTGCGTATTGCTTCCTCCGATATATTTTCCGCTGCCGTTCATGCCGCTTATGTACAATGTTTTCGGCTCTGTTGCCGATTTCATCATGATCATCCGCGTAGCGCGCAGTCCTTTTCGCTCGATTATTGTCGACGGCGGTACGGATATAGTTATTTATATACCCGTTGATAAAAAGTAATTTATTTATATTATAGTAACTTTGGATATATATTGTGTATGAGTCGATTTGTCACATACTATTTTTGGAAATCTGTTTGAAAATTTTTATAAAAATGATTGACAAAGATAAGTGTATATGATAGAATAATTTTAGCAGTCAAGGTATAGGATTGCTAATTTATATAACGAATGTACGAATAAATGGGATTAACGGGACGCAAAGAAAAAATACTTCAAGCGGTGGTCGACGGTTATATCGAAAATTGTCAGCCCGTGTCGAGCACCGAAATAAAGGAACGGCATCTCCCGGCGCTTTCTAGCGCAACTATTCGTAACGAAATGGCGGCTCTCGAAGAAATGGGGTATCTGACTCAGATACACACTTCGTCGGGGAGAGTTCCTACCGCCGAAGCTTACAGGCTGTACGTTGAAAAGCTCATGCCGCGCCGTAAGCTGACGCGCTCGGAATTGAAAATCGTTAAGCGTTATTTTAACAAAAAAGTCACCGAGCTTGACGACGTGCTCAAAAGCACGGCAAAGGTCATATCGGAGATCACAAACCTTACCTCGGTAGCGTACGTTCAAAACAACGACGACGCAACTATCATAAATATTAAGATAGTGCGTATCACGAGTTCGACGGCTCTCGTAATAATCGTCACCAACCTCGGCGTTCTCAAAGACGCAACGGTGCATATAGACGGCGAGGTTACTGACGAATATTGCGACCAAGCATCGAGATTCGTTACCGAAGTTTTCGGCGGGCATAAGATCAGTGAGATCAACAAGCCCAAGCACATTGTAAAACAAGTAAAAAAAGAGTACGAAAAGGTTTTCAATACCATAATCGGTATCTTAAAGCATTATTCGCACGAGGAAATGTTTTCCGACATCGTGCTCGAAGGCAGCTCCAAGATCCTCGAACAGCCCGAATACGCCAACCTCAAAAAAGCGAAAGCAATGCTCGAATTTTTGGACGCCAAGGAAGAACTCGTTCCCGTCCTGCAAAACTCTGACGACGTGAATATCACGTTCAAGATAGGCAGGGACAACGAAATTCGTGACGGAATGCCCGAATGCGCGATCGTAACCGCGTCTTACAATATAGACGGCGTTACGGTGGGCAACGCAGGTGTCATCGGGCCCATCCGCATGGATTACAGTAAGGTTGTATCGGTACTCGACTATCTGTCCAAAACGGTGCAAATGTTACCTGAGGGCAAGGGCGCAAGCGAGACTGACGAAAACGACGAAGCTACAAATACCGATACGTCGGACGAACAATAATTTTTTAACAAAACAATCATCGATCGGAGGTAACAATGAACGACGAAAAAACGAGAGAGCGCACACGCGAGCTACCAGTCGTCGAGCTTAGGCAAGAGGAGTACAAGGCGTTGCAGGATCAAATCGCAAACGCCACTCAGCAGCTCAGCATTGCTCAGGCGATAGCTGTTAAGGAAAAGGCACGCTCGGAGGAGTTGTCCAATCTCGTTAACCGTATGCAAGCAGACTTTGATAACTACCGCAAACGTGTAAACGAGGGCAATAAAAAGCTTAAAGAGGATGGCGTATGCGCCGTTTTGGAGCGGCTTATCCCGTCGCTCGACGTCTTAAAGCAGGCTATTCAGTCCATTCCGGACGAGAAGGTTGCCGAGGGCGTTAAGATGATATACCGTCAAATCTTAGACGTTCTTGCGGCGTTCGGCGTGGAGGAGATCCCCGCGCTCGGTCAGCAGTTCGATCCCAATTTACATAACGCGGTTATGCAAACCAAGACGAACGATCCCTCTAAGGTCAATATGATCGTCGAGGTTTATAACAAGGGCTATAAAATGGGCGACCGCGTTTTGCGGCACAGCGTCGTCAGAGTCGCCAATTAAGCAATATATTTTCTAATTAAAACAATTTTTCGGAGGATTAATTTTATGGGCAAAATCATTGGTATTGACTTAGGTACTACCAATTCCTGTGTGGCTGTTCTCGAAGGTGGCGAACCTGTCGTCATCCCCAACGCAGAAGGCAAGCGCACGACTCCTTCCGTCGTCGGTTTTGCAAAAGACGGCGAAAGGCTCGTAGGCGACGTTGCAAAGCGTCAAGCCGTTGCCAACCCCGACAAGACCATCATATCGATCAAACGCGATATGGGTACGTCGAGAAAGGTAAACATCGACAAAAAGGACTACTCGCCGCAAGAAATCTCGGCTATGATCCTTACCAAGCTTAAACAGGACGCCGAAACCTATCTCGGCGAAACGGTAACCCAGGCGGTTATTACCGTTCCCGCATACTTCAACGACTCGCAGCGTCAGGCAACCAAGGACGCAGGCCGTATCGCGGGTCTCGAAGTTTTGCGTATTATCAACGAGCCTACGTCGGCGGCGCTTGCGTACGGTCTTGATAAAGGTCAGAATTCCAGCCAAAAGGTATTCATTTTCGACCTTGGTGGTGGTACGTTCGATATTTCGATTCTCGAAATCGGCGACGGCGTTTTCGAAGTTATAGCGACTTCGGGTGATACGCGCCTCGGCGGTGACGACTTCGACCAAGTCATCATCGACTACCTCGTTACCCAGTTCAAGAACGATAACGGCGTAGACCTCAGCAAAGACCGTATGGCTATGCAGCGTCTTAAAGAAGCGGCGGAGCGCGCCAAGATCGAGCTTTCCGGCACGCAAAAGACGACGGTCAGCCTTCCGTTCATTACTTCCAACGCTAACGGCCCGCTTCACCTTGAATACGAGATCACTCGTGCCAAGTTCGAAGCTTTGTCCGAAAAGCTTATTAACCGCACCATCGAGCTTACCAAGAAAGCCATGGCGGACGCGGGCTACACCAACAACGATATCGACAAGGTTATCATGGTCGGTGGTTCGACCCGTATCCCTGCGGTCGGCGAAGCCGTTCGCAAGCTTTCCGGCAAAGAGCCGTTCAAGGGCATCAACCCCGACGAATGCGTCGCTATCGGCGCGGCTATTCAGGGCGGCGTTCTTGCAGGCGAGGTTAAAGACGTTCTCTTGCTCGACGTTACTCCGTTGTCGCTCGGTATCGAAACGGTCGGCGGTATATTCACCAAGCTTATACCGAGAAACACGACTATCCCTACCAAGAAGTCCCAGGTTTTCTCGACCGCTACCGACAATCAGCCGTCCGTTGACATTCACGTTCTTCAAGGCGAGCGCGAGATCGCCGCGCACAACAAAACGCTTGCGCGCTTCGAGCTCGGCGGCATTCCGCCTGCACCCCGCGGTGTCCCTCAAATCGAGGTTACCTTCGATATCGACGCCAACGGTATAGTTCACGTTTCGGCTAAGGATAAGGGTACCGGCAGAGAGCAACGCGTTACCGTTACCGCTTCCACCAACCTTACGGAAGCGCAGATCCAGCAGGCTATCAAGGACGCGGAGAAGTTCGCGGACGAGGACGCCCAGCGCAAGGAAATCGTCGACTCCAAGAACCAAGCGGATATGCTTATCGGTTCTATCGAGAAGTTCCTTCGCGAGAACGGCGATACCGTATCCGCCGACGACAAGACCGAGCTCAACAAAGAGATGGCTAACGTTAAAGAAGTCGTCAAGACCGACGACCTCGAAGCTATCCGCGACGCCGTCGAATCCCTGCAAAAGCTTTCCAACGGCATATTCTCCAAGCTCTACGAGAATACTCCTCCGCCCGAGGAAGACGTTGTTATCGAAAATCCCGAACAGGTCGACGACAACAACTAATTAATTATAAGTTACAAAACCGTTAGCCAAGCCGTGGCTCATGCCACGGCTTGTAGCGGTTAGTTAGAGATTGCGGAGTTAAGCATGGCAAAAAGTTATTATGAAATATTGGGAGTGTCGAAAACCGCAAGCGACGACGAGCTTAAATCGGCTTTCCGTAAGCTTGCTCGTCAATACCATCCCGACCTTCATCCCGGTGACGAAGCCGCCGCAAACAAGTTCAAAGAGGTAAACGAAGCCTACGAAACGTTGTCCGACGCAACGAAACGCGCCGAGTACGACGCCGCTCAGGCGGGCGGTGGCAGCGGCGCAGGCGCCGGTGCGGGCTTCGGCGGTCAAGGCGGAGCGCACGGCGGACAGGGCGGTAGCTTTTTCGACGACTTCGTAAATATGTTCAGCGGCGACGGTCGCCGCAGTGCTCAGGGTGGCGCAAGCTCGAACGGCGGCGACATTAGTCTTAACGTTGCGCTTACGTTTGAAGAAGCCGCTTTCGGCACACAAAAGGAAATCACAGTCAATCGGTTTGAGCCGTGCGCCACGTGCCGCGGTACGGGCGCCAAGGGCGGTACGCAGTTCATTAAATGTACGAACTGCGGCGGCAGCGGTAAGGTCCGTTACGCACAGGAAACGCCGTTCGGCAGGGTCGTCAGCATGAAGCCCTGTAACGTTTGCGGCGGTTCTGGCAGAATTATAAAAGAGCCCTGCCAAGCTTGTGGCGGCAGGGGTTCTATCAGGAAAAATTCCAACCTCAGAATTACTTTCCCGCCCGGCGTAGAGCCTAACCAGATCATGACCATTCCCGGCGAGGGAGAACGCACTCGTACGGGCGCAAAAGCGGGCAATCTTATCCTTAACATAACGGTTCAGCCGCATAAGCTGTTCCGCAGAAAAGGTCTTGACTTGCTCGTTGATCTTCCTATTTCGTTCACTCAGGCGTTATTGGGCGATAAAGTGCTCGTTCCTACGCTAAAAGGCAATAAAATAGCGTTCTCGCTTCCGGAAGGCGCGCAGAGCGGTATGACCTTTAAGCTCAAAGAACAGGGTATCGAAAACCCGAAAAAAGGCTTGAAAGGCGATTTGCTCGTATCGATCGATATCGAATTGCCTAAAAACCTTTCAAAAGAGCAAAAACAAAAAATCAAAGAACTTCACGAAAGCTTAAAACCCGAACAGTACGATAAAGCGCGTGAGTTCGTAAAAAAATAAATTAGGTATTGTATCCCATGGCAAGCCATGGACTCGCGCGCTATGCGCGCTGTTCCGCCAGCAAGCTGTCGGATATAATACCTAATTTGTTCTCGTCGTAAATTTGCTCTCGCAAGCGGGCAAATTTACTTCTCAAATAAAAATTAATGCTTGCGACCGTCGACCCAACGAACAGTTTTATTGAAAATTTCGTATTTTCGGTAGATTTTTCGGTCGGCGGTTGTTTGCGTTTACTACGGAGTTATTATGAAAGTATTGGTTATAAATGCGGGCAGCTCCTCGCTTAAATATCAGCTTATCGAAACGGACACCGAAGCGGTTATCGCAAAAGGCGTTTGCGAGAGTATAGGCAACAGCAACTCGTCGTTTACGCACAAGGGTTCCAAAAAAATCGATGTAAAAGTAGCTATTCCTACGCACAAAGAGGCGATCAAGCTTGTTCTCGACGCGCTCGTCGATAAGGACCACGGCGTTATCTCGTCCATGTCAGAGATTGCCGCAGTCGGTCACCGCGTTCTTCACGCGGGCGAGGACTTTAACGATTCGGTCAAAGTCACGCCCGAAACGCTCAAATTAATTGAAACCAACACCGACCTCGGTCCTCTGCATATGCCGCCCAATATCATGGGTATCAAGGCGTGCCAAGACGTTATGCCTAACGCGCCGATGGTAGCGGTTTTCGATACGACCTTCCATTCGACAATGCCCGAGTATGCGTATATGTACGGCATTAAGTACGAAGATTATAAACAATATAAAGTACGCAAGTACGGCTTCCACGGCACGAGCCACGCCTATGTTTCGGGCAGGGCTGCTGCGCTCATGGGCACGGACAAGATCAAAACTATCGTTTGCCACCTTGGTAACGGCGCGAGCATAAGCGCGGTTAAGGACGGCAAATGCATAGATACTTCTATGGGTCTAACTCCGCTCGAAGGTCTTATTATGGGCACGCGCAGCGGCGATATTGATCCCGCAGTAGTCGAATACCTTATGGGCAAGAAAGGCTACGACGTTCACCAAATGACGAACTACCTCAACAAAGAGTGCGGCGTAGACGGCATTAGCGGGGTCAGTTCCGATTTCAGACTGCTCGAAGAAGCTATGAAAGCAGGCAATCCCAGAGCAAAGCTTGCCGTGGATATGTTCTCGTACAGAGTTAAGAAGTACGTCGGCTCGTACGCTGCGGCGCTCGGCGGACTTGACTGCTTGGTGTTTACGGGCGGTATCGGCGAGCACACCGATTTCGTGCGCGAAGCCGTTTGCCGCGATATGCAGTATATGGGCGTTGAGCTCGACGAAAAGCTTAATCTCAATGCACCGCGCGACCAGGAAGTGCTTATCAGCACCAAGAAGTCCAAGGTAAAGATTTATATTATACCTACCAACGAAGAACTCTATATCGCACGCGAAACGTTAAAGCATAAAGACGATTGAGAACTTCGATCAAAAACGAAATAATCAATCTGCTGTATCCCGACGATATTAAGTGTATCGTTTGCGGTATGGAAATGCACCCGACCCGTTACGGGCTGTGCGAAAATTGCAAGATTGATCTTAACGTAAACTATTGCGTTAGGTGCGGCAGGCATAAGGTAGGCGTGAGCGACTATTGCGGCGAATGCGCCGAAATGAGCTTATACTTCGACGAAGCTCGGTCAGCCGTCAATTACACGGGCAACGCGCAAGGCTTGGTGCGTAGGCTTAAATACGGCAAATCGCCGTTCCTGGCCAAGCAAATGAGCGCGTTTATGCTCGATATACTTTTAACAAGCGATTGGGCGATAGATTGTATTACTTTCGTTCCCATGCATAAAACACGGTTTAAAAAGCGCGGGTATAACCAAGCCGAGCTTTTGGCGCAGTGGATCGCGGACGGCACGGACGCACCGTGTATAAGCTTGCTCGATAAAATCAAACCGACCGTCAATCAGGCGCGGCTGGATAGGGAAGCGCGTATCGCGAATTTGCGCGGCTCGTTTTCGATCATTCAAAAACCGCCAGAACGCGTGCTTTTGATCGACGACGTAATGACTACGGGCTCGACCGCGAGTGAGTGCGCCAAAACGCTCAAAAAGGCGGGCGCGCGTGTCGTGTATCTTTTGACGTTTGCATCCGTTCCCGAGCGACCTTTGCTCGATAAACCCATGCAAAATATACGGGATTTTCGTAGATAAATAACTTGACTATCGGCGCTTAAAGTGATAAAATAGTAACGGTATAGTGTTTTACCGAAATTGAATTTACGTAGCGGTTGATTTTACCGTAATTACCGTTGCGGAGCAATAAACACAAAAAATATTTAAGGAGAGTGGTTTATGACCCTACTATCAAGTACGGTGGTTGTTTTATGTGCTGTTTTGCCCGTAATCGCGCTGATAGTCGGCGCCGTCGGCGGTATATTCGGTTATCGAATTTACCAAAACAAGCGACTCGGCGCGGCGAAGCAAGCGGCAAATAAAATGCTCGAAGACGCCGTAAACGAAGTAAAAGAAATGCGTAAGACCGCTAACCGCGAGGCAAAGGAAGAACTTGAAAAAGACCGCGCCGCGCAGGAGCGGGAATTGCGCGAAAAGCAGTCCAATATCTCGCGTTCTGAGCAGCGCTTGCTTCAAAAGGAAGAGAACTTGGACAAGAAAGAGCAATTGCTCGACAAAAAGTCTGACGAGCTCGAAGCGCAGCGCAACTCGTTGGCGCAAAAGCATGCCGAAGCAGATAAGCTCAAAGCCGAGCTTGCAGCGGCTAACAGCAAGATTCTGGACGAAATTCAGCACGTAGCCGGTATGTCGAAGGACGAGGCGAAATCTCAGCTTATCGACGCCATTCGTGACGAAGCCAAGCACGACGCCGCCAAAATGGTGCGCGAGATCGATGCCGAAGCTAAGGAAGAAGCGGACAAGCGCGCTCAAAAAATCGTATCGCTTGCGGTACAGCGTTGCGCAGTCGATCACAGCGCGGAAATAACCGTATCAACGGTCGCACTGCCCAACGACGAAATGAAAGGCCGAATAATCGGCAGAGAAGGCAGGAATATCCGTGCGCTTGAAACGGCGACGGGCTGCGATCTTATTATTGACGATACCCCCGAAGCAGTCGTTCTTTCGTGCTTCGATCCCATCCGTCGCGAGGTCGCGCGTATCGCGCTCGAAAAGCTTATAAGCGACGGTCGTATCCATCCCGGCAGGATCGAGGATCTTGTCGAGAAAGCGCAAAAGGAAGTCGACGTCAAGATCAAGGAAGCGGGCGAGAACGCTATGTACGAAACGGGCGTGTTCGGTTTGAGCCCCGAGCTTGTTAAGATTCTGGGCAGGCTGCGCTTCCGTACCAGCTACGGACAAAACGTTTTACGCCATTCTATCGAAGCTTCCAACCTTGCGGGCGTTATGGCTGCCGAGCTCGGCGCTAACGTTCAGCTGTGCAAGCGTGCGGGACTTTTGCACGATATAGGCAAGGCGCTCGACCACGAGATCGACGGAACGCACGTTTCTATCGGTGTGGACGTTGCCAAAAAGTACAAGGAAAGCAAGGAAGTCGTGCATTGTATCGCTGCGCACCATAACGACGTCGAGCCCGAAACCATCGAGGCTATAATCGTACAGTGTGCTGACGCTATTTCGGGCGCAAGACCCGGCGCGCGGCGTGAATCGCTCGATAACTACGTTAAACGGCTCGAAAAGCTCGAAGAAATCGCGAACGGGTACGAGGGCGTGGAAAAGGCGTTTGCCGTACAGGCAGGGCGTGAAGTGCGTATTATCGTTAAGCCCGAGATCGTCGACGACGTTAAGGCTATGTATATGTCCAAAGAGATCGCCAAGCAGATCGAGCAGGATATGCAGTATCCCGGACAAATCAAGGTCAACGTTATTCGCGAAACTCGCGCCGTTGAATATGCCAAATAGTGTTACTTCTTTGAAAAGAAGTCACCAAGAAACTTTAATGTCGTGTATATACTTGGGTGTTTGATTGATCATCACACCCGAGTATTTTTTTGTCGTTATTAATTTCTTTGCGCCACTCTATCTTGTCTAATCTTATTTTAAAATAAACGACTTAATATATACTTTTTCAACAAATACGGACAATTTTGTCCGTATTTTTTTTGTTATTATAAAAAATATGAAGATAGAGCATTACAAGAAATCCGACGAGCTACACGTTAAGCTTAGCGGCGAGCTTGACGAGCATTACAGCGCGTACGTGCGTATGTCGCTCGACGAGCTGATAGACAACAACAATATCAAGCGGCTGTACATTGATATGTCAGAGCTTGCTTTTATGGACTCAACGGGCGTTGGCGTGCTTATAGGCAGGTATAAACGGCTCAAACCGCGCGGAGTTCCTATATTCATTGAGTCGCCGTCGCCGACGGTTGATAGGTTACTCGGGCTGTCGGGTATATACGATATTATGATCAAGGCAGGTTGATTGATTTATGACTAACCAAATGACAGTGATTTTCGACGCTGTGACCGATAACGAAGCTTTTGCGCGTAATACCGTAGCGGCGTTTTGCGTGGGGCTGGATCCCACTGTGGACCAAATAAACGATATTAAGACCGCCGTATCCGAAGCGGTCACCAATTGTATAGTTCACGCCTATCCAAACAAGGATAAGCGCGAGGAGATTTCTATTAGTACCTCGATTGACGACAATTCCGTACATATCGTCATATCGGATACGGGTATCGGTATCGAAGATATCGAAGCCGCAAAACAGCCGTTCTTTACCACCAAGCCGATGGAAGAACGCAGCGGTATGGGTTTTACCGTAATGGAATCGTTCATGGACAGCATTACGGTGGAGCGCAACGAGCCGAGCGGTACCGTAATTCGAATGACCAAGATCATAAGAGGTGCGGATTGGAAAGAGAAGAAACGTTAAAACTGATTTACTCGGCACAACACGGCGATAAATCGGCGTCCGAACAGCTTGTTACGCAAAATTCGCCGCTTATTAAGTCTGTTATTCGAAGATACCGAAATAAAGGCGTTGAGTACGACGACCTTTATCAGCTTGGTTGCGTTGGGTTTGTTAAAGCTATCAAGAACTTTTCGGCGGACTACGAGGTACGGTTTTCAACCTATGCCGTGCCGATGATAGCGGGCGAGGTAAAGCGGTTCTTGCGCGACGACGGACCTATCAAGGTGTCGCGCAGTACCAAAGCTTCGGCTATCAAAATATCGCGGTTTATCGAGGAGTATAAGTCAAAACACGGTGAAACGCCAACGATCGATACGATAAGTAAAGAATTCGGTATCGAACCGCAGGAAGCCGTATTTATAATGGACGCGAGCAAGTACCCGATATCCATTTACGACAGTAACGATGACAGCACGCGCACGTTGGAGGATAGGCTTCAAACGTCAGAGAGCGAGGACGAAAAGCTCGATAAAATGATGCTCAAAAAAATAATATGCGAACTTGAACCGCGCGACCGAAAAATCATTTTGCTTAGGTATTTCGCCGATAAAACACAAGCCGAAGTTGCTCGAGTGCTTAAAGTTTCACAGGTCCAAATTTCACGGTTGGAGAGCAAGATACTAAATCGAATTCGCGCCGAATATTGCGACGGATGAAATAACCATACTTGACAATGAATGCCGTACTTGTTAAAATATAGGTATGGCATTTACTCTTGATTCGATCTTTACGACCGTCACGGCGCTTCCGTCCGCATTATCGGGTATAACGGAAATTGACCCAATTGCACCGTTAAAACCGTATGTTCGGTGCTTTTGGTCGTGCGAAAATTGTAAGCGTGAATCGTATATGCGCATAATTCCCGATTGCTGCGCCGATATTATTTTCGATTTAATCGGGGGATGTGCACGGTTTGTAGGGGTTAGCGATAACAGCTTTTTGTCTAGTAATAACGGAGTATTTTTCGGGATAAGATTCTATGCTTGGGCTGTTTCGAGGTTTACGGACGAAAAAATAGATTTTCTGTTTAACGGCTCTACGCAACCCGAAAATATTTTCAAAGGCTTTTCGCGCTTTAAGATCGAATTGCTTCATGCGAACGGTAACGAACGGCGAGTAACGCTTGCGCAAAAGTATTTACTTGATTTACTCGACGAGAACATCGACGCCGATATAATGAATTGTTTATTCGCTATGATCAAGCTTAACTGTAACGTGTCCGTGCGCGATTTGTCAAACCATGTTGCGATGAGCTCTCGCACTTTGGAGCGTAAATTTTTGCGAAATATCGGCGTTTCACCTAAAACAATGACGGAGCTGATTCGCTATCAAATGCTTTGGCAGGATTGTATAAAGCCGAACTTTTGCGTTCCGGATAGTGTGGACAAATTCGGGTACTACGATCAAGCGCATTTGTATAACGATTTTAGAAAGTATCACGGGGAAGGGCTGTTCGATGCGAGGAGTCGGTATACAAACTTGTCGCGTTTTTACAATACAACGGAGTTTTGATAAAGTATAATAGTCGTAATAAACTATACAGCGAGGTTTGAAATGAACGAACAAGCATTTGAAAAAGCACTTAGCTTTATATACCGCAACGCCCGCCCGCTGGATTTGGCGCTGTGGCGATATGCTTTTGAGGGCGGAAGCCGAAAGGACGTTATCGACATATTGTCGTATTATCAAAATGCCGACGGTGGGTTCGGGCACGCAATAGAGCCCGATTTCTGGAATACCGATTCCACGCCGATAGGAACGTGGAAAGCAATTTGCATTCTTAAAGAAATCGTGATAAATGAAAATGACGTTATCGTTCAAAAAATACTTAGATATTTAGATAGCGGTAAGGATTATATCGACGGTAAGTGGTTTAATACCGTAAAAAGCAATAACGATCATCCTCATGCTATTTGGTGGGAGTGTAACGACCCCGTCGGTGTGCCTAGCGATAATCCCACCATAAGCCTTGTCGGTTTTGCTCTTAGATATGCCAAAAAGGATAGTGCGCTCTATAAAAGGGCGCATGAAATTGCCGTGCCCCTAGTCAAAGCTTTTATTAAAGAGCCGATTTGCGATATGCATATCACACCGCTCTATTTGGAGCTTTATGAATATTGTACAGAGTGTAGCGGACTAAAGGATATTGATTTAGCGGCGTTTAAAAGCGCATTGTATGAAGCCATATCGAAAACGGTTTGCCACGATCATGATAAATGGCTTACAGAATACGTTTGTAAGCCGTCGGTTTTCTACGATAGATCGGGGCTTTTATTCGACATTTTAGGGCGTGATTTGTGCTTAAAAGAGGGCGAAATGCTTATTAAAGAGCAGCTCGTTGACGGCTCGTATCCCGTTCCGTGGTTATGGCATAACGATTACAACGAGTATTACGTTGCGGCCAATTGGTGGAAATCGTCAATGCTTCGTATAAATATGTTATACCTAAAAGATTTAAAATTGATTTGATTACTTAATAAAAAAACGGAGTAGTGTCAGGCGGCGCTACTCCGTTTTTTATTATTTATTAAGTATGTAATAGTCGGTAAATTGTTCGCCCTCGTTACCAATAAGCGGAGTATCGGCGAGCTTAAAGCCGAGTTTTTCTATTGCCGATCTGCGTTCGGTAGCAAACGGATTAACTTTCGTTATTATCTTATCGCACCAGAATAAATCGTAAACGCTGTCCTTAATAGCCGAAATTATCTCGAATATATCGTTTTTATTTTCGTAGTCGCTGTGAATGTCGAGCCGCAGGAGTCCGCCGTTTTTATATGTTTCGCTTTCGTCGTCGCGGTGGAAAAGCTCTATCGTGCCGATGGCAGTATCGGTCGATTTATCGACTACCGCCCAGCGCACGAAATAGCCTTGTTCGTAGCTCCACAGCCAAAACTTAACGGCTTCCGCCATGCGTTCGAGCGTTGTATAATGAAAATCGTCGCCGTGGCAGTTATCGCCATTAAAGAAAGGAACGGCTTTTTCGTCGGAATAAACTTTAAGCAAGTCGTCGGCGTCGTTTGATTTTAAGGCGCGGAGAATAAATTTATTGCTCTCGAATTGCGGTAATTGTTTAAAAACATCCATAATTAAAACCTCTGTCGATATTTTATAATACGCAGTGCCAAATGTCAATCGTATTTTCGAAAATGACTGCTGCAATGAATAATAATTTTTATCTTTATACAAATTAGTGATATGAGAAATAAAGATACAAAAATCGGCGAGGGATTGTTTGTCGTTACCGAGCGTGAATTGCTCGTTAAATCGGTCAAGCCTCGCGAGAAAAACAGGGGTTAAGCGCATTATGTTTGAAAATGCCAAAACGGTAAAGGCTCGAAACGAGCAATATAACAAGTACGTCGAAACGGTTACGCCAAAGACGAGCATCCCGAAAGCTTTGTTCCACAGCTTTATTTTCGGCGGAGCTACGTGCATGATCGGTCAGGGTATAGGCGATATAACCATGATCATCGCGCCCGATATGCCCAAGGATATGGTGGCTAATATAGCGTCCATGATACTTGTTACCGTCGCTATTCTTTTGACGGGCTTAGGCGTGTTTGACGTGATAGCGCGACAGGGCGGCGCGGGTTCGTTTCTGCCGATCACGGGGTTTGCCAACGCAATGGCGAGCGCGTCCATGGAATTCAAAACCGAAGGACTGATTTTCGGTACGAGCGTAAAGCTTTTTTCGGTCGTGGGTCCCGTCGTAGTCAACGGTATTGTTTGGTCGACCGTAGCAGGGCTTGCAAATCTTCTTATTTTGGGAAGGTATTAGTATGGCATTGTTTAGAAAATCAAAAAAAGACTCGGTGGAAACCGAGGAGAATATCGTCGGTTTAAATAATATTCCGTCGACCCGTCAGCGTATTATTAAGTTCAACAATTCGCCGCGTATCGTGGGGCGAATGAGCGTTGTCGGCGAGAAAGAAGCGAAAGGTCCTGTCGGTAAGTATTTTTCCAAGTGCGAAGTCGACGATAAAATGGGCGAAAAGACGTTTGAGCGCGCCGAAATAAGAATGTTTGATACGGCGGTGCGCGGCGCGGTACGCGACGCAAAACTCACGCTCGAAGATATCGACGTTATGGTGTCGGGCGATCTTCTCAATCAGATGACTACTTCGAGCTATGCCGCGCGCGATCTCGGTATACCGCATATAGGCATTTACGGCGCGTGCTCGACAATGACCGAGGGGCTTATGCTTTCGGCCATACTTGTAGACAGCTCGTACTATTCCAACGTGTTATGCGCCGCATCGAGCCATTTTGCCACGGCGGAGCGACAGTTCAGGTACCCGTTGGAATACGGTTGTCAGCGTCCGCCCTATGCGCAATGGACGGTCACGGGCGCGGCGGCTTCCGTCGTATCCAAAAATACAGAGGAGACAAAAAGCTTTCCGCGTATTGTCATGGCGCTTCCCGGACTTATAACCGATTACGGCGTAAACGACCTGAATAACATGGGCGCGGCAATGGCGCCCGCCGCTATGGATACTCTATATACGTTGTTTACACAGTCGGGCTATGACGAAAAAGATTTCGATTTGATAATAACGGGCGATCTCGGTAAGCTCGGCTCGGATATTCTTCGCGATCTTATGCGCGATCGCGGAATAAAGCTTGGGCAAAACTATATAGACTGCGGCAATATTATTTACGACGTCGAACAAAAATGTTACCAGGGCGGAAGCGGGTGCGCGTGCTCGGCTACGATATTCAATTCCTTCGTCATGGATAAGCTGATGAGCGGCGAGTACAAGCGCGTTGCATATCTTGCGACAGGTGCGCTTATGAGTACGCAAAGCTGCTACCAGGGCGAAACGATACCCGGAATTTCGCACGCGGTTATAGTCGAAAGTCCGTTTGGGGGTGAAGAATGAACGAAGTTTGGCAAAACATAGCTACGTATGCAATAGTTTTTGCGGTCGGCGGTGCGTTGTGCGCGATAGCCGAGCTGTTGATCGTCCGCACCAAACTCACGCCCGCGCGAATATTGGTAATATTCCTTATAGTGGGTATTATTCTCGAAGGCGTCGGCGTTTACGACTATATTTATAAAGTATGTCAAGCGGGAATAAGCGTGCCGATAGTTGGGTTCGGCGCAGCTCTTGCCAAAGGCTCAATCGAAATGGCGCGCACAGTTGGCTTTGTCGGCGCGTTCGCGGGCGGACTGATGCGCACGGGCTACGGCGTGGGTGTGGCGATCGTCATGAGTTATCTTGTAACGTTGGTCTTCAATCCAAAGACAAAATAGGTATCAACCGCAAGCCTTTTAGCATATATATTATTTGTGAAAAAGGAACGGTGTGCAATCGTAAGAAAGCGCAATAGACGAAAGAAATTGTTTATTGCGCTTTTTGTTTTAATCGCGATAATCGTGGGTATTTGCTTGTTTATTCAGCGAAACGTTAATCCTATGATCGTAATGATTTCCAACGAGCGAATACGCGCGCTTACGACCGACGCGGTCAGCACTGCGGTCATCGACGTAATGAGCGAGAATACCGACGTTGAGTATTTATCGGTTACTCGAGACGAAAAGCAAAATATTACGAGCATAGACCTTGACTCCAATACCGTAAATACGCTTGCGCAGGAGATCACCTTATCGGCGCAAAATAATATAAACGATATCGGCTCCGACGGAATAAAAATTCCCGTAGGGTCGCTGTCGGGCGTAACGCTGTTTACGGGACTGGGTCCCGATATTAATATCAAGATCTATCTTGTAGGTTCTACGCAAACACAAATAATATCTGAATTTACCTCGGCGGGCATAAACCAAACGCTTCACAGATTATATATTAATATTTCGGGTTCGGTTGCAGTAGCCGTGCCCGGGCTTCCTTCTACCATTAATACTTCTGCGCACGTTTTAATGAGCGAAATGATAATAGTAGGCGAGGTGCCGCCGACCTATCTTAATTCCACTTCGGTAGGCGATATGCTCGACCTTGTTGCGAAATAATGAAAAATGATTATAATTAATGATAAAAATATTTGTTAAAAACGATTGCGGTTGTCGATAATTTGTGATAAAATAGAAAAGTAATATTGATGCGTTAGAGTACGGCACAAGATAGGCGCAAAGACAGAGATCCGTCCACGGCTGAAAGACGGAGCGCGCCGAAGATATTCACCGTACGAGCACCGTCGCCGAAAGATAATGTAAGCGACGGCGTATGCCGCGTAACGAGCATTAACGAGTCCCAATTCGGGTGGTACCGCGCTTTCCGCGCCCCGAAGCATAGGGGCTTTTTACATTTAGGAGGTTTTTATATGAAACTCAGCGAAATTCGCGCCGAAGCTATTAAAAAGCTCGAAGCGATGCACGAAAAGACCGAACGCGACCTTGCCGCGTTTAAGACCTATTTATTCGGCAAAACGGGCGTGCTTACGGGGCTTATGCGCGGGCTTAAAGATCTTCCGCCCGAGGAAAAACCGCAAGCGGGCAAGGAGATAAACGATCTTCGCGTCGAGCTTACCGCATTATGCGACGAAAAGGAACGCGAACTGCATAGACTCGCTATCGAGCAGGCGCTCAATGCGGACAAGCTCGATTTGTCTATCGATAAGCCGTTGCACGCTGTCGGCGCGCGCCATCCGCTTAATCAGATAAGGAATAAGCTTGTAAACTACTTCGTCGGCAACGGCTACGTTGTGTACGACAGTCCGGAAATCGAAACCGACTATTATAACTTTCAGGCGCTAAATATTCCGCTCGATCATCCCGCACGCGATATGCAGGACACTTTCTTTATTAACGATAGTATGCTTCTTCGCACGCAAACTTCGAGCGGACAAATTCGGCTTATGGAAAAATTTAAGCCGCCGCTTAAAATGATTTGTCCCGGGCGCGTGTTCCGTAACGACGACGATTCCACGCATTCGCCCGTATTCCACCAAATGGAAGGGCTTGTCGTCGATAAAAACGTTACCTTATGCGATCTTAAAGGCACGCTCGAAGGGTTTGCCAAATTTATATTCGGCGAGCAAACCACAATAAGGTTCCGCCCGAGTTATTTCCCGTTTACCGAACCGAGCGTAGAGGTGGACGTTTCGTGCTTTAATTGCCATGGCAAGGGCTGCCGCGTTTGTAAAAACACGGGCTGGATAGAAATACTCGGCGCGGGCATGGTCAACCGCAGGGTGCTCGAAAATTGCGGTATCGATCCCGACGAATACCGCGGGTTCGCATTCGGTATGGGGCTTGACCGCATTACAATGATACAGTGCGCAATAAACGATATAAAGCTTTTGTGGGAAAACGACGTGCGTTTTCTTCACAACTTCAATTAGGAGGAAGCCATGAAATTACCTTTGAGTTGGTTGAAAGATTATGTTGATATAGGCGATATCACGCCGCAGGAATTGTCCGATAAGCTGTTATCCATAGGATTCGAGGTGGAAGAGATCATCACGCCGCGCGAGGATATTAGGGGCGTGGTCGTGGGACGTGTCGAAAGCATTGTTCATCACGAGAATTCCGACAAGCTTTGGATTTGTCAAATCGATATAGGTAGCGAAACGGTGCAAATCATTACGGGCGCGCAAAACGTTAAACAGGGCGATATGGTGCCTGTTGCTACGGTGGGCGCAATTCTTCCCGGCGGAAAAAAGATAGACGACGCGGTGCTTCGCGGCGTGCCCAGTCACGGTATGCTTTGCGGCGGCAGTGAGCTCGAAGTGGACGACGACATTATCGACGGCGCGAGCTTCGACGGCATTTTGATATTGCCCAAGGAAAGCAAGGTCGGCGAAAATATCATGCATACGCTCGGCATAGACGATACCGTTCTCGACATTTCGATAACGGCTAACCGTCCCGATTGTCAAGCGATAGTCAATCTTGCGCGAGAAATATCCGTTCTTCTCGATAAAAAATTCAAAGCGCCGTCTCTTAGCTACAAATGCTCGTCGACATCGACTATTCCGCCCGTCACTATTACCGACAAAAAGCTGTGCAGTCGGTATATCGGCAGGGTAATTACCGACGTAAAAATAGAAAAATCGCCTAAATGGATGCGTGACCGCCTTAGAATGTGCGGAATACGCCCTATCAATAATCTTGTCGATATAACTAACTACGTTTTGCTCGAATACGGTCAACCGCTTCATGCGTTCGATAAAAAATATATCGAGAAAAAGATTGTCGTAAGAAAAGGCAGTAACGGCGAAAAGATAACCGCGCTCGACGGCAAGCAATATAACGTAGACGACGTGCTTATTATTGCCGACGCAAATAAACCGCTCGCTATTGCGGGAATTATGGGCGGCGAGTACACGAGTATTTTCGACGATACCGAAACAGTATTTTTAGAAGCGGCACGGTTTGAGCGCAGTAATATAAGAAGGACCTCGCGCAAGATCGGTTTACGGTCTGACAGCTCTGCGCGCTATGAAAAGGGTGTAGATTGGCAGTCTGTCGAGCTTGGTTCTGCACGTGCGTTGGCGCTTATCGATAAGCTTAAATGCGGAAAAATTTGCGCCGAAACGGTTTGCGACGGCACAAACGAGCCCGAACAAAAGGTTATTTGCACCACTAAGGACGAAATTTGCTCGCTTCTCGGTATTGATATCGATATAGCGACCATTCAAAATATTTTGAAAAAGCAGGGAATTATCGTCAAGAAAGAGGGCAAAAAGCTTATTTGCACGATCCCGCTCGTTCGCGAAGATATAGACGGCTATCCCGATCTTGCCGAGGATATCATGCGTTTTTACGGCTATGATAAGATCGTATCCACTCATTCCGAAAACACGCATCAAACGCGCGGCGGTCTTAACGTTCACGACGAAAATACCGAAATCGTCAAATCGAAAATGTTCGCGCTCGGCGCAGACGAGATCCTTAATTACTCGTTTATTTCGCCCGATGCGCTCGATAAGCTTCTTATTGATAAAGCCGATTGCTTGCGCCGCGAAATACCGATAATGAACCCGCTCAGCCGAGATATTTCGGTTATGCGTACGCAGCTTGTTTCGTCCATGCTTGCAGTAATTTCGCGTAATTTATCGCGTAAGAATGAATCAATGCGTCTTTTTGAGCTCGGTAAGGTGTTCATTACTGACAAGCTCCCGCTCGAAAAATTGCCCGACGAACGCGACACGCTGTGTATTGGAATATGCAACGACGGCGATTTCTATACGCTTAAAGCAATCGTCGGTGAGATCATAGGCTTGTTCGGCACTCCTGAATATACGGTCGCTAACGTGCCGTATCTTCATCCCAAGCAATCACTTCACGTCGACGTAGCGGGCGTGTGCGGCGACTTCGGTAAGCTTCATCCGCTTGTATGCGAAAACTTCGATCTGCCTAACAACGTTTATATCGCGCAGCTCGATTTGAGCGAAGCTTTTAAAAACGCTATACCGCTTGCTCAATATAAACCTCTTTCCAAGCTTCAACCCGTCGACCGCGATCTTGCGCTCGTCGTTAAAGAGGATGTTGCGGTTGGAGATATGCTGAGAGGAGCCAAGAGCGTCAGTCCATATATCGAGCGAGTTAAACTGTTTGATATTTACAATGGCGAGCAAATCCAAGCCGGATACAAGAGCGTAGCGTTCTCTATTCGGTTGCAACCGCAAAACGCAACCTTCTCGGATAGCGAGATCAAGCAAATCGTAGATAACGTTATCAAGTTTGCAGAAACGAATTATGGAGCTAGCTTGCGCTAATGCAAATCGTTGCCCCCGCAGGAAGCTTCGAAGGTCTTAAAGCGAGCGTAAACGGCGGCGCAAATGCGGTATACCTAGGTATGCCGTCTTTCGGCGCGCGGGCAAAAGCCGAGAACTTCGACGCCGCCGCGCTTAAAAAAGCGGTAGAGTACGCGCATCTTTTCGGCGTAAAAGTTTTTGTAACGCTTAATACGCTTATTAAAGACAGCGAAATGGATAGCGCGGTCGAGGCGGCGAAATACGCTTATTCGGTCGGGGTAGACGCGGCAATAGTTCAAGACTTGCGCTTTATCAAGCGTTTAAGAAAGGAACTGCCCGATTTTATATTGCACGCAAGTACCCAAATGGGCGTTCATAATGCGCTCGGCGCTAAGAAGCTTTTGGAGCTGGGAATTAAGCGCGCCGTGCTTGCGCGAGAAACGCTACCTGCCGATATTGCCGAAATCAAAAAAACGGGTATCGAAATAGAGTTTTTCGTTCAAGGCGCGCTGTGTGTTTGCTTTTCTGGCAATTGCTATTTTTCGTCGCTCGCTTCGTCGTACAGCGGCAATCGCGGTAAATGTATGCAGCTTTGCCGTAAGCCGTATACGTTCGGCGGGAAGAAAGGATATTTTCTTTCAGCAAAGGATCTTTGCTTATATAACGACATAAAGCGTTTGGAAGAACTCGGCGTCGACGCGATCAAGATAGAGGGGCGTATGCGTTCGAACGAGTACGCTTATACTGCAACGAGCGTATATAACTCGGGTATGCCTACTTCTCGCGCTCTCGATGAGCTAAAACGGGTGTTTAACCGCGGAGATTACTGTAACGGGTATCTTGATAGAAATGCTCCGTTTCAAGTCATATATCCCAAAATTCAGGGCAATATCGGGCGGTTTGTCGGCAAAATAACCCAGGTAAAAGGAAATAGACTCACGGTGCCGACCTACACGCCGCACAAGGACGACGGTTTTAAGATCTTACGGGGCGGTAACGAGATATGCGGCGCAAGCGTTAGAGACGGCGTTATCACCGCAAGCGGCAACGTTAAAACGGGCGACGAGCTTCGGCTTACGCTCGACGGCGCGCTTGCTCAAACGGTCAAAGATATTCAAAAAAATATAGATATCGACATATCGGTTACGCTTAAAGCCGGCGTATTGCCGCAGGTAATATTAAAACGAAACGATACCGTCGTTGAGGTAAGTGGTGATTTCGTGCCGCAATCTGCTGTTTCTCGCGCGTTGACCGCCGCAGATATCGAACGTGCGTTTTATAAGGTAGGCGAATATCCGTTTGAACCTACCGTAAAATGTCAAATATGCGACGATATTTTTATGCCTGTATCCGCGCTTAACGAGCTTAGGCGTAAGGCGTATTTGGCGCTTTATAACGCCATATTATCTGACTATAAAATCAAACGTAGTGAATTAAGCCCGTCGGTAGAATTGGCGTATAATCGTTTTATCGGTAAGGGCAATATTTTAATGGTTGAGCGCGCAGACCAAATCGACGACGAAATTTTATCGCTTGTAGACTTTATCTCGCTAAATCCTCGGGACTACGGGAATTTTACGGTTCCCAAAATTAATAAACCCGTTTTATTGAATTTGCCCGTAATTTCGCGCGGCGACGATACGGATATTATTAAACGAGCGGTATCACACGACGGAATTTACGGCGTGATTTCTAATAACCTGTATTCGCTGAATATTACCGATAAACCAGTTTTATTGGGTACAGGGCATAATATAATCGGCAGTACGGATATGCCGCATATCAAGTCGTTTGAAGCCGATACGATCGACGGCAATGCGTTTGCTTACGTTTTCGGGTATGCGCCCGTAATGACTTTATGTCATTGTCCGTACGGAAAGTGCGTTAATTGCTCGGGCGACGACTCGTTGACGGACGATTGCGGGCGAACGTTTAAGCTAAGACGGTTTAAATCGGGACATTGCTATTGGCAGCTTCTTAATTGCACTCCGCATTATTTGTTGGGCGGAAAGGATAATTTTAAGAATAAATTTTTCGATTGCACTGAGCTTGATAGAGAGCAAATTATTCAAGTGCTTAACGGTGAGTATCGCGGTCCGTTTACGCGCGGAAACGTGAATAAAGGTTTGAAATAATGAAAGTTTATAAAGATCTCGAATTCGATAAAATACTTGACAGTGTTGCTTCGCTTTCGTATTCTCAGGTAGTTGCGGAGCGTATACAAAACACCGAGCCTACTAACGATATAGAAAAGGCGACTAAGCTTTTGCGCCAAACGGGCGACGCGCTAAACGTGCTTGCTTCGCATAGACCAAGCCTGTGCTTCGAAGACGTCGTGCCGTTTATAGATAAAGCAAAGGTGGGGGCGGTCCTTTCTCCCGCGGAGCTGATCAAAATTCGCGCAGGCATTCTTGCGCTAAGATCGCTTAAAAAATGCGTCGAGGAAATGACAGACTGCGATTACCTTAAAGATATTACTGCGTGGGTGCGGCCGTGCGACGATCTCGAATACGAAATCGATAGAACCGTCGAGAACGAAACCGAGATCAAAGATAGCGCGAGCGATAAACTTTATTCGCTTAGGCGTTCGATACAGCGCGCCAATGCTCGGCTCAAAGAAAAGCTTGACGGCTTTACGCGTCAAAGCGATATGAGCAAATATTTACAGGATAATATCGTTACTCTGCGCGGCGGAAGATACGTTTTACCTGTTCGTTCAGACAGCCGCTCTTTCGTAAAGGGGCTTGTACACGACGTTTCGTCGACAGGAGCTACGGTATTTATCGAGCCGTTTGCCGTAGTCGAGGCTAATAACGAGCTTATTACGCTTAGAACGGAAGAACAAAACGAAATAGAGCGCATATTAACGGAAATCAGCAAGTTTGTGGTAAGCAACTCGTCTGCACTCGTAGCAGGGCAGGAAGTGCTGACCGAGTGCGGCGTAATATTTGCCAAAGCAGAGTACGCAAAAATACAAAACGCGTATATGCCGAGCATTAACGATAACGGAAAAATCGTATTGCACGGTGCGCGGCATCCGCTTATTCCCGCGGATAGAGTTGTGCCCGTCGATATTGCGCTCGATACAAAAAAAGTGCTTTTAATATCCGGCCCAAACACGGGCGGGAAAACGGTCGCGTTAAAAACTGTTGGACTATTCGCTCTTATGTCGGCAAGCGGAATGTTTATTCCCGCTAACGACGGAAGCGAAATGAGTATATTCGACGATGTTTATTGCGATATCGGCGACTCACAGAGCATTGCGCAATCGCTCAGCACGTTCTCGGCGCATATTACAAATCTTGCCGCCGTAACTTCTAAAATGAACGAGCAGTCGTTGGTCCTTTTGGATGAGGTAGGCGACGGCACCGATCCCGACGAGGGTGCGGCTTTTGCCGTTGCGATCGTTAAGAAAATACTTTCGTCTAACGCTACGGCTGTTGTTACTACACATTTCAATTCGCTCAAAGAATTTGCATTGGGCTGCGAAAACATTGCAAACGCGTGTATGCAGTTTGATAATATTAATTTCAAGCCCACTTACAGACTGCTTCAAGGCGTTTCGGGTTCTAGCTATGCGCTTGAAATTGCCGAAAGGCTTGGGCTTGGCGATGAGATAATTCGCGACGCGCGAAATGCGTTGAGTGCCGAAAAGGTCGCGTTCGATACCGTAATGCGCGAAGCCGAAAAAATGCGCAATCAATCATTGCGCGATATGCAGGAATGTGAGAAACTCAAAGCTAATGCGCAAGAGGATGCGGAAAAAGCCGCCCGTCTGAAAAACGAATACGAACGTAAGCTTGCGGATATTAAAGATAATGCGCGTGCCATTATTCGCCGTCAAGCCGACGAGTACACCGAGTATGCCGAGGGACTTATCGAAGAACTAAAAGAGCAGCTCAAATCGGCAGACGAAAATGCTTTATTCGAGGCACGTAAGACAGCGAAGAAGATTTCTAAAAACGTTCCGGTCGATAAAGTTAAGCCAGATAAAGCGGCAGCGCCCGCTCAACCTAATGAATTGACCGTTGGTACGCGCGTGTTTGTTTCGGGTTTGAATAAAGAAGGCGTTATTGCAAGCCAATTGCGCGGTAATAAAGCATTAATTGCCATCGGTTCGATCAAAACCGAAATACCGATTTCTTCGCTTACGGTAATCGAGCAAGAGCACGAAAATAAGCCGACCGTCGAAGCAAAGCGCGAGAGCGAACCGATCAATACCGAAATTATGTTGCTCGGCTATACCGTTGACGACGCAACGTTGGAGTTAGACAGAATTATAGCCGATATTCCGTCGCACAGTACTATTCGCATAGTACACGGCAAGGGAACGGGCGCGCTCGGTAAAGGTATTCAAGCATATCTTCGCAAGCAGACGCGCGTAAAAACGTTTAGATACGGGCGTTACGGCGAAGGCGATACTGGCGTTACTATCGTCGAAATCAAATAAAAGATCTAGTAGTGCGGTAGCTCGATATTTTCGAGTTCTTCGTAGCTGTATGCGTGTAAGTATACCTCTTTGCTGTCTAAGTTATTGTTATTTTTAACGTCTAGCGAAATAACGTAAACTATGTAGTTTGTTATGCGCAGATCAAGCGCACGAATTTCGTCGTAGTTATCGCCGAGAACGCTTTTTGCGTACTCGTTAAATTTGTCTTCGATAGGGAAGAACGCGCTATCGATCGTAGTATACATTGAAATATTGCGCCTGCGAA
This sequence comes from Clostridiales bacterium, assembly GCA_014799665.1. NCBI lineage: Bacteria > Bacillati > Bacillota > Clostridia > Eubacteriales > Clostridiales bacterium. The sequence continues at coordinate 263,284 of JAAVHP010000007.1, forward strand.
TACAGGTTATTATTTCGTCCGCCGACTTGGGTGTTATTTCGTCGTTGAGAACGAGATTAAGCGTTACGCAATCACAAATAAGCTTACTCGATAGGTAGTGTATACTGCGGAAATTTTTGGACACAGTTTGAGCGACTGCCGAGCGGAACAAGCTTTTTCGCGAAGCATCGGCAAGCCGAAATATAGCTTCTTCGGGTATGCGCATTCTCATAATTTCACCAACGAATAGTTATAATATCCGCCCTTTATGCCGCAAAGAGTATTATATAACGCCGTAGCGTTCTCATCGATTTTAAGCACTTCCGCAACTTCGATGTCGCTTGATGCAAGCTTAATATCGTTATTCGTAGTTTTTACGCAATTCGGCAGCAACGAAAAATCGAAGCTTTTCGAGCAAGCGAGTAGGCGAGTAACAAATCTGTTTTGTAACAGCTTACTATTTATATCCAGTAGACTATCCAAAAGCAGTCGCATAATGCGTTTTTTGGAATATCTTTTGCCGATCACGGCAGATATAAAGCTATCTTTATTGCATTCGACGGAGCTGTTTTTTACCAAAAATTCAAGACCCTCGGAACAATTGCGTAGAGTAGATATTTCTTTCGCAGTCTTGCTTTTTATGGAAAACAGGAGCATTTTTCCGTACGACGAAAGGTCGGGGGAATGTTCGATCCGCCATTTTTCGATTTTGTCATAATTGTATGGAATATAATTTTTAACGCTATCTAATTGTCCGCGCATTTCCGCAATTCGTATAGCTGTTGCCGAAATATGCTCGCCGTGTATTTCGCCGTCGTTATACGTTGCGCCACGGCGTTCTATTATAAGCGGTTGAATGGACGGGGCGTATTTTTCTATTGCTGAAATATATTCTATGCAAAGGATGTTATTTGGATCGGTAAATATGTTTTCGATAGACGGTTTATCGGGATAATGCTCCTGATATACCTTGATCAACGCCGCATTGCTTGCCGAATTATAGCTTTTTCCTTGCGCTAAATATTCTTTCAGCAGGGAATTGAATTTATCGCAGTTCTTTATTTTTATATCGGCGGCGCGTAAAATTTCTTCTTCCTTAGCGACGGCGCCCATTGCGATATGGGTTAGCGATTTTATGCCTGATAAAATCTTTATTGCGCCCTCTGCAAAAAATTGCGCGCTTGCCGTTGCATACAATACTGGAAGCTCTATTACTGCGTTTGTTCCGCCCATGATCGCGCACTCTGCGCGCAATGATTTATCGCAAAACGCGGGCTCCGCCGATTGTACAAACGATCCGCTCATAACGCAAATAACGTTATCGAAGCCGTGGCGGCGCACCTCGTCGATTTGATATTTATGCCCCGAGTGAAAGGGGTTATATTCGCAAACTATACCACAATTTTTCATGATTTTACTTTACATTGATTGAGAATAAGAGTATAATTATATTGAAACAAAAACAAATGATTGTTCTTTATATTATACAACAGTCAGCAGGTTTTGTAAATATTTTCGGAGGATATTATGAACGATTTATTGAATTCGGTACGCGAAAAGGCGAAAGCGCTCAAAAAGACGATTGTTCTTGCCGAGGGCGAAGAACCGCGTATCATTACCGCCGCCGCCAAGGTCCAGGCGGAAAATATAGCCAAGATTGTGCTTATCGGTAATCCAAAGAAGATCGCCGAAAAATGCCCCGGCGCCAACCTTAACGAAATTAAGATTATCGACACGGCTTCCGTCGATATCGAGCCGTATGCCCAGCTTCTTTACGAGCTTCGTAAAGCAAAGGGCATGGATATCGAAACCGCTCGTAAGCTTGCCGCAAACCCGCTGTATTTCGGCGTGCTCATGGTTAAGCGTGGCGAGGCGGACGGCATGGTCGCGGGCTCGATAAACGCCACAGGCGACGTTTTGCGCCCCGCACTGCAAATCATTAAGACCGCGCCCGGTATTAAAACGGTTAGCTCGTGCTTCATCATGTGCCTCGATAAAAATTCGAAGTACGGCGAAAAGGGTATTATGGTTTTTGGTGATTGTGCTGTAAATCCCAATCCCGACAGTCAGCAGCTTGCAGATATTGCGATCGCATCTGCGGACAGCGCAACGGCGATTGCCGGTATTTCGCCTAAGGTAGCGTTGTTGTCCTTCTCGACCAAGGGCTCGGCAAAGAGCGAGCTTGTCGATAAGGTTACCGCTGCGCTCGATATTGTTAAAAAAGCGCGTCCCGACCTTGCCGTGGACGGCGAGCTTCAAGCCGACGCCGCGCTTGTCCCGACCGTTGCCGACCTTAAAGCGCCCGGCAGCACCGTCGCAGGTAAAGCCAACGTATTGATTTTCCCCGATCTTCAAGCGGGAAATATCGGCTATAAGCTTGTTCAGCGTCTTGCCGGCGCGGAAGCTATCGGCCCGATTTGCCAGGGCTTTAATAAACCCGTAAACGACTTGTCGCGCGGATGCAGTAGCGAGGACGTTGTAAACGTCGTTGCTATGACTGCTCTCCAAAGCGCAATGAATAAATAATGAAATTCAAAAAGATAACCGTAGAATGTTCGACCGAGACTTCCGAAGTCGTTGCTTATACGCTGCACGAGGCAGGGAGCATGGGCGAAGTGTTCGACGATTACGGCAATATCAAGCAAGTGCTTGACGAAAAACGCTGGGACTATGCCGACGCCGCTCTATTCAATCCAACCGAAGGCTGTTTCGTAAGCGGGTATTTCACGATGGAAACAGATGAGTCCGTCGTATATAATCGTATAGAATCGCTTAAAACCGAAGACTGGGCGGACTTTTCTTCTCTTAAAGCCGTTTGCGAGATTATCGACTCGGAAGAATGGGAAAACGAGTGGAAAAAGTATTATAAACCGTTTAATATCGGCAAGCTTGTTATAGTCCCCGAGTGGATAGATTATCATCCCGTCGGCGGTGATATAGAAATCAAGCTTAATCCAGGGCTCGCGTTCGGTACAGGTATGCACGAGACCACGTCTATGTGTATTGATCTAATGCAAAGAATTTCGCTCAAAGGTAAGCGCGTTTTAGACTTTGGCTGCGGAAGCGGAATACTAGGCATTTGCGCAACGGCGCTTGGAGCGGACGATGTGGTATTTGCCGATACCGACGAGCAGGCGATCACGGCTACAAAATATAATTGCTCGCTCAATGGAATAACCGAACCGTCGGTTTACCAACTCGACGTACGTAACATGAGCGAGCCTGCCGACGTAGTTATAGCAAACATCACGGCAGACGTATTGATAGGCGTTCTTCCAATTATAAAACACGCGCTTAAAAACGGCGGATACGTAATACTAAGCGGTGTCATATCGAACAAAATCGACAGCGTTAAAAAAGCGTACTCAAACGAGTTTTCTCTCATCGAGCACGAACAAAAGAACGAATGGAGCGCGTTTATTTTCAAACTATGAGATTTTATCTTCCCAATATAAATAAATCGAATATCGAATTAACGGGCGACGCGCATACCCATGCAGCGTATTCGCTTAGAATTCGTGTGGGCGATTATATTACCGTATTCGACGGTAACGGCAACGAATATTCTTGTAAGGTAAAAGAGATCAAAAAGGATAGAACGTTGCTCGACGTGCTCGATAGCGCTACAAACGTAGGCGAGGCAGGTATTAACGTAACTCTCTATCTTTCTATGATCAAGCAAGATAGGTTTGAGTTAGCTACCCAAAAGGCTACAGAGCTCGGCGTTACTTCGATCGTTCCCGTTTATTCGACGTACAGCCAACGCAATACTTCACTCAATTATGAACGGCTTACCAAGATCGCTATTTCTGCGTGTGAACAATGCGGGAGAAGCCGCATTCCTACGATTGAACACACCATTGAATTTGACGAGCTATTAAACCGTGCAAAAAACACCTACTTGATTTTTCCGTGGGAACGAGAAATGCACGGCGATATGCGTGAATCGATCGATAAAAGCAAAACCGATATTGCGGTATTTATTGGGCCCGAAGGCGGAATAACCGAACCGGAAAAGATTGCGCTTACGGAAGCAGGGGCAAAATCGGTAACCCTCGGCAGACGAATTTTGCGCGCTGAAACTGCGGCGATATCGGCGCTGTCGGTTGTGTACTACGAGATGGGGGAATGGACTCTTTGATTATAAAGGTAGTCACCTTAGGGTGTAAAGTTAATCAATGTGAAAGTGCGTCGATTGTATCTACGCTTAATTCGCACAACTATAATGCGTCGGAAGGATTAGCTCCTGCCGACGTTTATATTTTGAACACCTGTTCTGTAACAGCGGAAGCCGATAAAAAATCGAGGCAACATGTTTCAAAAATGTGCAAGCTAAATCCCGACTGCCGTATAATAGTAGTAGGGTGCAGCACGCAGAATAAACCGCACAAATTCGAAAAGTCTAATGTTATTGCAATAGGCAGTACGACAGATAAAGCAAGATTTTGTCTTAGTATTATTGATAAATTATATAAAGATAACCATTATAATACTCTATTAAATAGAATAATTTTTGATGAAAATATAGAAAAAATTGATAAAAGTACTCAATTTTGCTATGAAAAATACCCAAAATCGACTAAAACAAGGGCATTTATTAAAATTCAGGATGGGTGCAACCGATTTTGCTCCTACTGTATTATACCGTATTTACGCGGGCGGAGTAGGTCGCGATCAATTGATGATATCGTAAAAGAATGCGAACATATTTCGTCGAAAGAAGTGGTTTTAACCGGGATTGATATGTCTATGTACGGTAAAGATATAGGCGTATCTTTTACGGAGCTTTTAAATGCTCTGAGCAGGGTAAAAGCACGTAAGCGCTTGGGGTCGCTTGAATGTGAAGTAGTAGACCGTCCTATGCTCGAAGCTATGCGTGACGGAAATTACTGCCCGCATTTTCATTTATCGCTGCAAAGCGGCAGTAACGAAGTACTTCGAACTATGAACAGGCATTATGATCAAGAGTTTTACTTTGAAAAAATCGAGCTTATTCGGCAATATTTTCCGCTTGCCGGCATTACAACCGATATTATTGTGGGATTTCCAACTGAAACGGACGAGTTTTTTAGAGAAAGCTGTGATTTTATTGATAAATGCAAGTTTTCCGATATACATGTATTTCCGTATAGCAGTCGAGAGGGAACTCTTGCGGCAAGAAAATATAAAACATTGCCTCCATCGATCGTAAAAGAACGTGTCAATGTGTTGCTCGATATAAAATCTCGGCTTCATGGCGCATTTTTGAATCAAAATACCAATGCCATAATGCCTGTTTACATAGAAGACGTTGAGGATTCATTTAACGTCGGTTATACGCCTAACTATATTAAAGTTTATTCCAAAGAGCCGTGCGGTGAAATTGTCGATTTATGTCTAACCGATAAGTACAAAGACGGTTTATTTGCTGTTCGAAAATAAGATTTTGTATTAATTCGGTTAATAGGGGATATTGTAGTTTATTTGCATGGATATAACTTTTCACTTCGCAAAAGACAGCTTTTGCGAAGTGAAAAGGGTGTTTTTAGGGTGAATAATGGGTTTTTATATGGTTTGATGTGTATTGGGACTTTTTGATTTATTTAAATAACTTTATTAATTTACCTTTTATGTGCAGTATTACATAAAAAATATTTCGTTTAAGATACTATTTATATGAAGAAAGCCGCCAAAGTATCTTTAATCGTTATAATATCGATAGTTTTGTTTATTGCGCTGTCGGTCGGCTTTTTCTTTTTATTGATAGAGCCTAACGTTACGATATTCGGCAGCACCGATCTTGATCTCGATAAGCTGACCTCGTATTCGCGTACTGTAACGGTTTTGGACTGTGACGGCAAACCTATCGACGGCGCGCTTTTTGATAATGATAAATTGTACGTTAAATATGACGAATTGAACGACTATACCGTAAACGCGTTTATTGCTATTGAGGATAAGAGATTTTACGATCATTCCGGAGTAGATTATAAACGCATGGCGTCCGCTGCGGTAAATAATATCAAATCGGGTAAATTCAGCCAAGGCGCGTCGACCATTACTCAACAGCTTATAAAAAATACTCACTTATCGAATGAAAAAACGATTAAGCGTAAAATCGAAGAAATACGTTTGGCGCGCAAGCTCGAACGCGTTTACGATAAAGAACAAATACTCGAAAGCTATTTGAATATTTTATATTTCGGCTCTGGTATTCGCGGTTTAGGTACTGCCAGTCGAGTTATGTTCAACAAGCCTGTTTCGCGGCTTACGCTCGCCCAGTCTGCGGCGCTCGCTTCTATTATAAATAACCCGACTAAATACAGTCCGTATAATAACATTGATAATCTTACGGAACGTAAAGAGCTTGTTTTAAGGCAAATGCTTGATCAGGGCTTTATTACGGAAAACGATTACAAATATGCGCTATCGGAAAAACTTAGTTTTAGCAGCGAAAGACCTAACCAGTTTACTTCGGCGTTATTAAGAGATGCGTGCCGCGAATTGGATTGCACCGAAAAACAGCTGTTTAACAATCAGTTTACTATCAAAACCGCATATAATCCTCGCGCCGTTTCCGCGGTGCGAGCCGAATTATCAAATGAAAAATACGATGATTACAACGTTAGAGTAATTATTCTTGATAATAAAACGGGTGGCGTTATGTGCGACGAAACAAACGTTATCGGTTATGTCAATCCGCAGAGGTCTCCGGCTTCTACTATTAAGCCGTTTATTTCGTATGCGCCCGCGCTGGAAAATGGGCTCAATCCCCTATCTCAAATCGAAGATAAACCGACGGTTTTCGGCGACTATGCGCCTAAGAATTATAAAGAAATTTATCGCGGGTATCAGTCGTTAAACGATTGTTTGGCTTATTCGTCGAACATTGCCGCGGTTAAATTGTTAAATCAAAACGGAATGGATAAATCGAAAGCCATTGCGCAGAACTTCGGTTTGTCATTTACAGCCAACGATGATTCGCTCGCGCTTGCACTCGGCGGAATGGATAAGGGCGTTACACTCATGGAGCTTGCAAACGCGTATAGAACGCTAGCCAACGGAGGTAAATATTCTAAACCGCACTATTTACTCGACGTATCTAATAACGACGGACAAATCTATGAGTCAGATATTCAATATAAAAACGCCGTCGGCGACGATACGGCGTACTTGATCACTAATATGCTTACTAATTGTGCGCAGTACGGCACCGCGAAAAAACTTAAATATTCGGGCGTAATTGCGGCTAAAACGGGCACGAACGGTGACGAAAACGGCAATTACGACTGCTATTGCATAGCTTATACTCCGAGTAATACCGTCGCCGTTTGGTTTGGCGCCAAGGATAACGAGCATCTTATCGATAACAAAATTACCGGCGCAAAATGCAGTGAAATAATAAAAATGCTTTGTGATACGAAAATAATTAAAACGACCGAACAATTCGAAATGCCGCAGTCGGTGGCGTATTACGATATCGACTATACGGCGTTAAACGATATGCATGAGGTCTATCTCGCCGACCCCATGCTTCCGCGTAGATATCGTTATAAAGCTGTTTTATCCAAGCGCCATCTGCCCGTAAAAAGGTCGATTGACATAATAGATTATTACGATTATTACTCGTGGCAAGACGGAGAATTTTGATTTTATATTTCGATTTGTTCTATATTAGCTAAGGCGTCTTCGATTAGTTCGTTATAATTTTCTATGTGCGCTTCCTGTTCTTCAACCTTATCTATTGTGGGTTTAATTAACGGGAATTCGGGCAAAAATACGGTGCAACAATCCTCATACGGCTTAATGGATGTATTAAACGTGCCGATTTTTTCGGCGATTTCGATGATCTCATCTTTATCCATACCGATCAGCGGGCGTAAAACCGGCAGTTTAACGACCGAATTTGTTACCGTAATACTTTCTATCGTTTGGCTTGCGACTTGCCCCAGGCTCTCACCGTTTATTAAGCAAAGCGACTCGGTATTATTCGCAACGCATTCGGCAATTCGCATCATGAACCGTCTTACGAGCGTTATCATATAGTTGGGCTTGCATTTTTCATGTATTGTCTCTTGAATTTTTGTGAGCGATACAGAAAGAAGTTTTATTTTAGGACAGTACTCGCTAAGTATTCGGGCAAGATCTATAACCTTTTCCTTCGCCGCTTCCGAGGTATATGGATATGAATGGAAATGCAGTGCGGTAATGCTCATACCGCGCTTTGCTATCATATATCCCGCCACTGGACTATCTATTCCGCCTGATAATAACAGCAATCCGTTACCTCCCGTTCCGTACGGCATTCCGCCCGAGCAGCGCACCGTACTGTCGTACAAGTATACGTCGCCCGCTTCGCGAATATCTACGTTTAGAACGTAATCGGGGTTATGGAGATCTACGGTAAGCTTATCGCGCGCGCTCAATATTTTATCACCGAGCGTGCAATTCATTTGCATGGAGTTAAGCGGATATTTTTTATACGAGCGGTGCGTGGATACGCGGAATGTGCCGCTACTTGGAATCATATCGAGCGCGGTTGCAACAATATCGTCAAGCTCGTAGCCACAACGGCGCGCAATTGATATGGAATATACGCCGAAAACCTGTTTAAGGCGTTTAACGATTTCGGTCTGTAAATCGGCTGAAAAATCTTTTACAACGTAACGCCCGCGCCCGAAATAGAGCTTGCAATCTAAACCGTCAAGCTTGCTCCTGATATTGTTTTTGAGCACATTTTCAAAGTAATCTTTGTTTTTGCCCTTTAAGTACAGTTCACCGTAACGTATGAGTATAACACTGTTATCCGACATGATTGCTCCTAAGTTTATTTGCTTCGTTCATAATAATTTGTGCGGCGTGTAAAGTATCGTCGCGATTTGAATTAATAAATAGGCTTATTCGAGTGCAGCATTCGATTTCTTTGGGTGATAGCCCCATAGCCGAAAGCACACGATTACCGCGCTTAGCGCCCGAACATGCCGCACCCTTGCCTATTATTACCCCGTTATCGTGCGCCATATTTTGCACGATCTCTGCCTTGGCGCCCGGAATACATACGCAAGCAATATACCCGTTGTTTTGTCCGCTCCCGACGATTTTACAGCCGTTTGATATGAAGAAATCGCATACTTCTTGGCGCAGGGCCTGTATTTTTTGCGCACAGTTATTAGCGTTAAAGCTTTTGATTTCGTCGACCGCCGCAGCAAAAGCCGCAATATACGGAGTGTTTTGCGTACCCGAACGCAGTCCGCGTTCTTGACCGCCGCCGTAAATCAGCGGCGCGATATTCAGTCCGTTACGAATATACGCAAGCCCTATTCCTTTGGGTGCACCTAGCTTATGCGCGCTTGCCGTATAGTAGTCTACGCCTAAATCGTCGAGTCTTGTGCCTATTTTGAGTAATCCCTGAACGCCGTCGCTGTGAATAAGTGTTTTTGGCGATTTGTGGTGAATAGCAGAAGATAAACGCTTTATATCGTTTACTACACCTGTTTCGTTGCTGACATGAATTAACGATACAAGTGCGGTGTTTTCGTCGACAAGATTTAAAAGTGCGCTTTCGTCAACGTAACCGTCTTTTGTAAGTGGAGCCATTCTCACGTCCGCGCCGCGACTTTTTAACGCCATTGCCGTTTCGTATACCGACGAATGCTCGCCCGCCGATATAACGATATTACCCTTTTTATTTTTTATTCCGCAGGAAAATACCCAATTATTGGCTTCGGTCGCGCACGACGTAAAAATGATCTCATTCGGCTCGGCGCCTATTGCCGTAGCAATCGATTTACGTGCTTGCTCAATTCGATCGTTAGCTTCTACCCCGCTTCTATAAGTAGCGTTGGGATTATGGAACTGTTCGAGCATTGTTTTTCGGGCGGCGTCGGCGGCGATGTCGAACACGCGCGTAGTCGCGGCATTATCAAGATAAATCATTCGTCGCCGTCCTTATACGTTTTATCTATTGCTTCGTCGGCAGATTCGGTATAATATTCTGAATCTTGCTCGTCTTCGCCATCATCGGCATCTTCGTCGGTTGATTTTACGGAGTCCGCGTGATTTTGCATTTCGAGCTCAGTAAGGCGTTTCTCAAAGTCCGAGATACTTTTATCGAATACCGTAAGCGCGGGCAAAATGCGCCTAAGCGTCAGCATAAAACCGCGATCCGGCTCGATAAATAGAATACGCTTGCCTTTGTCTGTGTTATAAAGAATATAAATAATCGACTTTTCGTCCTCATAATTTACGAGCGCAAGAATTTTTTTAGTCGCAGACTTTTCTATTTTTTTATAGCCTTCGCTATCAAACACGCCGACATTTTCCACCAGGCGCAAACGAATTTTATGTTTGAGCTTGCGGCGTTCGCGGAAGTATATCTCGCTTATGCTTAAATACTCGTCGTCGAGAACGTAGTCGTACTCTGTGTTATTACGTTTGTTAATGCGCGATACAACGAGGGTTGCGGCGAAAAACGGCAACGAGCCTATAAGAAACGCCCAAAAAAAGCTTATTGCCGTAGCACCCATAAGCAATATCGATAAGCCGAATATCAAACAAATCGTCTTAGTTATTGTGAGCGATTTTGTCTTTTTTGTGCGTTCGTCAATATTGTTGTTGACAACGTTTTGCTCGTAGAAAATTTCCATCCTTATATCTCCGTTGCGGTTTCGGTTTTAATCACCTTTCCGGCGTGAGCGCCGTGCTTTGCAGCGTCAAATTGCGCAAGCGTGAATATGAATGTTGCGCCTGCGCCGCGGCTGCTCTCGACCCATATAATTTCGCCATGCTCGTCTATGATCTTTTTTACGATAGAAAGTCCCAGACCTGAGCCTTTTGTTTTAACGGGCGATCTTGCTTTATCGGTCATATAGAATGTATCCCAAATAAGCGCCTGTTCTTTTTTGCTTATACCGTAACCGAAGTCTTTTACTGTAACGTAAACCTTGTTTTCGTGTAAATCAGTGGAAATTATTATTCTGGAATAAGCCGGCGAATATTTAATCGCGTTATCGATAAGATTGATAAGCACTTGCATAATCTTGTCTTTATCGGCATACACGCGACAGCTTTCGTCAAAGAAATTAACGTTGATCTGCAATGATTTTTTTATGAGCGACGGTTCGAACTTTGCTACGACGTCGTTTATGACGGAGTTAATATCGAAGCTTGTATACACCAGTGGATTTTTTCCGTTATCTAAGCGTGACAAGTCTAGCATTGACGTAATAAGCGCGTTTAGTCGCTTGGTTTCGCCGAGCGCAATGTTAAGGTATTTATCGCGCTCTTCTTCTTTTACGGTGCCGTCAAGAACAGCTTGAAGAAAGCCTTGTATCGAAGTGAGCGGCGATCTAAGTTCGTGCGAAGCATTGGCAACGAACGCTTTTCGCACTTGATCGAGCCGCGCGTACTCAGCTTCTGTCGACGCGACGGCGGAGGCAAGGTTATCCGTTATATTGTCTATCGTTTTTTTCTCGACCACGGTCTCCTGACCTTCGCTCGTCATGTTAATCAGCTGTTTCGCATAACCGTCGACGCGTAAATACACGAAATAATGCGTAATCAACACTAACGCGATAACCTCAAATGTGTAAACGAATACGACAAGCACAACAAGTAAGCCGCCGTAGTCTTTTTCGAAATCGGGATACGCAAAATACATAGGAAAAAACACCGTAGAAAACAGTATTATTGCGAAAACGATTATGCGGAAAGTATGAGATTTATAAAATCTATTTGAGGTCGATTTATTCTTAGACATACGCCTTTTTAAAAAACGTCGATTTTATAACCAACGCCCCAAACTGTGGTCAGCTTCCAATGCGGATTATCGCCCAACTTTTCCCTAACCCGCTTTATATGTACGTCCACTGTACGCGAATCGCCCGAATATTTTTGCCCCCAAATTTCTTTGAGCAAATCGTCGCGTGTAAAAACGTGCATGGGCGTTTTTACGAGCATATATAGAAGCTCTATCTCTTTGGGCGGCATATCTATACGCTCACCGTTAAGCGTAACGGTGAAGTCCGATATATTGACTATCAAATTAAAAAGTTCGACTTGTTTGACTTCCTTGGCGGAAGCAGTGTTCGCACGGCGCAAAACGGCTTTAAGCCGTGCAATAAGCTCTTGTGGCTCGAACGGCTTGGTTAAATAATCGTCCGCACCGTAATCAAGCCCCGTTATTTTGTCGTTGGCTTCGCCGCGCGCCGACAGCATAATGACGGGAACATTAGAAGTTTTCCTCAGCTCCGACAAAACCTCGAAGCCGCTCATGCCCGGCATCATTACGTCGAGTATTGCAGCGTCGAAGTCGATTTCGGTAAGCTTTGCAAGTGCGGCTTCCCCGTTGCTGCAAACGCAGGTATCGTAGCCGTTGCTTTCCAAGTACAATGCGACGAGACTACTGATATGATCGTCGTCGTCGGCTATTAAAATTTTTGTTTTTTCATTACTCATAATGACTCTCTTAACTCGTTATCAAACGTTATTTCCAAGTAGTTCATAGCTGGTCCGTCTTTTTCGAGCGATTCGCTCTCGACTGTATAATTATAATTGAGCTTGTATATCGTCCCTACAATTCCTACTACTTCAGTTATAGTCGGTTCGCCGAATACGTATAAAGGTTGTGGGACGGCGCATTGCGCTATCTTGATGAAATCGGGATTGTGCTTGATTGCCGCCTTGATATTATCCGCTACAACCTTAGGATAAGTTCCGCAGTCGTCGGCAATAGCCTTAATGGCACTCTTTTCGGTATAGTCGCTTTTGATTAGGTAGCGTGTGACGAGATAAATCAAATAATTAGTGCCGAGAAGCTTGGAATTAAACTTCATCATAGCGAGAATGGAAGCAACCGTAAGCATGATCTTATTCAATGTTGACGGCTTTTCGATTGCACACTCGTTATATAGAAAGCTTTCGAGCGTATAATTTTCAAGCGGAACGGGCGTAAAATTCATAAAGCCGTTATTGTTGATGTTATGCACGAATAAGCCCTCCGATAGAATATGTATTGCGTGCATAAACGGCTAAATCACAAAGAATATCGCTGCTTGTAAAAGGCTGAGATCCGGTGATTTGCGTTACCTTATCTACGAATACCGGATCGTAAACGTTAAGTTCGCGTTCAAGCAACCGCGATACGGCAAGAGCCGTCGAGCCGTGAGCTTTTGCGAAACCTGCAATCAGATCGTCGTAATCCATATCGGGGTTGGCCGCAACTATCTCTATCAAACGCGCAATGATCGCTGTATTTTTCTCCTTTGCGCTAAGTCCTATTTCGTTCAGAAGGTTCAGTATTTGCAGTTTGACCATGCCGCGGTTTAACAACACGCTTTCCACGTTATCGTAAAACGGTTTTACTTCCGTTGCGGATGACAAGTCAAAGGCTTTTAATACGCAGTTAATACGTTTTTCTCGGGTATTTTCGACGGAATTAAGCACATAGTCGTACAGTGGTGCAAGCCCTATCGTCTTATGGCTCGCTATGCTCTCGCCCGTCGGTTTGTCGAATAACCTAATATAGTCTTGTAAAAATGTTTTAGACATCTTTCCTGTAATTGTCGGTTGAAAGCTTTTGCCCGCCGAGAAGATGCATATGCAGGTGGAATACGGTCTGGTCGGCGTCGTCGCCTTGATTTATCACCAATCTGTACCCGTTTTCAAGACCGAGCGACGGCGCGATCTCGCCGATTTTTTTCATGCACGCGGCAAGCTCTTGCGAATCGGTATCGCTCATTTGCGAAAGTAATTTATAATGCTTTTTGGGGGTAGCCAAATAGTGCTTTTCAGCCTTAGGCGAAATATCGGCTATGACAATCATCCGCTCGTCCTCGTAAAATTTCTTCGACGGAATTTCGCCCTTGATTATTTTACAAAAAATACAATCGTCCATATTATCCTCGCAATTGCAAACTTCATTTAATATTGTAACATAAAAAATATTTTTTTGCAATAATATGACCTACTTCTTTTGAAAAAGAAGTAGGCTAGAAAACTTTTAATGCCGTGTGTGTGCTTTCGTGATTTATGTTTTGTTTCACCCGCATACACTCACATCGTTTTATCAAAGAAAAAGTCTATCGTGATATATTAAATGCTTTTATTCCCGCATACTCGGCACTGCAACCCAAGCTTTCTTCTATGCGCAAAAGTCGGTTATATTTGGCAACTCGGTCCGTTCGACACGGCGCACCTGTTTTTATTTGTCCTGCGTTGAGCGCAACCGCGAGATCGGCTATCGTTGTGTCTTCCGTTTCACCGCTTCTGTGCGAGACGATTGCCGTATAACCGTTATGTTGCGCAAGCCGTATTGCCTGCATGGTTTGTGACAGCGTGCCGATTTGATTGGGTTTTATCAAAACCGAATTTGCCGAGCTGCTGTTTATCCCCTTTGATATGCGCTTTACGTTTGTAACAAAAAGATCGTCGCCGACTAGCTGAACGCGATTTCCTATTTTTTCGGTAAGCTTTTGCCAGCCGTTCCAGTCCTCCTCGTCAAGCCCGTCCTCGAGCGAGTATATCGGGTATTTCTCGGTAAGCTCTACCCAATGATCGATAAGCTTGTCGGTGGCGAGGGTTTTATTCGCTTTGGGCAATCGGTATTCGTTTTTCTTTTTACTTTTCCATTCGCTTGCCGCGGCGTCTATCGCAAGAACGAAATCGCGCCCGTCCTTAAAGCCCGCCGATTTTACGGCTTCGAGTATGTTTTTTATCGCTTCTTCGTCGCTGTCCAGGTCGGGCGCGAAGCCGCCCTCGTCGCCGACAGCCGTTGCAAGATTTTTGTTTTTAAGGATAGATTTCAGCGTGTGATAAACTTCCGTGCACCATCTTAAACCCTCTTTAAAGGTTTTTGCACCTACGGGCATTATCATAAATTCCTGGACGTCTACCGTATTCGAAGCGTGCGCGCCGCCGTTAAGAATGTTCATCATAGGCACAGGCAGCGTTACGCCGTTGCTCCCACCCAAGAATCGGTACAGCGGCAAAGAATAAGCTTGTGCCGCAGCGCGTGCCGAAGCAATCGAAACGGCAAGAATTGCGTTAGCGCCGAGGTTTGATTTGTTATCGGTGCCGTCGAGCTCGATCATTATTTTATCAACATTAAAAATATCGCTTGCGTCGACACCGCGAAGCGCTTCGTTTATTTTCTCGATATTTTTAACGGCGTTTGTTACGCCTTTACCGTTAAACCTCGATTTGTCGCCGTCTCTGAGCTCGATAGCTTCGAACTCGCCCGTTGACGCGCCCGACGGCGCGATCCCCAATGCGGTAACGCCGTTTTCGAGTGTAACCTCGGCTTCTACCGTGGGATTTCCGCGCGAATCGAGAACTTCCCGTCCTTTTACGTTTACAATTTTAGACATAGCCATAATTATTTCCTCAATGATGATATTATTCAGAATTATTGGCTATATTCGTTAATTTATACCAAGTGCGTTAAGACAACCTTCAAGTGCAAGGATCCCGTGCTCGAACGTAAGTCCGCCCTGTAAATATGCGGTATACGGCGGGCGGATGGGAGCGTCGCACGAAAGCTCGATCGACGCGCCTTGCACAAAAGCGCCTGCCGCCATTATTATCTTATCGCTGTATCCGGGCATATCCCATGGCTCGGGTACGGCAAAACTATCCACAGGCGACAAGGTTTGAATGGTTTGACAAAACTTGATAAGCTTATCGGGATCGCCGAAATTGATTGAACAAATAATATCGTCCACGCTGTCGTTAGGCGACGGCAGAGTTTTATAACCCAAATCCGTGAACACCTTAGAAAATAAAAGCGCTGTTTTTATGCTTTGAGCGGTGACGTGCGGAGCGAGAAAAAGCCCTTGATAGAACGGTCTGTAATCACCCGCATACGAGCCGACTTCCCTACCGATAGACGGCGCGGTCAGCCTTCCTTCTATTTGACTTATCGCTCTTTTGCTGCCGCCTATATATCCGCCCGTAGGCGCAATGCCGCCGCCGACGTTTTTAATGAGCGAACCCACAAGCGCATCGGCAAACGACGGCTCAATGGTTTCGGTAAATTCGCCGTAACAATTATCGATCATGATATACGACGTTTTTCTGTCGACGAGCGAAGCAATATCCTGCATTTGTTTTACCGATAACGCAGGGCGCATATCATAACCGCGCGAACGTTGCATCATGACAACGCTCGGCTTATTAGCCTTTATTTCGTGCGAAATTGCCTCTAAATCGGGTTTGCCGTCTTTGAGCGGAACGATAACGCATTTTACGTTAAAGTCCTTTAACGAGCCTATTCCGTCGCCGAAAATGACGTCGTTAAGCGTATCGTACGGTTTGCCCGTAGCGCACAGCAACGTTTGATCGGGACGTAAAAGCCCGAATAATGCGGTAGTAAGCGCATGAGTTCCCGAAGCGATCAACGGCGAAACTATTGCGTCCTCGGTGTTAAAAACCTCGGCGTATAGCTTGTTAAGCGTGTCGCGCCCTACGTCGTCGTATCCGTAGCCCGAAGTCGGTGCGAAATGGCGAAGCGCTATCCGTTGAGACTTGAAAGCGTTAAGAACCTTATGCTGATTTTCAAGCGCAGTTCGGTCTACTTCATTAAACCGCTCGTTAAGCGCGGTTATTGTGTTTTGTATAAGCTTATTCATTTTATTTCCTCAAAAAATCGGTTACGCAATTTTTAATTGCCTCATAGTCGCGCGCGTCTATAAATACTTTATTCAGTCCCACGTTTTTAAAATACGTGATCTGGCGTTTGGCGTAATTGCGCGTTTTTTGCGCGACAAGTTGTTCGAGTTCTTCACGCGAAGCGTAGGGATTCGCCGCGATTTGCTTGTAGCCGAGTGCTTGCATCGATCCGCAATCTCTATACTTGATAAGCCCCGTTGCTTCCTCAATAAGCCCGTCGTCGAACATCTTCTTGACCCTGCGGTTGATCCTGTCATACAACATCTCGCGCGGCAAGGTCAAAACGATAGTCAAATCGTCATAGGGCTTGTTCGTGCCGACGGCTTGGGATTTGGGCGCGCCGCATAAAGCGTAAATTTCGAGTGCGCGAACCACCCGCTTATTGTCGTTAGCAGATATTTTTTGCGCCGAAGCTTTATCCACGTTTTCAAGCAGTCCGTGCATAACGATTGCGCTGAAAAAGTGCGACGAGAGTTTTAGCATTTTTCGAGTATGCTCGTCCTTGGGCGCGCTGCCGAAGTCGCAGCCCGAAAACAGCGAATAAACGTATAAGCCCGTTCCACCGACAACGATAGGCAGACGGCTGTTTTGAGAAATATCCGCTATTTCCTTTTTTGCAAGCTCTACGTATTCGCCCACCGAAAAGTCCGCGTCGCCGTCGACCACGTCTATTAAACGGTGTTCCACGTCGCCGCATTCTTCTTTTGTGAGTTTTCCCGTGCCGATATCGAAATTACGGTATATTTGCATGGAATCCGCACCGACAAGCACGCCGTTGAACTCACGAGCAAGTTTAAGCGCGGTATCGGATTTGCCTATCGCGGTACACCCAACTATAGCTATCGTTTTTATACGATGCGCTTGAACCACTTTTCAATCTCCTTTTTTGAAAAGCTTACGACTATCGGTCTGCCGTGCGGGCAAAACATAGTTATGTTTCGTGCCGCCATTTCGGAAAGCAATGCTTCTATCTCGCTGTCGCTTAAATCGTCTATTTCGCCCTTAACGGCGGCTTTACACGCCGCTTGCATCAATCGTTCTTTAAGTATCATAGGGCTTTTATCGCGCGAATTGACGAGCAGCAACAAATCGGAAACGAACGCTTGAAGATCTATGCCCGTGCAAGCATACGGCAAATACGACAGAGTAAAGGTGTATTCACCAAAAGGCGTAATGCCGAACCCGCAGTTCTCGAACAATCCGATATTCTCGTTGATCAAATCTGCGTCGCTCGGCGACACGTCGAACACGAACGGGATCATGAGCGGCTGTGTTTGCAAGCGTTTCGCCTCGTAGTCGCTTAAAAGCTTATCGTAAAGCAATTTTTCGTGTGCGGCGTGTTGATCGACGAAATAGCACGTTTCACCACGTTCGAGTATTATATAAGTATTAAACAGCTTGCCGACCTTAATACATTCTATCGGCTCGAAAACCATGGCCGAACTGAAATCGGCGGCGGGAGTATAAACGTCGGAATAGTTATTGATCGGCGGCGGCTCGGGTTCGTAACCGTTATCGCCGTCTATTAGTCCCATATCGACAGCCGAGCTCTGAGTAATAACGCTCGGTCGTGCCGACGAATTATCGTTCGGCTTAGCCTGAACGTCGAAGAAGGGGCGCAATGTATGCGACTTTCCGTAATCGGCGGACGAAGTAAACGAAAAATCTTCGTCTTTTAATGGCTTTGCGTCGGTAAGCTTAGGCATGACCGCATTCTTGACCGCGGAAGCGACAAGCGATTTAATTTTAACGGTATCGGCAAACTTGACCTGAAGCTTGCTTGGATGAACGTTTACGTCGACCATGTCGAGCGGCATAGTTATATGCAGAACGAACAACGGGTATTGTCGTTTCATAAGATATGGCGCATACACCGAATACACGGCGTACTGAACGTCCGCGCTCTCCACGTACCGCCCGTTGATTATTACGTTTTGATAGTTTTTAGACGGCTTGGTAAATGTGGGTAAACAAGTAAAGCCTGTCACTTCGAGCGGCGGATCGGCAAGGTTTACCTTAACTGTGTTTTTAAGCGCATAGTCACCGTATACCGCGAAAACCGCACTCTCCAAGCCCTCGCCGGGCGACGAGAAATGCTTGGTCTCGCTGTCGAACTTAAACACGATATCGGGATTGGCGAGCACCAAGTTCTCGATAAGCGTAAATATCTTGGTTTCTTCGCGCGTCGGTTTGTTAAGAAATTTCTTGCGCGCGGGAATATTACCAAACAGGTTTTCGACGGTTACGGTTGTGCCGAGGTTAGCACCGCATTCGTCGTGACAAACGAGCTTGCCGCTCTTGTACGAAATCGTTCCGCCTATCTCGCTGCCCGCAGTGCGCGTCGTCATAGTAACGTCGGCGACGGCAGCAATGCTCGGCAGCGCCTCGCCGCGGAAACCGAGCGTACCGATCGTATCGAGATCGTCCAAGCTTTTTATCTTGCTCGTAGCGTGCGGCATAAACGCCGTAGGCATATCGTCGAAATCAATACCGCAACCGTTATCGGTAATACGTATGTAGTCGATTCCCCCGCCGCGAACGGAAACGGAGATCTCCGTCGCGCCCGCGTCAATGGCGTTTTCGCACAGCTCTTTTACGATCGACGACGGGCTTTCCACAACCTCGCCCGCCGCGATACGGTTAAATATTTCGCTCGGTAGCTTGTTTATTTTCATTTATCCGTTTTTTCCTTTAAGTCGCATAGTATATCGAGCGCAGCGCGCGGGGTTATATCGTTTACGTCGAGCTCTTGGAGAATTTTGATGACCTCGTCGTACTTGGCAACATTGTCGAAAAGCGAAAGCTGGCGCGCGTCGTTCGCCTTGTGCGCAATATCTGCGTTTACAAGCTTATTAAGCAGCTGCTTTGCTCTGTCGAGCACGCTCTGCGGAAGTCCCGCGAGCGCCGAAACCTCTATACCGAAGCTCTTGTTTGCGCTACCGCGCATGATCTTGCGCACGAACTTAATGCCACCGTCGCTTTCTTTTGCCGTAAACTTGTAGTTTTTTAGCCCGTTGATCGTGCCCTCGAGCTCGGTAAGCTCATGGAAGTGCGTAGAGAACAGCACTTTGGCTGTAAGATTCTGCGCGAGATATTCGATAACCGCCCATGCAATACTAAGTCCGTCGTAGGTTGCCGTGCCGCGTCCTATCTCGTCAAGAAGAATAAGGCTTGCGTCGGTGGCGTTTTCGAGGATCTGCGACACCTCGCTCATTTCGACCATAAACGTGCTTCGACCGGTCGAAATATCGTCGCTTGCACCCACTCGTGTAAATACCTTGTCAACAAGTCCGATTTTTGCAGACTTGGCGGGAACAAACGAGCCTATGTGCGCGAGCACGGTAATTAACGCAACCTGGCGCATATATAAGCTTTTGCCCGCCATATTGGGACCGGTTATAAGCATTATTTTGGCGTCAAGCGTGTCGAGCGCAGTGCTGTTAGGAACGAAAAGTTCGTCAGACGGTAACAGCTCGGCTACGGGGTGACGCCCCTCAGATATGGCGATAACGCCGTCCGTGGTGATCTCGGGTTTACAATATCCGTTTTTCTTAGCGACGGTCGCAAGCGAAACCAAACAGTCGAGATCGGCTACCGCCTTGCCTATCTCGTTGATCTCCTTACATTTTTTACGGAGCGCCGAAAGCACTTCCGCATATAGCTCGGCTTCACGCTTATCGGCAAAATCGGATGCATTAAGCACCTCGTATTCAAGTTTTTTAAGTTCTTCGGTGCAGTAACGCTCGGCATTGGCGACCGTTTGTCGGCGTTGGTAGTAATCGGGAACCTGACTGTCATATTGGCGCGGGACTTCGATAAAATAGCCGAAAAGCCTGTTATACGAAATACGCAGATTTTTTATTTGCGTTTTCTCTTTCTCACGCGCCTCGACCTCGGCAATGATCTTGCGCGAGTCGTTTACCATGGTGCGGTACTCGTCGAGCTTTACGTCGAACCCCGTCTTGATAACGTAATTTTTCTTTTCTTTATCTTTATCGTCCGTTTTGGTTTCCGCAAACTCGTTTACTATCGCTCTATCGATAAGATCGGACAAATCGAACATTATCGTGATTCTGTCGTTGATCGATTTTAAGAGCGGCGAAGCTAAGCCGTTAAGAGTATCTTTCAGTACCGGCAAAGCGTGAAAAGACGAATTAAGCGCAAGCACGTCCTTGGGCTTAATATCGCCGAGCGCAAGGTTTGACGAAATACGAACGATATCCTTAATATCGCTTAATGCGGTCCTGAACCGTTCGCGCGAAATCGTGTTGCCGTAAAGCTCGCCCACTGCGTCGAGCCGCTCGTCGATTTTTTCTTTAACGCACAACGGGCGGAGCAACCATTTTTGGAGCAGCCTATCACCCATCGGCGTGCAAGTCTTATTGATTACGTCGCGAAGCGTTGTGCCCTTTTTACGGCTTTGCGATTCGACGAGTTCGAGCGTTTTTGCCGTGTTCGCGTCAATATCCATACAAACGGCGCTCTCAAAGTTTTCGGAGGCGCCGATATTGACGTCAGAGCGGAACTGCATACTGCGAACATACGCAACGAGCGCGCCCTCGGCGCAAACGCAGCACGGCGTTTTTCCGAGCTCTTTAAGCTCTTTTTCGCTCATTACCGTAGACAGCGCGCGCCTTGCGACTTCGAGCTCGTACATTGCGTCGTCGTACTGCGACATATTACACACCGACCCGTACTTGACGGCGGAGAGCTCAACGCTCTCGGCAAGCATTTTGCCGTTACAAATAATTTCTGACGGCTTTATTCTCAAAAGCAAATCGTTCAGCTTTACCTTAACTGGGCATGGGATAAAATGATTATACGTTTCTGACGTGGTAATGTC
Source organism: Clostridiales bacterium (assembly GCA_014799665.1). Classification (NCBI taxonomy): domain Bacteria; kingdom Bacillati; phylum Bacillota; class Clostridia; order Eubacteriales; species Clostridiales bacterium. Next base: position 284,750 of record JAAVHP010000007.1, read on the forward strand.
GGTCCAGACCGCACCGACGCCAGTATCGTCGAGATAAAGCGACATTAAGTAATTGTTTTTATCGTCGCTTAAACTGTCGGGATCGGTTACCGTACCGCCCGTAATAATGCGCGTAACGTCGCGGTCGACAAGCCCCTTAGCCTCGCTCGGGTCCTGCATTTGATCGCAAATGGCGACCTTGTACCCTTTTTTGATAAGACGGCTTATGTACGTTTGCACGGAATGGTACGGTACTCCGCACATGGGCGCGCGCTCGTTGTTTCCGCACGCCCTGCCCGTTAAAGTCAAATCGAGCTCGCGCGATACGGTTACCGCGTCCTCGAAAAACATTTCGTAGAAATCGCCGAGCCTAAACATAAGCACGGTATCGGGATGTTCCGCTTTTATCTGCTTGTACTGCTTCATCATTGGTGACAAACCCATTATATCACCTCGCCTGTAAGATTGGCGTTCTTCGCCGTTGTAATTTTTACGTTAATAAAATCGCCCACGCTTGCATTGTCGCTAATAAAGGAAATAGCTTGATCGTTACTCGCCTTGCCGTAGCATTTATTACCCGTCTTTTCGGATACGAGCACCTCGACGGTTTTGCCTATACTGTCCGTCGCAATAGCCTTGGATATTTCGAATTGTTTTTTGATAAGCCTATCTATGCGCTGTTGCTTGGTCTTGTAATCGAGCTGCTCCATTTTGTCGGCGGGAGTGCCGCTTCGCCGCGAATAAATGAACATGAACAAATTGTTATACCTAACGCGCTCGACCAGATCCAACGTTTGTAAAAAATCGTCTTCCGTCTCGGTTGGGAAACCTACCATCACGTCCGAGCTTAAACCTATATCGGGCACCGCCGAGCGGAATAAGTCTATTTTTTCAATGTACTGCTCGCGGGTGTACCGCCTGTTCATAGCCGCCAATATTCTATTGCTACCCGCTTGAACCGGCAAATGCAGAGTTTTAGCCAAAACCTTTGAGCTCGAATAAACATCCACAAGAGACGGCGAAATATCTTTGGGATGCGAAGTCATAAATTTAAGTCGATACTTAGTATCAAGTTCGAGCATTTTAAGAAGGTCTACAAACGTCTTGTCCTTGTACGAATAAGAGTTTACGTTTTGCCCCAAAAGCGTGATTTGTTTATATCCGTTCGATACGAGTTCGTTTACGTCGCGCAGAATATCGTCTATCGGGCGCGAGCGTTCTCGCCCGCGAACGTACGGCACGATACAGTACGCACAAAAATTATTGCAGCCGTACATTATATTTACCCATGCGTTAATGCCCGAAGTGCGGTACGGCATAACCTCGGCCTTCGCTTCGCCGTCCTTTTCGCTCTCCCAAACCTCGACGATTTTCGTTCCCGTATGCGCAAACAAATCGAGATAATCGCCCAATCTCGACTGATTGAACGTCCCGATAACTATATCGACGAACGGACAGCGTTTAATAAGCTTTTCCGCCGCACCTTTTTGCTGTGTCATACATCCGCAAACGACGAGTACCGCGCCCGCCTTCTTTTGGCTTTTTATCCTGCCGAGATGCCCCAAGACCTTGGTCTCGGCGGTTTCACGCACACAGCAAGTATTAAGTATTATCACGTCGGCTCTTTCAACTTCGTCACACGCGCCGAAACCGCGAGCTTCCAATATTCCCGCGAGCTTTTCCGATTCGTGAACGTTCATTTGACAACCGTACGTGTGTATGTGATACTTATTATTCATTTGTATAATTATACACCAAATCGTGCAAAAAGTACAGCAAATTACTCATTTTTTTGCTATAAACCGACTTTCGAGAAATAATCCAGCTTGGCAGGTATCTTCTCGTCGTATCGCGATATGTAGAGGTTTACGTCGCGCATATTGGCAAACCTATAAATGTTTCCGCCGGCGATAAACTTGGATATCGCGCCCGCTCCGCACGCCATAACGCCAACAGTTTCTTCCATGGTCGTAATGTTGTTTACGCACTGAAAGTCTTGCAAGAATAAGCCTACGTTTTCCAGATTGCCCGCTTGGCGTTTTTGGCGGTACAAATAATATGGCTCGTATTCGCCGAGATTATTAAGAACGTATTCGAGCATTTGGGAAGCGTCCGCGTTTTCGCCGTCGCGGTAACGTATCGCGCTTCCGTTCTTTTTAGATAACGAATGAACCGTAAGGTTGTGCGGCGCAAGCTTCTTTACGCCCTCGTAGCTGTTAATAAAATCGTTCGTTGTTTCACCGTCCAGCCCAGCGATAAGGTCGCAGTTAATAACAAAACCGTGGCTTTTTACCTCGTCGTACACGCGGTAGAAATCGTCCGTACCGTGATTGCGCCCGATTAAAGCCAAAGTCTTATCGTTGAGAGTTTGCGGGTTTACGCACACACGTGTTACGCCGTGCGCTTTCATTATATCTATCTTTTCGGGCGTTACCGTATCCGGCCTACCCGCTTCGCACGTGTATTCGCAGTCAAACCCATCAAGCGCACATAAAAGCTTTTCAAACGATTTTGGATCGAGCGCAGTAGGCGTTCCACCGCCGATATAAACGGAAAGAACCTTTTTTCCGCACGCCGAAAGCTTTTCGCGCGATCTCGATATTTCGTCGACAAGTAAATCGACATATTGTTTTGCTTGTTCGGCACACTTACCGATCGGCGCCGACACGAACGAGCAATAATTACATCTCGTCGTACAGTACGGAACATGAACGTAAAGATTGTAAAACTCGGGCGAAAATTCGACCTTGCCGCGCTGAGCGCAAATAATGCGTTTTAATACGTTCGCTCGCTCGGCACTCACTCTGTAAACGTTACGCATTATGTTTTCGGCTTGCTCAATCGTTTTATTTGCGCGTAAACACTCGTAAAACAGCTTTGTCGGACGCACGCCAGTAAGAGCACCCCACGGCATTACGCGCCCTGTAAAGACGTTTAACGCGTCGTACAGCGCGATTTTGGACAGCCTACCCACTCGGCGTTCCCGCGGAATGATGTTATAACGCTCGTCGGTATAAATATTTCTGTACGACGCTTCGTTGATTTTCACAGTAAACTCGTCGCCAAAGTTATCAAGCGTAATACTTGGGCAATCGTCGCCGAAAAAGAGCCTGGCTACGTCGTATAATTCCGTATTGTTACGTATATCAATTGACATAGGGATTATCTTTCCGCTCGCAATCGAGTGTAGTTTCCTCGCCGTGTCCTGACAAAATCGAGTAGTCGCCGTCAAGCTCGACAAGCTTTTTTAGTGATTTGTTCATGGTCGAAAAATCGCCGTATTCGAAATCGGTTCGGCCTATACTGTTCTTAAACAGCGTATCGCCCGAAAACATTATTAGTCCGTCCATGATATAGCATACGCTTCCGGGAGTGTGTCCGGGCGTTGATATTACTTTAAATTCGTGTCCTGCAAGCGAAAGAACGTCGCCGTCAACGACAGGATTATCCAACTCGAACTTATCACGCGAGGAAAAAAGCCCGTAGGCTTCGCCGAAATCGATAAGCTCGTAGTCCAAGCTTGACATATAAATTTTCGCACCGTAGCTTTGTAAATCGGCGACCGCACCGATATGATCGTAATGCCCGTGCGTTAATAAAACGTGTATGGTTTTAACGTTTTCTTGCGATAAGTAGTCAATTAAAAATTTTGCATTGGAGGATGGATCAATAACAACCGCTTCCCCGTCGCCTATTACAACGTAAGTATTAGTGGCGTTATCGTTAAGCACCATTTTAATTACTTTCATGATCGGTTTGAACCTTAATTCATTTTGCGATAAACTTTATCAACATTGCGAACTGACTGAATTTTATTAATAACAAGTTCGAGCTGTTCAGGCGAAGATACGCGAACATTTAGCGATATAACGCCACGTTCCGTTTTATCGATCGGGCGTGCCGACAAGCTCTCAATTGATATTTTCATATCGGATATAAGCTTGGTAATGCGCGCAAGCACACCGCCGGAATTTTTACACTCCACGGTGAGCGAAACGCTAAACGGAGCGGACTGCTTACCGTTCCAATGTGCTTCTATAAGTCTGAAACTTTCGGCATTCTTTATATTGGGACAATTGCTGCGGTGGATAGTTACGCCACGCCCGCACGAAATATAGCCTATAATGTTATCACCAGGCACAGGCGAACAGCATTTTGCTATGCGTACTAGCATGTCGGTATGCCCGTCGACTATTATACCCCGTCCGTCGCTATTCTTGGTAGAAGCCTGACTCACGAATTGGTTGGGCTCCGCGGGATGCTCGCGACGGTAAAAATCGATCAGTTTAAGAAGTATCTGGTTGGGCGTATACGCGCCGTAGCCGACCGAAGCGTACATATCGTTGATCGACGAGAACGAGTAACGAAGCATAATTACTTCGAGCCACTTGGGATTTAACAAGTCGTTAAGCGCATAGCCGCGGTTTTTCGCTTCTTTTTCCAAAAGCTCCTTGCCGTGCTTAATGTTTTCTTCCTTCATCGCGTGCTTAAAGAAAGATCGGATCTTGCTCTTAGCCGTCGAAGTCTTTACAAATCTAAGCCAATCGCGGCTCGGTCCTTTGGAATTTTGCGATGTGATAATATCTACGTAATCGCCCGTTTGAAGCTTGGTTTCAAGCGGAACGATCTTATTATTGACCTTTGCGCCTACGCACTTGTTACCGACCTCCGAATGAACGGTGTACGCAAAGTCGATAGGAGTCGCACCTTCCGGCAACGACAAAACGTCGCCGCGCGGCGTGAACACGAAAACCTGACCACTGTACAAATCGAGCTTGAACGAATCATAGAACTCCTCGGGATCGGCGGACTGTTCTTTTTCGGTTTCCATGACGCCGCGCAGCCATTCGAGCTTCTCGTCGAGATCGCTGTCGACCATGCGGTTCTCTTTATACTTCCAGTGCGCCGCGATACCGTATTCGGCAATCTTGTGCATCTCAAACGTGCGTATTTGTATCTCGAACGGCGCCCCGTAATTTGTCATGACCGTAGTATGCAACGACTGATAATTATTGGGCTTAGGTACGGCGATATAGTCCTTAAACCGTCCAGGAATAGGCTTCCACATGGTGTGGATAACGCCGAGCACCTCGTAACAATCGCGAACGCTGTCCACGATAACGCGCACTGCGGTAAGATCGTAGATCTGCTCGAACGTCTTGTTTTGCTGCACCATTTTTTTGTAAATGCTGTAAAAATGCTTGGGTCTGCCGCTCACTTGCCCGTTTATATTAAGGTCTTTGAGAGTTTTCCTTAGCGTTTCGCATATATGATTTACAAGGTCTTGGCGCTCCGCGCGTTTCAGCGATACTTCGTTAACGAGCTTAGTGTAGGCTTCGGGATGAAGAGTCTTTAAGCACAGATCGTCCAGCTCGCATTTATAGAACGAAAGACCGAGCCGCGATGCGAGCGGCGCATAAATATCGAGCGTTTCAGTCGCCATGGCGATTTGGCGTTCGGGTTTAAGCGCGCCGATCGTGCGCATATTGTGAAGTCTGTCGGCGAGCTTAACGAGTATTACTCTAATATCCTTTGCCATAGCGAAGAACATTCTGCGGAAGTTTTCCGCTTGCTCTTCCTCTTTGGACTTGAACACCATTTTTTCGAGCTTGGTAACAGCCGTAACGAGCATACAAACTTCTGAACCGAACAGCGCGGTAATTTCCTCGTCTGTTGCCGAAGTGTCCTCTATGCAGTCATGAAGGAGCGCCGCTGCAATCGTAGCGCTGTCCAAACCTATATCGAGCAAAAGATTTGCAACCGCAATCGGGTGCGTTATATATGGCTCGCCCGAAATACGGAATTGCCCGTCATGCTTACTTACTGCGTACCTAAGCGCAGAGTCGAGCATTTCCACCTGTTTGTCGCTGTACATAAGCACATAACGCGACCGCAAATGCTGACCTTCGCGTTCGACTATTTTTGCCGCTTCGGCATGATTTCGCTCGATTTCGCTCATAATTGCCACGCCTCGATCGTGCGGTATATTTCCGAATTTTCAAGCGAAGTGCTCGCATTGCCTATCGCCATGCCTACGTCAGGCTTGAACGATATAAGTTTAAGCTGAGTAAAAACAGACAAACACGCAATAAACTGCGGGAGCTCAAGCGTATTTATGCGCGAGTGCAGGGTCTTAAAATAAGCGTAAATGTTTGGCGCTTTTATATTGGCGTGTCCCTTTATTGCGTTAAAATACTCACCGAAGACCTTCCTATCCGACTTGACCGAATTAAACAGTGCGCTGCGGTTATCCGTTTTGGGTATGTAAACGGTAGCCGGACTGCGTCTGTTTATAAACCCTATCACGTTATAATTCGGCGGATAGTCGAGGAAAATAACTTTACGGTAATTTTCGAGCATAAAGGTTTTGCCAAGCTCGGGAGCCACGATAAGCCGCGTATATACGTTTACCGCTGTTTCGGACAGTATTTCGTGCATTACGATATTTGCGTTATCGAGCGCGGCGCAACGCTCGTATGCCGCCTTGCTTCCCGCAATAATAAGTATACCGAACTTGTTATCGATAAGTTCGTTGAGCTCGTCGTCGGTGTACTCTGTGTATTTTACTTCGGTTGCCGTCGGGTAATTAAGCATACGCAAATATCCCGCCTTAGCAAGTGTATCATTTACAGAAAGCTTTTCGAGCGCACAGCCGCGCAAATACAGCCGCGGAGAATAATCGTTGGGCGTAAGCTCATAAATAAGCTCGCGCTCTGTTGCGCCGTTATAATAAGTGTTAAGTTTGTAAGAATTGTATGCAAAGAACTGTAATCCGCCCGACGTTTTCAAAATCGTATGGTTAATGTTGTTTTTGAGCGGCATTGCCGTAAGCGACGAGGTTTTTGTCATAAACAAAGGCTTGGGATTACCGTTGTTCCCCGTCGGCTCCAAAAGTTCAAGCGCCGTCGCGAACTCTTGCGTAACGTCGCTTTCGGTGAGCTCCATATCGTATTTAAGTAAAGGTATAAACGTTTCTATATCTACGTTCTGTAAAGACGAGTATATGCGTTTTTTGAACTCATTTATATACTGCGGCAAGATGGTAAAGCCCGCCGCTTGATTGTGCCCGCCGAATTCTTTTAAAATGTCGGCTTGCTTGCTTAATAGTTCGTAAATATTAATACCTTCTATACTGCGGCACGTGCCTTTGTACTCGTCATTGTTCTTAACGAGAATAAACACGGGGCGTTTGAAATCACCAACAAGACGCGCCGCAAGTATGCCGGTAATACCCTTTTCCCACTTGTCGCTCGTAATGATTATGGCCCTGTTGTCGACAAGGTTTTCGGTTTTGAGCATTTCGATTGCTTGCGTATACAAATCGTCGCACAGCGTTTTTCTGTCGTTATTAGCCGAAATTATTTGATTGAGTCTGTCCGCAACAACAGATGGTTCGTCGGAAGTAAACAGCTCAAACGCTCGGTATGCGCTACCCATGCGACCCGCCGCATTTATGCGCGGCGCAATGCGAAAAGCTATATCGGATGAAGTGACAGTTTTGAGATTTAATGAGTTGACGAGTGCAGCAACGCCCAAATTTTTGCTGTCCGACATTTTCATAAGCCCAAGCTGAACGATCAATCGGTTTTCGTCCGTTAAGCTTACCAAATCGGCGACCGTAGCTATTGCCGCGAGATCGAAAAACGCGCTCGCAGCTTCAAGTCCACCGAGAGCCTGAACAATTTTCAGAGCAACGCCCGCGCCGCACAGATCCTTGAACGGATATTTGCAGTCTGACTGATGAGGATTTACTATTACGCAGTCGGGACGAACCTCTCCCACCTCGTGATGATCGGTAACTACTATATCTACGCCGAGCTCTTTTGCAAGCTCCACTTCCTCGACAGCTGAAATGCCGCAATCGCAAGTAAGAATAAGATCGGGCATTACGTTTTCTATGATTCGCTCTATGCTGTCTACGTTAAGTCCGTAGCCCTCGCCTATCCTGTCGGGAATATGCGTATAGACCTGTACGCCGCGTTCGGCAAGATATAACGACAAAATAGACGACGCGCAAATACCGTCGGCGTCGTAATCGCCGTATACTACTACCTTTTCGTTATTTTCTATCGCTTGTTCGAGCCGCTCGCAGCACTCGTTCATGCCTAGCATTGATTGCGGCGGATAAAAGTTATCTGTATCGGGGTGAAGAAAAACCCGTATTGCATCCTCGTTTTCGTAACCTCGCAACATTAACAGCTCCACAAGCTTTCTATTAAGCCCGAGCTTATCACTAATGCGCACAACCTCGTCATTATCAGGTTTTGCGTTGTTAATTTGTTGCGTGGTTATTTTCATACAAACTCTCTATCGTTTATCTTTTACCTATCTAACGTACATAACGGCAAAAGCCTTCACTGGGAAGGCTTTTAATTGTTAAGCATTAACTTCGGGAGCGTGTTCGGCGCTTTGTTTCTTTTCTTTGGCTTTGGGCGCAACCGAATTATTACCGTTATTATTCTTTTTACCAACGCGTTGGAAAAGCGCCCACAGCGACGGTGCAATGAAAATCGACGAGAAGGTACCGGCAAGCAAGCCGACAATGATCGGGAACGCGAATATTCTTATATCGCTTACGCCGATGATCGCAACCATCAAAATCATTATCAAGGTCGTGATCGTGGTATTGATCGAACGAATAAGCGTGTCGCGTATCGATTTGTTTGCGATCGCTTCCGCCGACATATTCTTGGCGTAAATCGAACGCATATTTTCACGAACGCGGTCGAAGATAATAATCGAGTTGTTTATAGAGTAACCGAGAATGGTTATAAGCGCCGCAATGAACGTGCTGTTTATTTCTACGTGGCAAATCGCCATGAACGAGAACATTACGATAATGTCGTGGAACAGTGCAAGAATACACGCAAGACCGCTCGACAACTGGAATCTCAAACCGATATAGCAAAGCATGAATATCAGTGCAAGCGCCACAGCGAGTACGGCGTTGAATATAAGCTCGGTCGAAACCGTTGCGCCTACTAAATCGCCGCCCGAAACGGAGCCGGCAAAAATATCGGGCAACGTCATGCCGTCCACTATTGCGGAAACAAGTTCAGTACTGTCTTTTACCGCGCCAGAGTTTTTGATTACGATTTGCTTGCCGTTTTGCTCGTCAATGCTGATCGATTGCTCGGTAACGTCTAAGCCCGCGGCATACTTTTCATTGAGTTCGGGTATAAGCTTAATGAACGAAGCACGTAAGGTCTTGAACGGACTATCCTCGCCTACGTCGTTTACAACTTCGTCATAACCAATCGTTATCGTGCTACCGTCTATATTCACGGACGGTATTTTGTTAAGTACGCTCTTTTCAAGCGCCGATATAATAGCGGGATTGACGAAACGCGTCATTTCGTTTTCGTCAACGCCTTTGACCGCCGCGTATTTAACGTGGATAGAGCTATCGTCGCCCGAGCCTTGGCGTTGCATTGCGCCCGATACGGACACGTTGTATGTTTTGCCATTGTCGGCAACTACCGACGAAAGCACGTTTTCGATTTGCTCGTAATAAGTCGTATAATTATCGTCGGTGAGCTTGGTGCCGAGTTTGACGTCTACCGAATATCCGCCCGTAAAGTCGGTGCCGAGATTAAGCGCCGAGCCAAGCGTAAATCTGAATATGATCATCATTATCGCCGCGATAACGAGTATTGCAAGCGGAATGGCGAAAATAATCTTGCGCTTTTCTACGAGGTGAATATCTTTTTCGAGGAGGTTATCGATACGGTTCTTTTTCATTATGCCTGCTCACCTCCTTGGTTATTTTGCTCCGCCCGCTCTTTCTGTCTTTCCTTTTTGGCGCGAGCGCGCTCCAGCTTTTTCTCCTCTTTGGCTTTTTGCTTCTCGCTTTCGACGCGCGCCATGTCAGCCATGATCGCCGCGTCTGTCGCGTCGGCTTCAAGCCCCTCGAACTGCGAGCCGCGCTTCAAGTTGTAAAGCTTAGCGTTGTACGAGTTAAGATTAATGAAGTATTTGACAAACGCGCGCGAAATAATGAGCGCGGTAAACAGCGAGATCAATACGCCGACGAGAAGGGTCAGAGCGAAGCCGTAAACCGAACCCGTGCCGAGAAGCATCAACAGTACGCAAGCGATAACTGTCGTTATGTTACTATCGAGAATTGCGAACAACGCTTTCTTAAAGCCCGCATGATAAGCCGCCATGATCGACTTACCGCCACGGTACTCGTCTTTAATACGTTCAAATATAATAACGTTCGCGTCAACCGCCATACCGATACTGAGTAGAATACCTGCAATACCGGGAAGCGTGAGCTGTACCCAAGGCAATACCGCCAAGAAGAACAGATAAATAACAAGGTATGCAACAAGCGCAAGCGACGCCGCTACGCCGAGCATTCTGTATATAACGCAAAGGAATACTATGACAAGTACGAAACCGACGATACCGGCGATCAAGCCGTACTTCATGGCGTTTTCGCCGAGTGTGGGAGAAATCGTCTGCGTTTCTTTAAGTTCGAGCGCAACGTCGAACGTACCGCTCATGATTTGCCCCGCAAGCTCTTGCGCGCTTTCGGCGGTGAAGTTACCTGTAATGATCGCTCTGCCGTTTGTTATAGCCGAGTTGATCGAGGGCGAAGAAAGCGCCGTCGAGGAATCGCCCACGTAAATACTCATTGTTTCGCCGATATTATTCGACGTGGCGTTGCCGAAACGTTCTCTGCCTTCGGAGTTAAGTTCAAGACTTACTACGTAGCCGTTTTCCTGATCGTAATATGCGTCCGCACTTATAACGTGATCGCCCGTAATGACCGTTTCGCCCGTGTTATCCAAAACGAACTTAATAGTCGTGGGCTCGCCTATGATCGAAAGTATATTGCTTGGGTCGTCTACGTCGGGAACCTCGACGCGAATACGGTTTGAACCCTCGCGAACAACGGTAGCTTCGGTATAGCCCTTATCAGCCAAAAGCTGTTCGAGCGACGATCTGGTACCTTCGATCTTGGCTTCGAAGTTGCCAGTATCGGTATTAGTCGCCTGATAAACGGCGTACACACCGCCTTGAAGGTCCAAGCCCAAGCTTATCGACTCCGCGGATAAGAAGGGATGGTAGAGCGTAAACCCAAAACGCATGGGCACAAACGCAAAAATTATGCCTATGACCAATGCAAGTCCCATAAGCACGAGTTTCGTGATTGTAGATTTTTTCTTGACGGCTTTACGAGCGGGCGCGGTCACAGGCGCATCTTTGCGCTCGATCGCTACCTCGTTATTCTCGGTTTCCGCCAAAGAATTTTTTTCGTCCATAGAATTTCTCCGCGGTATCTTCTTATCGTGGGAATATACTTTAATCCATTTTAACGATACGATACCTAACTATTATATAAAATATATCGACAAAAAGTCAATTGAATAAAACGCTTATTATAAAATATTTTGAAAAACTTTTAGCCTAAACGTGGCCACCCCTCGCTTTCCTCTATCGCTTTTATCGCAAGCCCGCACTCTACGCGCTTTTTCATAAGCTCGCAAGCCGGCTTGTACGGCATATTTATATCGTTGTTAAACTTATACGAGTTCGCCATGCACCCTCCCGAGCAATAATACTTGGCCCAGCACTTAGAGCACTCGGGCTTGGTCGGCACGGAGCAACCATAAAACATTTGGCGAATACCGTCGTTAAGCTTTTTGTCGAAAACGTTGCCGAGCGCCTTTTCCTTTATTCCATCGAATTGATGGCAGGGATAAATCGTGCCGTCGGGCGCAACCGCAACATACTCTCCGCCCGCGCCGCAGCCTTTGAGACGCTTGACTGCGCACGGGGCGTTGTCGATATCGACCATAAAGTGAAAGAAGTTAAACCACTTATCCGTCTTTCTGCGCTCGATATAGGCTTGCGCGAGCTTGTCGTATTCGGCAAGAACCGCAGGGATATCCTCGTTGCGTATCGCCATAGGGCTGTCCGCTTTAAGCACGACGGGCTCGATAGAAAGCTGGTCGAACCCCAGATCGTTCAAAAACAGAACGTCTTTTGAGAAATCGAGATTGTATCTGGTAAACGTGCCACGAACGTAATATTGACCTTTTCGCTTTTCCTTAAACCGTAAAGCGTTTTTTAAGATAACGTCAAAGCTGTCTTTGCCACCGACCGTCTTTCTTACGCGGTTATGCACGTCGCGCCTGCCGTCGATACTGATAACTACGTTATACATTTGCTCGTTGAAAAAGTCTATGTCCTCGTCGCTGAGCTTGTAAGCATTAGTAGTTATGGTAAAACGGAAATTTTTGCCGTGCTGTTTTTCGATCGAACGCGCGTATAGAACGGTCTTTTTTACAACGTCGAAATCGAGCATAGGCTCGCCGCCGAAAAAGTCGACTTCGAGGTTGCGCCGACTTCCGCTCATTTCAACAAGCATATCTATCGCCGCTTTCGCCGTTTCGAACGACATATTGCGCCGCTCGTCTTTGTACGTACCGCCGTCCGCAAAACAATACTCGCAAGCGAGATTGCAGTTGTGCGAAACGTTAAGGCACATAGCCTTTATTACCGGGCTAAACTGCGGGAGCTCGGCTTTCACTTCGGGCGCATACAACACGCCTTCTGCTTTAAGTCGTTCGATTTCCGCTTTTGCGTCGGCTATTTCGCACGACGAAAACGGCGACGTATCGTCGCCGTCCAGCAAAGCCTTGACTATTTTATCTATTTCGAAGAACGATCCGCTCTCGGTATCGAGGGCAAACAGCCGATCGAGTAATCCGAACGTATGAACCATTATTAATTATTTATCTTGGTTTTTATTGGCGTTAAGGACCTTTACCGTCTTGCGCTCGCAGGATTGGTTACCTACGGTGCAGCTCGTTTTGCAAGCCGATTGGCAGCTGGTCTGGCACTCGCCGCATGCGGTGTCGCAACCGTTGTCAAGCGTTGATTTTCTGATAACTTTGATATGAGCCATGATATTGCCTCCGTGTTCTTTTATACGATTATACAACACTTTTTCGACAAAATCAAGTGATTTCACCTACTTCTTTTGGGAAAGAAGTAGGCAAGAAAACCTTACGCTTTATAGTCATAGTTTGTTTTATCGCACCACTATTTTTGTCATTCTGAGCATTAGCGAAGAATCTATACCTTTTTGGAAAGAAACAAGTAAGAAAACCTTACGCTTTGATTTACGATAAAAGTATTTATTAATTTCCAAAATTGCTTTTTAGGCTTAATGTTTTCTTACGTTTACTGCGATAATGCCGCTTATCATACCCGAGATCGAGCCGAGCACGCAGTCGTTGAAAAGCGACAGTCCGAATTCGAAATTATTGTCAAGCGCCGAAAATACGACAAACGAAAGCCATACGAAAATGAATCCCGAGATAAAACCTCTAAGCCAGCCGTTCTTGGGCTTTTTAAGCGAGACCAAACAGCCTATGAATATGGATACGCTTTTTATTACTTGGTTGATGATCGGTATAGCCTTGTCCGATGCCGAAAAAAGCTTAACGGCAAGCGCCGAGATGAGTATCGCCACCAATGCAATGATAAGCGCTATTACGTTTGCCTTTACAATTTCGAATACATATCCTCTGTCACGTTCGACAGCAACCTTCGCTTTCCTTTTACGCATAAAATAACCTCCACACACTATAACAGTATGCGGAGGTTTGTCTACATATTCGTATTAAATAAGTTATTATTTCTTGGTAGTTTTGGCAGCCGTAGTTTTTTTGGCGCCGCCAGTTGATTTGGCGCTGTTAACCGGCTTCTTAGCCGCAGGTTTTTTTGCTGCGGGTTTGTCCGCCTGCTCCTCGACCTTTTCGGCGGGTTCAACCGCGGCAGCCTGTTCGGCCACGGGTTCTTCCACTTTTTCTTCGACGCTTTCGGTCGCGGTGTTCTCGGCGGCGGGCACAGGTGCATCGGCAACCGTTTCCTCGGTTGCAACAGGCGTTTCTTCCGCCTTTTCGGGAATATTGGCAACTACGGTTTCTTCGACTTTTTCCTCGACGGGAGCTTCTTCCGCCACGGGAATACTCGTATTGCTACGGCTAAGCACTTGATAAAGAGCCTGGATATCGAGGACCATGGTGGTCTTGTTATCGCCCTCGCCCGTTTCGATTACCATTTCCTTGTCTACGGGCGAAACCTGACGGATCTCTTTGATCGTGCCGATAATGCCGCCGACCGTTTTAATGCGATCGCCGGGATGAAGCGAGCGGTGTAATTCCTCGGTTTGTTTGGCGCGTTTTTTGTTGGTGAACATGGGCACTACAAGCAAAGCGAGAATGAGCACTACAAGCAATACTACGAAAACTATTGTATAGGTGTCCAATCCCAGTAACGAAAGTGATACCATTTATTATTCTCCTTATAAGATATTAGAATAATTATACCACGCCAAAAAGAAAATAGCAAACGAATATCGCTTGCATTTTTATTAGTTTTGTTATTTTTTTGTCTTATTTTTGGCTGTATCGAGGGTTTTTGCGTCGAAGATACCTTCCAAACGATTGAACAGCTCGCGGTTTGTTATTCGCCCGTCGATAACTAGTTCGAGCGGCGCGAGATCTATTAAGTGATACATAAGCTCCGCACTGCCGGCTACGTCGAAATCGAGCACACTGTTTTTTAGAGAACCCGTAACACGGTACTTGCCGTTCTTCTCGCACACGGTCAACTTGTTTATCTTTGGGTTAACGGCGCTTATAAGGAAGCGCAAGAGCTCGTTGTATGTTTCATCGTCGTAAAGATATGCACCGTTGTTTCGGGTAAGATTGCATATCTCTATCCAGCGTTCTCTAAGCTCGCCGAGCCTGAAATTGAATATCCCGTCGAGCGCCATACCGTCCTCAACGCGAATCAGCTTGTTCAAAAGTTTATGCTCGTTTTCCCTATCAAATGCAACGAGAGTGTGCAGCAAAAGCTCATAGTTTTGTTTGGGCAGCCCGAGCATAAGATTGCGTTTTATAAACTCGAACTTTCCCGCAACGCCGAACAGCTCGACGATATATTCCTTAATCGTTGCGACCATCTGCGCGCGTTCGGCGCTCTCACATCCGAACGAACAGTAAAGCCTGCGCCCTACTACGCTGAGCGCAGAAACCGCCATACAGTTTTTCAGTTTATTGCCGATAATCTCGTCAACCGAATACAGCCAATCGGCGTTCATATCGTTGACACTGACCGTTATTTGATACATACTACTCCTCAAAGCACTGCGGCTAACAATATTTTATGAATAGTAATAAGGTTTTACGCACGCAAAACCAAAACGGACAAACCGTTTTCCAAAAAAGTATAAAAAATTTTTTGTAAATTACCGAAAAAAGGTTGATTTTTTATTTAATATTTGATATTATAGATAAGCATGGCATGGGAGCATAGCTCAGCTGGGAGAGCATCTGCCTTACAAGCAGAGGGTCATAGGTTCGAGTCCTATTGTTCCCACCATTAACATATACATAAGGTACGGCACCATAGCCAAGTGGTAAGGCAGGGGCCTGCAAAGCCCTAACCCCCGGTTCAAATCCGGGTGGTGCCTCCAAAAAACGCATGGATCGTACCCCATGCGTTTTTACTTACGTAAGTTATAAATACCCCCATTACCTGCCGGTGTGGTGGAATAGGCAGACGCAAGGGACTTAAAATCCCGTGGACCACATCCACTTTTTACCCCCATATAGACCAATTTCTACCATATATTGTGGTTGAAGGTCATCACCCAACACTACAAGATGTACGAATTCTCGCATTTTTCTCGCATAATTCTCGCATCTTGCAAAAATTACATACTTCATGCCGCTGTGACGGAATAGGCAGACGTAACAGACTTAAAATCTGTCGAGAGAAATCTCATACCGGTTCAAGTCCGGTCAGCGGTACCACAGACGGTAAACCCCACCTTGTATGGCGGGGTTTTTCTTTGTCATGTATCATCGGTCGAAAAAGCATTGAATATTTTTTGAGCCGAGTTTAGATGCCTTTCTGTATCGAAATGAGCATATATGCTCTCGGTAGTAGTTATTTGACTATGCCCAAGCCATTTCTGTATATCTTCCATTGGTACGCCTTCGTGTCTTAAAAGTGCTGCACAACTGTGGCGCAAAGCATGAAAGCGTATTTTGGGCAAATCAGGATTTTTGCTTAGTTGCAATGCGAAGTTGGTGGTAACAAAATCAGGCTTGACTAATTCCCCGTTCTTTTCCTTATATATATAGTCATCGTATTCTGTTATATAATTGCTGCCAAAGAATTCTTTATTTATCTCTTCTTGTTTTTTCATATTAACAAGAAAATCATATATCGGCGGAATGAGCGGTAACGAGCGGATGCTCTTTTTAGTCTTGGCTCTATCTTTGGCTATTTGCAAGTATTTTCCATCTACACTACAGGTGGTTACTGTATGTTTAATAGTTATAGTCTTGTACTTGAAATCCACATTAGACCATTTAAGTCCGATTACTTCACTACGCCTAAGGCCATAATACCCCGCCATTAAAACTGCAAACTCTATTTTTTTGCCTTTTACCGCTTGGAATAAGGTCAGCAATTCATCACGATTGTAATAGTTACTTATATAATCCGATTTCTTGGGGCGATGAGCTTTATCTGCGTAATTACAAGGGATCAAATCATTCTTGTAAGCGTCCTGTAGCGCCTTTCTAATGTTAGCGTGATAATGTATAACCGTATTAGCGGACACTATTTTCAACTTCTCGCTGTAAAACTCATCAATAATATGTGCGTTTAAGTTTTTAAGCGTTATTTTGCGTTCGTTAAAGTACGGAGCGATCACTCGCTCTATGCAAAACCTATACCCTGCATAGGTAGATAGTTCAACTGTACCTTTGATGTCTTCACACCACTCTAATAGATAATCTCCGAATAGAATCTCCGAACGATCCGGTTCGTTCTTTTTGAGTTCTTCTTGCTCGGATTTCAGCTTGCCGGTATTGACATCGAAGTTTGTCCTATACTCCAAAAGCATTTCATCGGCTTTTGCTTTATTACCTCTAATCTTCAATCCCGTCTTGATCCACTTTTCCTTTCGCTTTCCCGCATCATCGGAATAGCTCAAAACTATGTAAAAATATTCCTTCTTCTTTGCCAATCTACCAGCTATCATTTTTTAGTCCTCCATAGACAACAATTTTTCTATTGATTTTCGAGATAAATAGAATTTCTTACCTATTTGCATAAACTTTATATTATTGTCCCGAATGAATTTGTAAGCATACTTACGTGAGATATGCAACAACTCACACAACTCAGCAATCGTAAGTACGTTGTTGAGATTTATATTTTCCATTTTTGATTTAGCTCCTTTATTGATAACGGAGCTATTCGGTATAAAACCAACTCACTCCGTCTTTCGACTGTTCCTGTTCGGCTTATACCTTATATATATAAATGAAAAGCGAGGGCCATAGTCCTCGCTTCGTGTTTGGTTATTCTATTTTATTAGGGCCATACTGACTTTGCAGAGCCTGATACCCTGCGGCAATCAGTTCCACTTTTGTCAGCTTGTGTCTTTGAAGGTACTCGTTTATTTCCTCCGCATACTCGCGGGCCACACTTGTACCCCACACCATGTGACGAGCTTTACGCTCATCTTTGTGCTTATCTTCGTAGCGTTTATCTATTATAGACTTAGGTGTTTTCATGCTACCGCTCCCGTGTAAACGATTTCGTTTAGGATTTCTTCCTCTATAAGTCTATTCACTTCGGTCTGACGGCGATAATCTTCCATAAAATCGCATGTGCGCTTATACCGCTCGTCTTGTTCAAGCCTTGTTCGCATCGTTTCTTGCAGCTCTTCCGCTTGATTATCTACACCATGAAGATACGTAGGCAAATCGGCAATCGTCCAATCTATACCCATTTCTTCGAGATACTGTTTTTTAAGAGTGCCATACTTTCCATAAACGTGCTGTACGGGCTTTACTGCCTTTTGGTA